>DQSL01000072.1 GCA_015663235.1 Mariprofundaceae bacterium
CTTGCAACACATCTTGATTATGCGGCTCGGCAAAAAAGTGCAATAAAGATGCTGCCACTTCAATGCCTACATCGTGAACTGCCAATAAATCTTCTGCACTCGCAACTTGCAATGCCGCTAATGATTTAAAGTGTTGCGCCAGCGCTGTGGCAGTTGCCTGCCCCACATGCCTGATACCAAGCGCATACACAAATCGAGATACTGCTATGTTTTTTCGGCTTTCAATGGCTTGTTTAAGGTTGGTTATTTTTTTCTCACCCATACCTTCCCATTTTGATAGCTCTGCATAATCTAAGCTAAAAACATCAGCCATTGTTTGCACCAGACCTTTATTCACCAAAGCTGCTGCCAATTTACTACCAAAACCTTCAATATCAAAACCATCACGCGATACAAAATGTTTAATGCGCTCTTTTAGTTGTGCGGAGCAAGATAAACCACCTGTGCAACGAATCGCCGCCTCACCTTCCTCTTGTTCAACTGCCGCATCACAAACCGGGCATTGTTTGGGTGTGGACGCAGGTTCAGCGCGATTTTTTACTGTAGTAGATAAACTTTTCACCACTTCTGGAATCACATCTCCCGCCCTGCGAATCAACACTTTATCACCCACACGCACATCTTTACGCGCAAGTTCTTGAATATTATGCAAGGTCGCTCTCGACACCATCACGCCTGCCACCAATACAGGCCTCATATTGGCAACAGGTGTTATCACCCCAGTGCGCCCAACCTGCCAAGTGATGGCTTCAACAGTTGTTTCAACTTCTTCAGCGGGAAATTTATAGGCAATCGCCCAACGCGGTGCGCGTGCTACTACACCCAACATCTTTTGTTGTTTAAAATCATTGACTTTAAACACCAAGCCATCAATCTCATAATCCAAGCTGGGACGTTTTTCTTGCCACTTTTCATAACACTTCAACATGGCTTGCTCATCTTCTAGCACAGTTGTGTTTTGTGTGGAGAAACCCTGCTTACCAAGCTTCTTAAGTAGCTCACTTTGGCTTTGGGCAAACACTTCACCACCCAAACCTGTGGCATAGGCAAAAAAAGATAATTTTCGGCTGGCTGTCACTTTGGCATCAAGCTGGCGCAGTGAACCCGCAGCAGCATTGCGCGGATTGGCAAATACTTTATCACCTGTCTGTTGTTGCTTTTGATTCAATGCCAAAAAAGAAGCCTTGGACATGTATACTTCGCCGCGCACTTCAAACTTATCAGGTACATCACTTAACGACCACGGAATACCTGCAACTGAGCGGATATTATCGGTCACATCCTCACCTGCAATGCCATCTCCACGGGTTGCAGCATATAGCATTTGTCCAAATTCGTAGTAAATGTTGATTGCCAAACCATCCACTTTGGGCTCAGCAATATATTGCATGTTTACATCATCACCCAATATATCCTTATGCCTGCGCAAAAAGTCAGTTATTTCCTCATCGGAAAAAGCATTGGCAAGCGAAAGCATGGGTACTGCATGTTGACGGCTGGAAAAGGCTGTGTCTGGTTTAAAACCAACGGTTTGTGTGGGTGAATCTTGAGGAACATCTTCACCAAGTTCTTGTTCAAGTTTATCCAACTCGCGCAATAAAACATCATATTCAGTATCGGAAATCTTAGGTTCATCCAAGACATAATACTGGTAATTATGCCCTTTAAGTTTGCCACGAAGCCAATGGATTCGCTGCTGGGTTTCAAGCTGTTTCACACTTATAATTGCACAGGCTGCACAGATTTTTCAGCAACAGGTTCTGCCAAAAGTTTTTCAATATAATCAAGGTATTTCGGTTCAAACCATTCTACCGCACCGTTTAAGTGATGGCGGACAACACCGTTTCGGTCAACAATAAATGTTTCTGGGTAGCGGAAAACAGCGTAATCCCGAGAAACTTTCGATTCTTGGTCGTGCAAGACCATAAACGACATGTTTTGCTCAGCCACAAATTGTACCACATCATCATAGCGTTTATCGACAGACACTGCGACAATCTCAAAACCTTGATCTTTATACTTATCATACAGTTTTACCATAGATGGTATTTCTTCGCGACAAGGTGGACACCATGTTGCCCAGAAATTGAGCAACACCACTTTACCTTCAGGCAAACCCTGCAATTCCCCTTGCAGGTTAGGTAAACTTATCGGCTTCACCGCATCACCTGCACGCACAGGTTTCACTGCATCCGGCATCAACACTGACATGCCAACAACAACTACAACCAATATTGAAATTGCCATGATTACTCGTTTATTCATTGTTTTTTCCTTGAGCTGCTCGCAAAGCAACCATCAATTTGGGGTATTCTACAAAATGCCTTGCATGTTCCACGCCATCAATCAAAAGCACAGGTACATCAAGCCCGTATTTCGCTTTTAATATTTCATCGGCATCAACATCCACCGATTCAAAGCGGCATAAACCTTCGCGCTGCGCCAAGTCGCCTGCAATATAAACATCATCACAAAGCGAACAGCCTTGCCGCGTCATCATTTGCAATAAAGGAAGCACTGGCATTATTTGGATTTGGGTGCGACAACAATCACAAACACTTGGTCACCGCGTCTGTCCAAAAGTATACGCAAAGCATGGTCTGCACTTAGCTTCGCCGCATATTTTTCAAAGCTTCGGATGTTTTTAATCTCATGCCCATCAATGCGCATAATCACATCACCACGTTCAACCCCAGCTCGTGCTGCTGGCGAACCACGACGCACTTGTTTCACCAACACACCTGTTTGCACCCGCGAACGCAATTGCTCAGCTTTGCGCTCAGTTAAAGGTTCAACCGCAATGCCATGTTGAGCAATCGCTTTTTTCTTATTGCTCATTCTTACATGTTCATCATCTGGCATGGCTTCCACAATCACTGGAATATTCTTCAGCTTGCCATCACGGATCACACCCAACACAACCTTATCGCCAGGTTGATGTCTTGCGATTTTAATCGGTAAATCATGTGACTTGCGAATCGGTGTGCCATCAACGGAAACAATCACATCGCCAGCTTGAACGCCCGCTTTATCAGCTGCAGAACCTGCTTCAACTTGAGGCACAAGCGCACCTTGGCGATTTTTCAAACCCAAAGCTTCCATGGTTGCTTTATTCACATCCTGAATGCGCACACCAAGCCTTGCGCGTTGCACATGTCCATTTTCTCTCAACTCTTTAAATATGGATTTGGCTAAATTAATCGGAATGGCAAAACCAATGCCATTGTTGCCACCACTTTGCGAATAAATTGCGGTGTTGATACCAATCACTTCACCCTTTACGTTAAATAGTGGGCCACCTGAATTACCTGGGTTAATTGCGGCATCGGTTTGAATAAAATCATCATAAGGGCCAGAACCAATCACCCGCCCTTTGGCGGATATAATGCCTGCCGTTACCGTTTGTTCCAAACCAAAAGGATTACCAATCGCTACCACCCAATCACCTACGCGCATTCTATCGGAATCACCCAGCTTCACAGCCCGCAAACCTTTGCTTTCAATTTTAAGCAATGCCAAGTCCAACTTGGGGTCAGTGCCAACCAGTTCTGCCTTAAATTCTTCACCATCACTGTTGGTGACTACAATTTCATCGGCATCTTTCACCACATGATTGTTGGTCACGATATAACCTTTTTTAGAAAGAATGAAGCCTGTGCCTAAAGCATGACGCTCTTGCTGTGGCATTTGATCCAAAAAGCCACGGAAGAAATCATCGAAAGGTGAACCTGGCATATTGCCAAAAGGTGAGCGAAGCTTGGGGGCTTTGGCATATTGCGTGGTGCTGATATTAACCACTGAACTTTTCTGTTCTGCTGCCAAATCCGCAAAACTATCGGGGATAGCGAGTGCCAAACTGGGCAAAACAAATAATGTCGCTGCAATCAATGTATATTTTATCATCATTTTCAAAGGTTTTCTCCTTAAATCTACAAACTCATTGTCTGACAAGGCTAAGCTTGCCGCGAACAAGATTAAGCTATCATGAAACTTTATATGCTTGTTGGCGTTGAATTTCAATCATCTCGGGCATTTGCATCAAGTTTGGGCGTTTCATCAGCCATGTCCACATCAGCCCAGCCCCTGCAAGACCACCAAGCGCAGAAAACAAGTCACCTGACCAACCCATACTTTCAGCCATCTGAAAGCTTAATCCACCAGCCATCAAAAATGCCAACACAGGATACCCGTAAAACGTCATGCTTGCGGTTAATATCAATTGGTCAGGCACTTCTATGGTCACCATATCACCCTGTTTGGCATTCAAAACATTGGGCAACCGAATATCATAATCATTCTTATCTTTCTTTTTGATGTCCCACGAACCCAATGTGCCGCAAGCTGATTTTCCAGCACATGAACCACAAGACGATTCACGTTTAGCACGAATCACAACATCGCCCTTTTCAACAGATACAACGATACCAGACTTTTTCAAGACAACACTTCCCCAGCCTTGATTTGCGCGCCGCGCAAATAGTCCGCCGCATTCATGGCTTTTTTGCCTTCAGGTTGAATATGTGTAATGCGATAAACTTTTTCATTTCCACAGCTTACATCCAAACCCTGCTTAACATCAACCACAATACCTGCCTGCAGCTTCCTATTGCCCTCTAAAACAACACCTGCGATGATTTTCAACATCTTACCTTGATGTGCAGTGCGCACGCCAGGTTTGGGTGTGAAACAGCGCACCAGTCTTTCAATATAATCCGCATCAAGCGACCAATCAACAATGCGTTCATCATTGGTGATTTTCTTGGCATAGGTCAAAGCTTCTTCGATTTGTGGCACAGGTTGTAACTCGCCCGATACAATCTTAGGCAAGCTTTCAACTAAAGCTTGTGCACCCAAACTTTGTAAAGCTTCCCAAAGCAAAGTACCTGTGGATTCTTCGGTAATCGGCAAGCGTTTTTCAAGGTACACACCGCCAGTGTCTAAACCTTCTTCCATTTGCATAATACAAACGCCTGTTTCTTTATCACCAGCCAACAATGCCCGCTCAATCGGCGCTGCTCCGCGCCAGCGTGGAAGCAATGAAGCATGAATATTGATGGGGGAAACCCTGGGCATTTCAAGCCATGACACAGGCAAAATCATGCCAAATGCCACCACCACCAAAACATCACAATCCTTTTCCTGCAACCATAACAAAGCTTCTTTATTCTCACGTAGTTTTTCAGGCGTAATCACATCAATGTTTGCAGCCAATGCCGCTTTTTTAACAGGTGAAGGGGTGAGCTTCATACCACGCCCCGATTTGCGGTCAGGTTGCGACACTACCCCCACCACGTCCACATCATCGGATTGCATCAATGCATCCAAGCAAGCCACAGAAAAGGCAGGTGTGCCTGCAAATACAACTTTAATCATGAAAGGTATTTCTTTTTCAGTTTCTTGGTAATCATGCGGCGTTTAAGCGGGCTGAAATAATCAATAAACACTTTGCCATCCAAATGGTCAAACTCATGTTGCAAAGCTACGGCTTGGAAACCATCAAAATCTTGTTCATGTTTTTTACCATCGAGGTCAAACCATTTCAGGCGCACAGCATTGGGTCGCTCCACATCGCCGTAGATTTCAGGCAACGACAAACAGCCTTCTTCGGTGATTTCAGTTTCATCACTTTTCCAAGTGAATTCAGGATTAATCCACACTTGATGCTCGCGTTTGCCTTCAGCTTCTTCACTGCGCCAGTACACATCGGTGACGGCAACTCGCAGCGACACACCAACTTGCGGTGCTGCAAGTCCCACACCTGGCGCATCATACATGGTGTCCAACATATCTTGCACCAGCTCATGCAAGGCAGGGTCACCAAATATTTTCACAGGTTTTGCCACCTGCTTCAAACAATCTTCGGGATATATCAATATGCGTTTAATTGTCATATCTCACCGCCATTCTTCATACCATTTCTCATCCCAGTCAATAAGTGCAACGCTTGGTCTAAACCACCCGCACTCAAGGCATAAGGCGCAAGCTCGCGCACTTTAGGTTTGGCATGAAATGCAATACCCACGCCCGCTGTATTTAGCATAAGCAAATCATTCGCCCCATCGCCCAAAGCCATAGAGTTTGCCAAATCAATGCCCCACATTTTGCTTTGTTGCTTTAATAACGCTTGTTTAATTTCTGCATCGACAATCGAACCAAGCACACGCCCTGTAAGTTTTCCATCCACAATTTCTAAGGTATTGGCTGCCACAAAATCAAGGCTTAGACGCTCTTGCAGCAATGCCGTGAAATACGTAAAGCCACCCGATACCAGCCCGACCTTCCAACCTGCTTGATGCACCGTTTCAATCAATTTTTCCGCACCTTCAGTCAAACGAATGCGCTCGTCATACACTTGTTTCAGCACAGATTCATCCAAACCTGCCAATAATTTCACTCGCGCAACCAATGATTCAGAAAAGTCCAACTCACCTTCCATTGCTCTTTGCGTAATGCTAGCAATTTCATCTTTAATGCCCAAGAAATCAGCAATTTCATCAATACATTCGCATTGGATGAGTGTGCTATCCATATCCATAAACAAAATGCCCGCTTGTTCTAAACTTGGCACAGGCTTGGCATCGACAAATGCAATATCAATACCTACTTGTTCGGACAAAACTCTAAATTGTTGGCTCAAATCTTTGCTAGCTTGGCTTTGCTCAACACTTAATCCAAGCTTCCAACCACCTGATACATCTTCGACTGCCACAACATGCAAACCTTGCGCTACCAATGCCGCAACAATACGCTTTAAAGCCGCTTCATCATCGGCATAGGAAATATAAGCTTGCAAACCAAGCGGCTTATTTTTCAATTCGGGCAACAACATCTTCAACATAAGCCGTAGCTTATAAAAATATAAAAAGATTGCATCAAAAGCTTTGAACCGCAGAGGACGCAGAGTTTCGCAGCGTTTGTAAAACCTTCTTATGCCTTACTTGATACGAAATCCGTACTAGGAGTCTGTCGGACTTAAACGATTGTAGCGAAAAACCATGGGGTTGAGGTGCTTTTCAGCTGCATTTGAGGCGAATAGCATCGCTATTTAACGAAA
>DQSL01000017.1 GCA_015663235.1 Mariprofundaceae bacterium
CAATATGATCGCGTATTTTCTTTTTGGTTTTGTCGATGGAAGCATCAAGGTATGAGATGTGCTTTTCTACATCTGATTGTAGTTCAAAACCGATGGCAACCAAGATGGTGCCAAATCAGCCACCATAGCCAAAATAAACACAGGTATAGACAACACTGCACTCACCTTAAAGCGGCGACTCATATCATTCAGTTCTGTATTGTCATCTTCTGCCGAAACCGTGCGCGGCTCCAATGCCATACCACATTTGGGGCATGAATCAGGTTTGTCACTCACCACTTCAGGATGCATGGGGCAAGTGTATTTCCCCGAACCACTGACGTGTTCAACTTCAGATGATGTTTGGTGTTCGCAGCTTTCATGTTTGGCTAGGTAAGTTTCGGGTGCTGCTGAAAATTTGGAGAAACACTTTTCACTGCAAAAGCGATAGGTTGTATCTGCATGTTTAACACGGTGAATCGCTGTTGGTTTGACAAACATCTGACACACAGGGTCAACCGTGTACTGCTCAGGATTATCTTCAAACTTATGTTGACACTTCTCACTGCAAAAAAACCAATCTTGCTCATGATATGCCGTATAACGCGCTGTTTCAGGCTTTACTTTCATACCGCATACTGGATCCATATTCATACTACACCTCCATGCAACCTAGCCTTTCTTTTTCTTGCCCTTACCGTTTGAATATAAAGGAACGATACGTGCAAACACATTGTCTCCTGAGCGGACATGTAATAATGCCATTGAAACATGACCTGCTAAGTAGACAAACAGTACAGTCGCTATCATGCCATGAACCTGCATCAACAACTCAGCTTGAGCAGACACAGGACTACCAAGCCCTGCCCATATATTCCAAATGACCAACCCTGTGAGTGCCATCGCTGTCATGACAAGCAAACCCAACATTTCAACGATTAAAGCCAAGGCATTACCTGACTCAACCATTGGAGATTTGCCAATCAGCATCAAAGGCAGGCGTTTGGCTATGCTCAAAGCTTCACGCCAATGATGTTGTGAAAATAAAACTGAAATCTGACGATTTTTAGGTTTTCCTCGGCGCAAAATTGCCCAAATGAGGTTTAAAAACACAAAAACAACAACCAGCAAACCTGCGGTACGATGTGCTTGCATCAAAAATGCACCAAACTCATCTTTTACGTGTGTTACATGGGCTGTTTCAACAGGTTTAAAATTCACTTCCGCATGTTCATGGGCATGATGCTGTTGCTCCCCACTTACCGCCTCTCTCGCCACCTCATTGACCCGTTTACTTTCTTGCAAAGCGGGTGAACCATGCGCTTGGCGCTCTCCACCATGTTCATGCTCAGGGTGAGCCATCATTGATGCGACAGCCAATTGAAAGATAACACCCAAGACCAAACCTGCATGTAACCAACGCGTAACGGGGTGATAGCCTTGCTTGTCTTCTAAAGTATGGTGTTCTTGAATCATATCACTCCTGTTTGCATCCATTTTATACCACAATAACCTGCCCCATCATGCCTGCATCTTCATGCTCCAAAATATGACAGTGATACATAAATGGTGCGGCTGCATTGGCAGTATGATTGGTGAACTGTATTATCGCTTCAACGCGGCTATTTGCTGGCAAATAAACCGTATCTTTCAAGCCTGTCTCAAACACACTGGGGGCTGCGCCGTTACGCGTTAAGAGCTGAAAAAATGCACCATGAATATGGAAGTTATGATCCATGTTCGATGTGTTTTGAATATCCAAAATTTCAATATCATTTAGTGCATAGGATTCATCAATCCGATTTAAATCCATTTGTTTGTTGTTGATATACACATTGCCTTGTCCCATAGACAACACAAATGGGCGAGAGCGCACTGCTTGATTGCGTTGCAATGGTGCAAGTGTGGTGAGTATTGCTGGTGTTGTGGTTGCAGCAATGGTGCTTGCCACCACATTGGCTTTGAACAAACTGATGCCCGAACTCGCATCTTGAAACAACACGGCTTGTCCTTGTAATGCTGAGAAATCCACCACGATTTCAGCGCGTTCGCCAGGGCTCATGGTGATGCTAGTGAGGTTCACAGGGGATGCCAACAAACCTTGCTCAGTGGCAATTTGTTTGAATACCCTGCCGCCATCCAATTTGAATGTATAAATTCGTGAATTCGAGCCATTCAATAAACGAAAGCGAACTTCCTTGGCAGGCACATCAAGCACGGGGTCAATCACCCCATTTACCAATATCGTGTTGCCCTTTTTACCCTGCATAATTTCCATGTGTGTTGTGCTATAAGCAAATGTGCCATCCGTAGTCATATCTCTATCTTGAACAATGACTGGAAAATCATCTGTGCCATAGGTTTTGGGTAAGTCCAGTGCCAATGTTTCCACATCATCCACAATCAACATGCCCGCCAACCCTGCATACACTTGCGGTGCAGTTGTGCCATGTGCATGAGGGTGATACCAGTTGGTCGACGCTTTTTGATTCACCGAATATGCCGCATTCCACGTCGTGCCATTTAAGATTTCTTGATGCGGGCTACCATCCATATTGGAAGGCACGCGCATCCCATGCCAATGTAATGTGGTGGTTTGTCCAATTTGGTTGGTCACATTCAAGTCCACATTATCACCATCAACCATGCGCAGCGTAGGCGCTAAAAAGTTGCCATTGATACCCATTGTGTTGGTGATGCCTTGCCCCGTAAACTTTTCCGTTCCTGTTTGCATAGTCAAGTCGAACACTTTACGCCCTACACCATTCACCGTTCCCAGCAACTCTGGCGGGGTAAAAAATGGGCGTGTAAACACACCTGTATTTAAAAATACACCACTGGATGAATTCATACCACCACCCATACCACATCCGCTAACCAATGATGAAACAGCTAAACCCGCAGCACCTGTGGCGCTGGCTTTTAGAAAAAAACGCCTATCCATATTATTTCTCCTCTGTGTAATACACGCTGCTTTTATGTTTTTTGCCATCTGCAGTTTTAAATAAAACCATGATGCCGTGTTTACCCGCATGACCAAGGTCGTAACCTGCCATATACCAATCACCCATTTTCATTAACATTTTTGATTCGGATGAATTGTTCGGGTGGAACACTTTGGAATTGATAACCACATCAGACAATGCCTTACCATCTTGCTCAACTTTGACCATTAGATTATGCGAACCACCATGCCCCATGCCATCTTTGACAGGCATGATGTGAAAACTCACGGTATAACCATCGACTTCTTTTTTCTCTAAAAACATGGCAGATGATTGACCCATCTTCATGTCGCCATGTTTCATATTGTCATGAGAGCCCATATCATGGCTGCCCATAGTGTGACCCTTCATGTCAGCGTGACCACCTTCGTGTTGCGCATGTTGTTTCAAGTCATGCCCATCCATATCGTGCCCTTCACCAGCTTGGGCGGTAGTGACAAGACCAAATACCATCATACTTGCTAAAATCATTGTTTGTTTCTTCATCTTTCTTTCTCCTTATTGTTTAATGTTTATGTTCTAAAATGGATTCTGATTGGTCATCCATATTGTGTTCCCAACCGCTGCCGTCATGCAAAGCACCACAGCCGCTTAAACCTGCAAGCACGATAAAAACCAGCATCACTTTATTCATGATTCATCTGTTC
>DQSL01000019.1 GCA_015663235.1 Mariprofundaceae bacterium
AAAAATGCTGAAATCTTCCGCCAAGAAAAAGAAGAAGAAGCCCACTAAACCTGCTAAGCTTCTGTTTCTATGGCAGAAGCAGCTCATGATACAGAAACCAAGATAGAAGGTATTTTAAGGCGCATGGCTATGCTTTACGGCTGGTCGCGCTTGACGGTTGATGCGTATCAGCATGACTTGTTCAGCTTTCATCGGTTTATTTCAAGCAAAGATAAAAAAACATCGGCTTTTACTGCCACACAAAAGCAGGTCACTGCTTATTTGGCGTTGTTGCAAAGCAAAGGTTTAGCCAATAGCTCGATTCAACGCCAGCGCAGCGCCATGGCAACATGGTTTCATTATTTGCAAAATGAAAGGATGCGTTCTGATTTCCCTATGCAAAATGTGGCGAAAGTGATGAAAGCTTTGCGTTTGCCCAAGCATTTAAGTGAACAACATGTGGAAGATTTGTTGGCAGCTCCCGATATCTCTAAAGCCAAAGGTGTGCGCGATAGATGTGTGTTGGAACTGATGTATGCCACAGGGCTTCGCGTATCAGAATTGGCGAGCTTAAAGGTTAACAACATCAACCGCATTCAGCAAACCTTGCGGGTGATTGGCAAAGGCAACAAAGAGAGGGAAGTGCCTTATGGTGAGGAAGCGGATATTTGGCTTTCGCGTTGGTTGGAAGTGCGCAAAAGTGAAAGTGTGCACCTCTTTCCCAGCCGTGGTTCACATATCACACGGCAAACTTTGTGGCAGTGTGTGCATAAGCATGCCAAACAAGCAGGTATTTATCCCATGCCATCGCCACATGTGTTGCGTCATGCCTTTGCTACACATTTACTCAATCATGGTGCAGACTTACGCGTGGTGCAAACCCTGCTCGGGCATGAGAACATCACCACCACAGAAATTTATACCCATGTATCACGTAATCAATTGCATGATGAAGTGAATCGCTCACATCCCATGGGTAAAAGAAAAAATTAAGATATAAAAGGAACGAAACACATGGCAGAACATCAATTTATTTACACCATGCAAGGCGTGGGCAAAGTTGTTGGCGGCAAGAAAAAAATCTTGGATGATATTTGGTTATCCTTTTATCCTGGCGCAAAAATCGGCGTATTGGGTTTAAATGGTTCAGGTAAATCTACCTTATTAAAAATCATGGCTGGCATAGACACTGAAATCTTGGGTGAAGCTCGTCCAGCCGATGGCATCAAGATTGGTTATTTGGCGCAAGAGCCTGAGTTGAATGAATCAAAAGATGTGCGCGGCAATGTTGAAGAAGCTGTGGCAGAGGTTGTGCAAGCCTTAGCAGACTTGGATGCCGTGTATGCTGAATATGCCGAGCCTGATGCCGATTTTGATGCGCTAGCCAAAAAACAAGCCAAGCTTGAAGACATTATCAATGCAGCTGATGGGCATGATTTGGATAGAAAGCTGGATATTGCAGCTGATGCATTGCGTTTGCCTGCGTGGGATGCGGATGTTTCCAAGCTATCAGGTGGTGAGCGCAGACGCGTTGCCCTTTGTCGTTTGTTGTTGTCTAACCCAGACATGATTTTATTGGATGAGCCAACCAACCATTTGGATGCGGAATCCGTGGCATGGCTTGAGCGGTTTTTGCATGACTACACAGGCACAGTGGTTGCCGTAACCCATGATAGGTATTTCTTGGATAATGTGGCGGGTTGGATTCTTGAATTAGACCGAGGCAAAGGCATTCCATTTGAAGGCAACTATTCATCATGGCTTGAACAAAAAGATGCGCGGTTAAGCCAAGAGAGCAAAGAAGAATCTTCGCGTCAGAAAGCCATCAAACAAGAATTGGAATGGGTTCGTCAAGGCGCTAAGGGCAGACATGCCAAGTCCAAAGCGCGTCTTAAAGCCTTTGATGAGTTGGCAAGCAAAGAAGTGCAGCAGCGCAATGCCACCAAACAAATCTTTATCCCTGTTGCTGAGCGATTGGGTGATGTGGTCATCAAAGCAGATACAGTGAGCAAAGCTTATGGTGATAGGGTGTTGTATGATGATTTAAACTTTAATTTGCCGCGTGGTGGTATTGTGGGTGTGATTGGGGCGAATGGGGCGGGTAAAACCACATTATTCCGTATGATTACAGGCGAAGAACAGCCAACATCGGGTGATTTAACTGTGGGTGAGACAGTGCAACTGGCATATGTTGACCAATCGCGTGATGCCTTGGATGATAACAAAACGGTATGGGAAGAGATTTCTGGCGGTTCTGATTTTATCACGCTAGGCAAAGCTGAAGTATCTTCACGGGCATATTGTGGTCGCTTTAACTTCAAAGGAGGCGACCAACAAAAGAAAGTGTCCATGTTATCAGGTGGTGAGCGCAATCGCCTGCACATGGCGAAGATGCTCAAAGAGGGTGGCAATGTGTTGCTGCTCGATGAGCCGACCAATGATTTGGATGTGGAAACTCTTCGCGCGCTCGAAGATGCGCTGCTTGATTTTGCAGGCTGCGCCGTTGTGATTTCGCATGATAGGTGGTTTTTAGACCGTGTTGCCACGCATATCCTCGCCTTTGAGGATGAGGGGCATGTGGAATGGTTTGAGGGTAACTTTGCCGAATACGAAAAAGATAAAGAGCGTAGGTTGGGCAAAGATGCCTTGCAACCGCATCGGATGAAATACAAAAAACTAGCTTGATATTAAAGCCCACTTTGAGAAATCAAAGTGGGCTTTTTGTCGTAGTTGGAGGGTAGGGATAGAATAATAGACTTGAACCCCTATCAATTTAATTTGATAAATATGTTTAAAGCATATCCAAGGGGCTGACCACCGCCCTCAAGTTTTGTTGCAACACATGGGTATAAATCTCTGTGGTTTTCACATCAGCATGCCCCATGAGTTTTTGCACCACGCGAATATTGGTTCCTGATTCAAGCAAATGGGTCGCAAAAGAATGGCGTAAAGTATGCGATGTCACGCGTTTATTCATCTTTGCCTGTTTTGCTGCGCTCCGAATTGATTTTTGCAATCCCGATTCATTAATATGGTGCCGACGTATCTCACCTGATTGCGGATCAGTGGAAAGTGATTTGGATGGCAGCAAATACTGCCACTCCCATGATTGTGCTGCTTTAGGGTATTTCTTGGCTAATGCATCCGGTAGCCATACATTAGCTGTACCCTCTTCCAAATCCCTCTCAAATCCTCTTCTCACTTTCTGTAAATGTAGTTTCAGTTCATTATAAATGGATTTAGGAAGCAGTGTTGTTCTGTCTTTATCCCCCTTGCCCGAACGAACCATTAAATAACCATTTTCAAAATCAATATCCTGAACACGTAAGCGCAAGGCTTCCATCAAACGCAGGCCTCCCCCATACATGATTCTAGCGATAAGCAGGTAAATGCCATCCATGTCTAAAAATAGCTTTTGAATTTCAGACTGACTCAATACAACAGGAATCCTAGGCGCTTTTTTGGCACGAGCCGCAACAAGGTCATTGGCAATAGGTAAATCAAGCACATCCCTATAAAGAAAAACAATACCATTTAAAGCCTGGTTCTGTGTTGAAGCTGCAAGCTTTCTTTCTATAGCAAGAAAGGTCAAAAAAGCTTCTATTTCAGGTTTGCCCATATCACGTGGATGGCGTGTGCCATTATATTTGATAAACCATCTGATCCAACGGCTATACGCCTCTTCTGTGCGCTTTCCGTAATGGTGATAACGAAGGACTTCATGCACTTGATCCATCAACTTTTCGGAGCTTGGGCGATATTTGGTCTTTTCATTGACGCGCGTTTGAAATCGGGACATGCTACACCTCCGTGTTTCCAGTATAATACGGGATACGGAGGGACTATGTCCATATATAACGAAAAAATACATGGATTTTTTTCCACGTATCAACAATGTTATATTTCAAAGAGAGAGCAATGGAAGACGTTAAAGATTTGTGGCTAAAGTTCAACGAGTATTCAAATAAGCTTGCGGCAGCGTTGGGAAGAACCAGCAATATCGTTGGTGAGTATGCAGAATATCTCGCTCATAAACACTACGGAGGCAGACTTCTAGAAATATCAGGATCAAGTGCAGATATTGAAACTGCTGATGGCAACCTTTACCAGGTGAAGTCAAGAAAAATTAAAGGAACACCATCAACCCAATTAAATGTCATTCGGTCATGGGATT
>DQSL01000047.1 GCA_015663235.1 Mariprofundaceae bacterium
CTTCATAGCTGCATTTGGGTGTGTTGCCATGCGGTAAAAGCTGAATCACCATGGAATGCACTTTGGGCGGTGGGTTAAATGCGCCGGGGGGCAATGTAATCAGCTTCTTAGGCGCATAAAAGTGGCGAACCAACACCGATAAACCACCATAAATTTTTGTGCCTGCTTCTGCCACAATACGCTGCCCGACTTCCTTTTGATACATCAACACCATCCCACCCGACAATGAAAACGAAGCCAATAGAGCCGTTAAAGGTCCACTTATATTATACGGAAGATTGCCAACTATCCACTGTGGCTGTTCGGCTTGAACCACATCCGACAACACTTCCATCACATCACCATGAGCAACTTTTAGATTGGCGTACTCACTGGTTTTCCCCTGCCAAAATTCAGCAAATCGATCATCTTTTTCGATAATCGTAAGCTGAGACACCCTAGCCAATACCGATGTGGTAATCGCCCCTGGCCCTGGGCCAATTTCAATTGCGCTCTCGCCAACAGGAATCGCTTCTGCAATAGTGCGAATAGCTTTTTGACTAACCAAGAAGTGTTGACCCAATGCTTTGTTGGCGCGAAAATTTGCATAATTTGCATCGTGTGTAGGTTTTGACATGCGGCGACTATAACAATCAAGGAGTAAACATCTATGCAGCATTGATTTTCTTTGCTACATTCAGCTAACTCGCATTATTCATAAATCGTCGTGATGATTGCGCCGAAACTTTGTTTGCAACGCATATTGAAGAAATTGCTCGTAGCTGTGCTTGCGAACAATTGATGAAAGATTTGTTGCGTATAAAGGGGCAAGCAAGGGCGCGGCAGTATTTATGAATAATGCGGGTTAAAGATGCCTTAGACTCAACTGGAGCCAACCATTAAATATCTCACTGTGAAACCTTTGATATGAAACATTTAAAATTTGACCACCATTTTATCGACAACTTGCCTGCTGACCCAGTGACCCACACCGTGCGTCGGCAAGTGGTTGAGGCTTGTTATTCCTTTGTGTCCCCCAAAAGCACGGCTACACCCAAGCTATTGATTCACAGCCCAGAAGTTGCAGAAATGTTGGATTTAAGCGAAACAGACTGTTCATCTGATGTGTTTACCCAAGTATTCTCAGGCAATGCGCTACTGGATGGTATGAAGCCCTATGCCATGTGTTATGGCGGGCATCAGTTTGGCAACTGGGCAGGGCAATTGGGTGATGGTCGGGCGATGACCATTGCCGATGTTATCAATAAAAAAGGCGAACGCTGGAGCTTGCAACTCAAAGGTGCAGGCGAAACTCCCTACTCCCGTACCGCTGATGGGCTAGCTGTGCTGCGCTCATCTATTCGTGAGTTTTTATGCAGTGAAGCCATGTTTCATTTGGATGTTCCCACCACCCGTGCTTTAAGCTTGTGCGCGACTGGTGATGAAGTGTGGCGCGATATGTTTTATGATGGAAATGCTGAGTATGAACAAGGGGCTGTGGTATGCCGCGTTGCCCCGTCTTTCTTGCGCTTTGGAAACTTTGAAATTTTCAATAGTCGAGGCGATAGCAAAACATTACAAACACTGTTGGACTTCACCATCCGCACCTACTTTTCGCATTTGATTGAAAACGACACCATCCACACGGACACTTACACACGTTGGTTCGCTGAGGTTTGCGACACCACCAAAACCATGATTATACATTGGCAACGTGTGGGTTTTGTCCACGGTGTAATGAACACAGATAACATGTCGATTTTAGGCTTAACCATTGATTATGGACCTTATGGTTGGCTGGAAGATTACAATCCCGATTGGACACCCAACACCACCGATGCGGCAAACCATAGGTATGCCTTTGGCAAACAAGCTCATATCGCCCACTGGAACTTGATGAAGCTGGCGCAAGCCATTGCTCCTTTGTTTGAAGATACAACACCTTTGCAAGATACACTCAATAATTATGCCCCAGCCTACAAAAAATCTTGGCAAGCGATGATGCAACAAAAGTTAGGTTTAAACACCTTTGATAAAGCTTTGGTTGAACAACTGATGAACAATTTGGAACAAATGGAAGCGGATATGACCATCTTTTTCCGCAAGCTGGCAGATATTGAAATTGAAGACGATGCCGAGCAATGTTTAAGCAAAGTGCATGATGCTTTTTATCCAACGGATAAGCTTGAAGACAAGGCAGCAAGTGTTTGGACAAGTTGGTTTGAAAATTATGTGCAACACATTAAAAAAGATGGCGTAGATGCGCGTAAAACCAGCATGAATCAAGTCAATCCCAAGTATGTATTGCGTAATTATTTGGCACAGCTTGTGATTGATAAAGCCAATGAAGGCGATTTAAGCATGTTACATGAGTTGTTTGAAGTGCTGAAAAAGCCTTATGATGAACAACCCGAACATGAAACAAAATATGCACAAAAACGCCCCGATTGGGCAAAAGAAAAAGCAGGGTGCTCTATGCTTTCGTGCAGCTCCTAATTGGGATATTTAGAGGACACGATACTCATCTTTTAACACTTCGGTGTCCGCTTCATTCAACAAGCGAATAATCCAACCATCCAAAGCATGTTTTTCAAGGATACTTTGAATTTCAACGCTCACATCCTCAAACGTAGGCGTTTGCTCTTCTCGTTCGCCAAGCCACTGCACAATATGCCAACCAAATTTGGTTTTGATGGGCGAACTCAAAGCTGTGTTTGCATTCAATGCAAATACAGCTTTATCAAAATCATTCACCATATCACCCTGTCCAAACCAGTTTAAGTCACCACCCCTGCCCTTGGTACTGTCGTCAATTGAGAATTGTGCTGCAAGTTGTGAAAAGCTTTCTGGGTTTGCTTTGAGTTGCTTGATAAGTTCAAGTGCTGTTTGTTTATCCGCCACCAAAATATGCCGCGCATGAATTTGTTTGGGAATAATAAAATCTTGCACATGTTTCTCATAATATGCCTTTATTTCATCATCTGTTGGTTGTTTTACATCCGCATGTTGCCAGTCGTGCACACCCTGAATCAGCACCTCATCGGCAGCTTTTCGCATACGATAAGCCAGCAAAGGGTCAAAGTTTAGACCCATCTCACGCGCTTTTTGCGCTACCACTTCTCGCTTAATCATCACGTCCAAAAGCTGCGCTCTTGCCGCGTCATCCTGCATGATATAACGCATGGATTGCGGCAGGCTCATAATCTCAAAATCAATGTCTGCTTCATATATTTCTTTATCACCCACTTTCGCCACCACAGGGCTTGATGTTTGTTGATTCAGCAACACATCCGACTCACCTTGGCATGACACCAAAGCCAAAAGTATGATTCCAATCAAAAAAATTCGTTTCATTTCCCAACCTTCGCATGACATTGTATTTTGCGCTAGCGTATCGCCTTCGATTCAGAAATACTATATTTGTTCGCAGCAAAGGGTAATCATTTATGTCTCCAGCAGTTATGGCCATTCTTGTCATCAGTTTATATCTCACTTTCTATCATTTTTATGCCAAACGTGTGCTGGCTCGCAAAGTTTTCGAGCTTGATGACAGCAACATCACCCCCGCCCACAGCATGAACGATGGTGTGGATTTTGTGCCTACCAATAAATACATTTTATTCGGACATCACTACGCATCTATTGCAGGTTTAGCCCCCATGCTTGGCCCTGCCATTGCTGTGATTTGGGGTTGGCTGCCTGCTTTATGTTGGGTGGTGTTTGGTACGCTTCTGATTGGCGCAGTTCATGATTTTTCCGCTTTGGTGCTTTCCTCTCGGTTCAAAGGACAAAGTGTGGGTTCGATTGCCAAAGATGTGATTTCACCGCGCACCCGCCTGTTGTTTTTACTGGTGATTTTCTTCCTTGTTGCTCTTGCCATGGGTGTATTTGTGTTGGTCATTTCTGGTCTATTTGCCGCCCCTGATGTTGCCAATATTCCTTCTACTTCTCACCCCGAAGCGGTGTTCCCCACCTATTCATTGATGGTGATTGCTATGCTAATTGGTTTCTTGGTCTACAAAAAGAACCTACCCGTTTGGCCGTTGATTGGGCTGGGTTTTGTGGCCATGCTCATCACCACTTGGTGGGGATTGGATAATCCAGTCACAGGTTTCACAGCCACCGATTGGACATGGTCGCTGCTTATTTACGCTTTTATTGCCAGCATTTTACCTGTGTGGCTTTTATTACAACCACGTGACTTCTTGAACTCACTTCTTTTGTATTTGGCACTTGCCATGATGCTGGTTGGTTTCTTCATCCTAGACCCTGAGTGGGTTGCCCCTGCCATCAATCCCAACCCTGAAGGTGCGCCGCCCATGCTTCCCTTCTTGTTTATCGTGATTGCTTGCGGTGCTGTTTCAGGTTTTCACGGCATTGTTGCATCAGGTACAACCGCCAAACAGTTGGACAAAGAAAGCGATGCACCCTTGATTGGTTATGGCGGCATGATTGGCGAATCCTTGCTCGCACTCTTGGCTGTGCTTGCCACCACCGCAGGCGCATTCTCCAGCCGCGCTGATTGGGAAGCATTTTATGGCTCTTGGAGTCAGGCCGTTGGGCTGCATCAGAAACTTGGCGTGTTTATTCAGGGTAATGCCAACTTTATTCACCAGTTGGGTGTACCCTTAGATTATGCTGCCGCATTTATCAGCGTGGTGGTGGTCGGATTTGCCATGACATCGGTGGACACTGGTGCGCGTTTATTACGTTTTAATATTCAAGAAATCGGCAAAACCATCAACGTCAAAGTTTTGGGAAATCGTTATTTGGCAACATTCCTCGCCGTGTCTGCCATGGGTTTCTTCGCCTTCTTTGAAATGGAAGGCAAGCCTGCTGGGTTATTCTTGTGGACATTATTTGGCACCACCAACCAAGTGCTTGCTGGATTAACCTTGCTCACCGTGACCATCTATTTATACCGCAAAAAGAAACCCATTCTTTACACTTTATTACCCATGTTACTCGTGCTCGGCACAACCATCGCAGGCATGATTATCGGCATGGCTGGTGCAATTGAAAAAGAGCAGTGGACAGTCGCCGCTGTTGGCTTCAGCATATTTGCATTGGCAGTTTGGGTGCTCATCGAAGCTTTGTTGGTGGTGCGGAAAATTCACATCGAACGCCGAACCCAGTAAGTCATCACATATCTTTGGAGGATTCATGAGCAAAAACACGCCCTACACTTATGTATTGGATACCAACGTCTTGATTCACGACCCCAACGCGCTGCTGCGCTTTGATGAACATCATGTGGTGATTCCCATCGTGGTCTTGGAAGAGATGGACAAGGTGAAGCGTGGCATGGATGAAATTGCGCGAAACATCCGCGAAGTGTCTCGCACTTTGGATGTGATTAGTGCTGGTGAAGAGCCGCTTGAAGAAGGCTTCAAACTGAATGGTGGTGGCAGGTTGTTTTTTGAGCTGGATGATAAAACCGATGGTTTACCCGAAGCCTTTACCCACGGCATGGCGGATAATCGCATCATTGCTGTGACCATGCGTTTGCAGCAAAAAAACCCTGAGTCTAAGGTTGTTTTGGTCTCCAAAGACATCAATTTACGCATCAAAGCGCGTGCTTTAGGGCTTAAAACAGAAGATTATCGATCAGACCGCGTGGTCGAAGACATCAATGTGTTATCCACGGGCAATATTCATTTAACCCATGATATGTGGGAAAGCATGGCAAAAGATATGGTGGTATCCGAAATTGACCACGGCAATCGCTACGTTGTGCAATGGTCTAAAGATTTACCACTACCTTTCATGCACAGCTTTGTGATTTTACCTGGCGAACAAGAAGTGTCTCTACGCTGCACAGCCATAGATGGTGAACAAATCACCCTTGATGATATTTATTCTTATCGCAGTGAACGTCATGCCGTTTGGGGTGTTAAAGCTCGAAATCTTGAGCAAAACCTTGGCTTGAACTTACTCATGGATGCAGACTTGGATTTGGTAGCACTCATGGGTTTGGCAGGTTCAGGTAAAACATTGATGGCACTTGCCGCAGGGCTTCATCAAACTTTAGATATGGGTTTGTACGACAAAATCTTGGTCACCCGTGCTACCGTACCTATGGGTCAAGATATTGGTTTTTTACCCGGCACGGAAAAAGAAAAATTAGAACCTTGGATGGGCGCAATCACCGACAACTTATCCTATCTTTTGGATGAGCCGACCAATGATATTGGTTCATTATTAGGGCAACATCGCATTGAAATCGCAGCGCTTTCCTTTGCCCGAGGGCGCACCTTTAGCCGTACTTGGTTAATCGTAGATGAAGCACAAAACCTCACCCCACACCAAATGAAAACCTTGGTCACACGCATGGGCGAAGGCTCTAAAATCATCATCTTGGGTAACAATGCCCAAATTGATACCCCCTACTTAACCGCGCAAACCAATGGTTTAACATTGGCAGTCAAACAATTCTCCGATTGGGAGTTTTCAGGGCATGTGATGTTAAGAGAAAGCGAGCGTTCGCGTTTGGCAGCTCATGCCTCTGAGGTGTTATAACCCTTGCTCAACGCACTCAAACAAAATCCATTGATGATGGCAGGGGCAGCTATTGTTGCCTTTGTCTCTATCGTGGCGATTTTTGCGCCATGGATTGCCCCATATGACCCTGATGCCATCGTGATTCGCGATATGCTGCTGCCGCCATCTGCTGAACATTGGTGCGGCACAGACACCTTGGGGCGCGATGTCTTTTCAAGGCTTTTGTATGGTGCGCGTATTTCATTGCTTGTGGGTTTGGTAGCTGTGGGCATTGCCCTTTTGGTCGGCATAGTCTTGGGTGCGGTTGCTGGTTATGCAGGTGGTTTATGGGATAACATCATCATGCGTTGGACAGATATGGTGCTGTGTTTTCCTACTTTCTTCCTCATTTTGGCTGTGATTGCCTTTTTAGAGCCATCCATTTGGAATATCATGATTATTATCGGTCTCACATCATGGATGGGTGTCACGCGATTGCTCAGAGCGGAATTTTTAAGCTTACGAGAGCGTGAGTTTGTGCTTGCAGCCCAAAGCATTGGCACGCCACCGCTGCGCATGGTGTGGTCGTACATGTTGCCCAATGCCATGGGGCCTTTGCTCGTCTCTGCCGTACTCGGTATTGCAGGCGCAGTCTTGATTGAATCAGGTTTATCATTCTTAGGGCTTGGTGTGCAACCACCCACGGCATCGTGGGGAAACATGCTCACTGAAGGCAAAGATAACATCCAAATTGCATGGTGGTTATCCGTTTACCCTGGTTTAGCTATTTTGATTACGGTGTTGGGGTACAATCTATTGGGTGAAGGTTTAAGAGATGTATTTGACCCCAAGCTTAAATCAAAATGACACTTAACCACGAACATTATATACAGCTTGCGCTCAACCAAGCGCAACAAGCAGCAGAGCTTGGTGAAGTGCCTGTAGGTGCAGTGTTGGTCACGGATGATGGGCAAGTATTTATGGCACATAACGCGCCCATTTTTAAACACGATGCCTCAGCACATGCTGAAATCGAAGTGATACGTAAAGCATCTGAATCCACTGGCAATTATCGCTTATTAAACAGCACTTTATATGTGACACTAGAGCCATGTCTCATGTGTGCTGGAGCCATCATTCATGCCCGCATCGGCACAGTAGTTTACGGTGCAGATGATAAAAAAACAGGTGCGGTTTCATCCTTGTATCAAACTTTATCCGATAAAAGGCTAAACCATCAACCCACCATCATTTCAGGCATTTTAAAAGAGGAATGCAGCCAACAACTTCGCGCATTTTTCAAAGCCAAGCGCCAAATAAAGAAGTATGCCTGAACCGCTAAAGAACTTATATAACGACACCTTTTTCGACGCGCTGAACACAGCCATGACCCAAGCATACCCTGCATTTGATACACAGAAGTTTAACGCGCTCATCTTTGATAAAAACTGGAACACCAAAGAACTTAAACAACGAATGCGGCATATCACAGAATCATTGCATCAATGTTTACCCGACTACGAACAAGCCATACCCATACTCAAAGCTGCATCCAGTCAGTTTTCCAACACATTTACGCATATGTTTTTCCCTGAATATGCCGAGCTTTATGGTATGGAACACTATGACATTTCTATGGAGGCACTGGAGCATTTCACGCAATACTCATCCTCCGAATTTGCCATTCGCCCATTCATTATTAAATACCCCAAAGAAACCATGCAACACATGCAAGCTTGGGCAAAACATGACAATGAACATGTTCGCCGCTTGGCATCCGAAGGTTGTCGTCCACGCCTACCTTGGGCGATGCAGCTGCCCGCTTTTGTCCAAGACCCATCACCTATTTTAGACATTTTAGAAACACTAAAACATGATGAAAGCTTATATGTGCGGCGAAGTGTGGCGAATAATTTGAACGACATCGCCAAAGACCATCCACAAATCGTGTGTGATATTGCCAAATCTTGGCTTGGGTTTGATGCCAATACCGATTGGTTGGTCAAACATGCGTGTCGCACGCTTCTCAAACAAGCCCACCCTGAAACATTAGCCTTGTTTGGTTTCACACCTACCGAACATGTTCAAGTTCAGAACTTCACCGTTTCGCCGCAAGTTTTGTGGGGTAGCAAGGTTGAATTTTCAGCACTACTAAACAGCGACAAACCACTGGGTAAACTTCGGTTAGAATTTGCCATCGACTTTATGAAAGCCAACGGCAAAACATCTCGCAAAGTGTTCAAAATATCTGAATCCAATATCAAAGAAACATACAAAAGCATTGAAAAGTCATTCAGCTTCAAACCCATATCCACGCGAAAATACTATGCAGGCAGCCATGAACTATCATTGGTTATCAATGGGCAAGAATGCGCAAGGCAAAGTTTTCTGCTAACCTCTGAATAATAAGGGGGCAAGTATGCATGATTTTCCGCAACCCATAGAGCGCACACGCAACAGTGATTTTCCCTATAAGTTCAAAATTACCGACGACTATACCCACCAAACCAACTGGAAACTCAACCAAGCCTTCATCGCAGAATGGCTAGAAATTAGTCAAGATGGACTTGTCACCGTCAAAGCCAATCAATCGGGTTTCGCTTGGGATGGTTGCACGCCAAAGGTTAGTATTTTTCACTTTTTCATCTTGGGAACACCTGATGGACATGTCAATTACCGAACCATGAAACCCTACACTTATTTTGCCTCCATGGTGCATGATGCGTTGTATCAATACTTGGACACGATCCCCATCACCAAAGCTGATGTTGATTTATTGTTTTTGGATATGCTTGAAGGCTTCAAACCACGAAAACTTTACTATTTCGCCGTAAAATATGGTGGTGGCAGAGCTATTGTACAAAAAGGACTGCGTCATGATTAGAAGGTTGGTTTTCATGTATTTATGCATCATGCTGACCAGCTGCACTACGAGCAATACAGCCTTAAAACATGCTGAAATATCAGTAGCTTATATCGTCAATCCTAGGCTTGAACAGTTGTCTCAACAAGACATCGTAAAAGTCTTAGATAAGATTAAACTTGTAACTCAACAGCGCTTAGATTTGAAGCTAACATTTAAACCATTACACATCACTTCCATCCATGATTTATTTCAACCTTATCAACAAAAAATTCGTTCCGATGCCCAAATGCAATCTTTCATGCTTAAACCTGAGCAGCACTCTAAAGAAGTACTTTATCATGGTTTTATTGCCGCATTTGACCAGCTATCTCTCGAAGAAATCATTGCAGGGGTAAAAAATCAAACCAACAGCCATGAAATTGACACCTCAAAAAGCAGACAAGATATATTACAACAAATTGCTTATTTACACATTGATAAGTTGATAAAAATCAAAAGCATCAAAGTCAAATATGACCACAAAGACTTGCTACAAGATGACTTATACAACGAATACATCGCTTGGGACTACATCATAAATCAGCAGTCGAAATATGACCTAATCATTACCAATCAACTGATTGCCAGTGCTGAAGCATATTACCCTACCGTACACACCTCCTTGCGCGGTGGTATCACCAGTGGTTTTGCCGCTAAAAGTCACACTTCTTATGATGGTGCAATCGTGATGACCACTTACCCATTTATCAGCAGCACACCCTTCTTCCAGCAAGCTCGCGGGCGCAATTATTCACGCCAAGAAATGATTGATACCATTGCCTACACTGCTGTGCATGAACTTGGTCACCTCTTTAAATACCGTAAACATTATTATGATCATCCTGGCTGTGTGATGCGCCCTGCCCCTGGTTTACACTACCTAGAGTGGATGAAAGAAGTTAAACAATCCAAAAAATGTCTCAAAAAACATGATACATACTGGAAAGATTATTTTTCCAACCAAGGGAGCTAAAAGTGGTAACAAAATTAAATGAAACAACAATTAACCAACAACTTCACACGCTCAACCTCGATTTAGAAAAGTCTTGGTGTATCCAAGATGAAAAGTTACACAAGAGTTTTAAGTTTAACAACTTTATTTCAGCTTTTGGTTTCATGAGCCAAGTTGCCATACTGGCTGAAAAAGCCAATCACCACCCCGAATGGTTTAATGTGTACAATCGCGTGGATATTGATTTAACCACCCATGAAGCAGGCGGAATTTCAATGAAAGACTTTGATTTAGCGCAAGGTGTTGAGGCTTTAAAATAACCGTAACATCTTTAAGAAGACAAAGATTTAATCCTGACTATAATGCGCGGTTATTAACACTATTTCTGAGGAGAAACTTATGGGAATTTTGATGGATCACAAAAAAACAATCATCGCAGGGTTTGTACTACTTGCAGTTATTCTAGGCGCGGCAGTTGCTAAAGGCGGCGATTTACCTGGCTTGTATGACTTTTCACGCTACTTCCACGTTTTGGCTGGTATCGTTTGGATTGGTTTACTTTATTACTTCAACTTCGTGCAAGTACCATCTTTGGGCGGCGTAACACCTGAAACCAAAGCTGATATTTTCAAAGAAGGCAGCATTGTTCGTCGTGCATTGTTCTGGTTCCGCATGGGTGCACACGCTACTTTGCTTTTCGGTATCATTTTGTTCGCAAGCTTGGGTAAAGCGATTACTGTTGATATTATGATTGGCGCAACATTCGCAATCATCATGTGGTTCAACGTCACCTTTATCATTTGGCCAAATCAAAAGAAAGTTATTGGTGTTGTTGAAGCAGACGCAGACACCAAAGCAGCATCAGGTAAAAAAGCATTGATGGCTTCTCGCATCAACACATTGCTTTCCATCCCAATGTTGTTCTTGATGTTCTCATCAACTCACTTTTCAATTTTCTAAGTTTTAGAAAGTTCGGATATTTCCTAAAGAGGCGCTCACTGAGCGCCTCTTTTTTTGTGCTTACAACAACTCTTCTGCGCATTGGCATCCAAGAAATGACGAAAGTTCAATATCGTCGTTTCATCAGGTATAGCTTTGTTCAACTTCAAGCCTGCAAAGCGACGCATAGATTCGATTTCATA
>DQSL01000036.1 GCA_015663235.1 Mariprofundaceae bacterium
ACATCTTCAAGCGGATGTTTGCTGATGATAGCAACACCATTATAGGTTTTCTGCCCCTGAAAGGCGACATGATAACCTGCGGCTTCCAAGTCATCCTTGTGAAAATTATTGTCGGTTTGTTTGGTTTCTTGCAATGCTAGCACATCAGGCTGATGTTCCTTTAAATAGTCCAACACATGCGGTAAGCGCACGTTTAAAGAGTTTACATTCCAACTAACGATTTTCATGTTTCTTGCCTCATTACTCCCGTACAGGCGGGAATCCATTATTGATGCAAAAGTGTAGGTTGTTATTCAGTGCTTTACCAACTTCATATGAAACTTTCTGTTCATTTCTTTGCCATCAAAGAAACGAACCAAAGAAAACACCCTAGAATAGCTGTGAACTTCCTGATCAATCATCTTAAAAAGGCGCAAAGTAAGATTTTTTTCTTCATTGTTTTTAAGACTACTTCTTGGGCACAGCTATAGTCGGGGGAAAGAAATACAACACGCTCACACCTTTCTTCATGTTCTGTGATGATGCCCTTGCGGATGCTGTGTTCTTCGTGGTAAAATTATTTGATAATTTGTGCAAAAAAGAATCCATCATGGGTATCGCTTGGCAATAAACGTTGGGTGCTTTGTACACCTTTGAACGGATTAACTACTGCTTCATTTTCTTCTTTGTGAATAGAGCACACGGCATAGACCAATGTGCCGCCAATTTTAAGCACTCTTAATGCTTCTTTGAGCAGTAAGGTTTGCAGTTTCACGGCTTCTTCTACGCTCGTTTTATCATGCAAAAACTTGGCATCTGGGTGTCGCCTTAATGTGCCTGATGCGGAACACGGTGCATCCAACATTATGGCATCAATACTGTTGTCCGCGTAGGGCAATGATGAGGCATCGGCTTGTATCACTTCTACATTGGCAAGTGTTAAGCGTGCCATGTTTTCTTGTAATCTAGGAATACGTTTGGGATTGAGTTCGACGGCAGTGATGGACGCTTTGGGGAAGCGATGGGCAAGCAATGCGGTTTTGCCACCAGGCGCTGCGCATAGGTCCAAAATACGCCCAGTTTTATGCGCTAAGCTGACTGCCAAAGTTGCGACTTGCGGGGCTTGGTCCATGACTATAAAACCACCTGAATCATACTCAGGTAAGGTGGTGATATTGGTGTTGGGTGCAAGCAAGATAGCATAAGGTGAAAGCGCACCTTCCTGCACTGAAAACCCTTGTGCTTCTGCTTTTTCTATCCAAGCCGAGCGCTCACCCAGCACCGCGATACATGTGTTAGGTGTTTGCTGGCATACATCCATCATGGTTTGCACAGCATCAGCACCCAAGGCGTCTCGCCATGATGAATACATCCACTTGGGCAGTTCAACGCGTTGGTGTGGCTTGTATTTGGTAGGTGGTTCACTGCTTGAAACCTTGCGTAGCACGGCATTGATAAACCCCGCATCTTGCGGCGCATAGGGTTTGATAGCAGCCACGGTTTCGCTCACCGCAGCATGATTGGGAATGCGCATATGTCTGAGTTGGTAAGCGCCTAAAAGCAATGCCACACGGCTCTTATCTTCAGGCTTTTGTTTGATAAAGCGGCTGACATCTGCTTCCAAGGTGAAGTAATGGCGCAATACACCATAGACCATTTCGCGTAACAATGCGGCATCACGCGATGGAAAATCATGTTGCTGGCAAATATATTCCAAGCTTGCTTTGGCTTTATGTTTTTGCACCAACACGGCATACAAAACATTGAGCGCAAACATGCGCATATTGATACTATAATTTATCATTGGTTTTGGACCTTTCATAGGCTGCAACAAAACGAATATATTTGATCAAATAGACAAAACCGAGCATGGTGAGCGCGAAAGTGAGTATGATTTGTATGATGATATAATCATGTGGAATAGGCAAAAAATGGATGAGCGAAGCGGCAAGCCAAATCAGCAGACCTATTTTACCTGTGTTTGTTTTGGTTTGGGGTAAATCAATCATTTTTTTTGGCTTTGGCGCGCGGGTGGGTATTGGTATAAGTCTTTTGAAGTTGGGGCAAGGTGATATGGGTGTAATGTTCGGTGGTGGCAAGAGAAGCATGACCCAAAAACTGCTGAATAGTGCGCAGGTTTGCCCCGCCAGTTAACATATCTGTGGCAAAAGAATGGCGCAATTTGTGCGGGGTGATGCTCATGTCTGCGCCTGTTTCCATCGCCCTATCTTTAAGCATTCGCTGCACGGAACGCACACTTAAACGTGTGCCAAATTTGTTTAAAAACACAGCGTCTTCTTTGGGCAATAAATCGCTACGTTTTTTGAGCCAATCTGCAATCAATGTCACGGCAACTTCGGGCAGTGGAACAATGCGTTCCTTATTGCCTTTACCAATCACGCGAACTTCGCCTACGCTTTGTTTAAAGTTTAAAGATAAATCATGAATGTTTACACCGACAACTTCGGAAACGCGCAAGCCGCAACCATAAAGCAAAGCCAATAATGCCAGTTCACGGCTATCAAACTTGCGGTTGGTGGTTTCTAACAAAGCTTGGGTTTGATGTTGGGGCAAGGTTTTGGGTAATCGTTTGCCAAGCTTGGGTGCGCGAATGCCTGCGGCAGGATTTTCAGGGCAAAGCTTTTGTCGCAAAGCAAAAGCAAACAAGCTTTTGAGCGAAGACAATCGCCTCGCCAAAGTTGCAGGCGCAAGCCCTTGGCTATGCCCTAACACCAACCAATCTTGCACCATTTCGCGGTTGATTTGCGTGATTTCAAATGTTTGTTTTTGGGTTTGTTGTAACTTCATTGCAAAGCTTAAGAACTGGCGCAAATCACGTTGGTAATTGTTGATGGTGTGTTCTGAAGCGAGGCGAACTTGTTGCAGCTCATTGGCAAAAGCTCGGCTGACATGAATGAAAAGCAGAGCTTTATCCCTCAACCTTTTCTTGTGCAGTTTCAACACGGTTACCACCCAAGGCTTTGGCTACATACATAGCTTTATCAGCTTTTTTGATGAGTTGGGTGAGTGTTAAATCTTCTTTTTCCGATGAAAATGATAGCCCAATGCTTACGCTCATCGGTTCATCTTTAACCGTGCTTTTCTGCACGTCTTGTAATACTTGTTGGGCAATATGTTGTGCTTTGTCTTGTTCACAGCTTGGTAACAATAATGTGAATTCATCGCCGCCCATACGGATGAGCGGGTCTTGGGCGCGAACATGTTTGCGAATAATGTTACAAAGCTCAGTCAGCGCATCATCACCTGCGGCATGACCCAAGCGGTCGTTGACACCTTTAAAGCCATCCATATCAAAAAATAATGCTGCAACAGGCACATCTTTACCAAACCAACTGGATAAAGGTTGGTGGCTGTATGGCTGCAAGAAGCGGCGGTTTTGAGTGCCTGTTAAGGCATCGGTAATGGCAAGCCTTGCCAGACGCTCATGGGTGATGGCGTGCTCCAAACTAAGGCTGATGATTTGGGCAAGGTGTTGCAAAAAATCAGTGCTTTGGTTGGGGTTAAAGCGGTCTTTATCATTGGAGCCTAAACCCAACACGCCAAAGGGTTTATCTTGTGTGCCTAAGCGAAGCAAGGCAATGGATTCCAAGTTTTCATCACGTGGCTGCATCCAAGGGAAACCATCTTTTTCCATTTGCAGCAGCCAAACATGGCGGCGATTTAAACCCATCGCGTTGATTTCACCCGCCTCAATCCAAATTAAATCTTGGTCGGACAAGGCAGACATTTGTGTGCTGCCAATCAAACTATCCCTATCAAACCAAAAGCGCACCAAATCCAGAGAAAACTGGCTGCGAAGCTCGCGCAATAAAGTGAAACACATATCTTCAGGGTCGCCTGCTGCAAGCACGCTGGCTTCCAAGGCGAAAAGCTTAGAAAACAATTTATCATTTTCATGCAGGCGGGTCATCATGGTAGAAACATATTCGCGCAATTGCGCATTTTCTTTGGCAAGTGCTTGGGTGCGCCGCTCAGTAAAGTCCAAGGGTTTACTATCGTTTGCAGGTGTTTCTTTGTTGCTCATGTTACAGGCTCTCTTCGATAAGAATTTGCCACGGCGATTCGCTGTTGCTACGGGTTAAATACAAACGTTTGTTGCCTGAATCGCTGTAGTTACTGGACTTGTAACCTTGCTTGAATTCAACAACAACCATCTCTCCATCTTGCCAAGGGGTTGGGTCGTGAATGATTGCCATATCCTCCAAGGAGACGCGGATATATTTTTTAGGACTGTTCACACGTTTTTTATATGACTTCCAACGTTTGAGGTCATATTTTCCTGAGCGAAATTCAGGGTGGTAGTGCGACAAATAGGCATCGCTATTCAAGGATTCCCAATCATGTTCCCAGTTTTGAATGCTTGCTTGAATGGATGCGCGTAAATCAGTTTGTTCTTCTGGCGCAACAAATTTGAAATTTTCACCAATCACGACCCAAGTTTTTCCAGGTTTTACATAGGCTTCCATTTGTTTTAACACAGGGTTAGGCAACGCAAAACAACCGCGTGTATCTTGGGGTGGGCGACGTGTTTTATGTTCAGGATAGCCATGCATCCAAATGCCATCCCCTGTTTTACCTTTTAATTTATCCAACGCATTGGGGTAGTCGATTGGAAAAACCACAGGCCCATATCGAGCGCGCAATGCAGGGTCATGGCGAATGGATGTGAAACGATAAATGCCATTGGGTGTTTTTTTATCACCCCGCGCTGTTTTGTCCCCACCTTTAGAGCCTGTGACGACATATTCATCAGCAACACGCACCAGTTTCCCATCATTATTGCGCTGATAAACAAATAAACGTGAGCGGGCTTTATCCACCAAGAATACGGTGTAAATATTGTCGTTTAGCATTAAAATATCGAAAGGAAAACCTGATGTGCCATCCACTTTATCGGCAAATGCTTGTAAGCGAAC
>DQSL01000003.1 GCA_015663235.1 Mariprofundaceae bacterium
GCCGACAATTTGACTGGTTGGTGTGACCAATGATGGATAACCGAAATCTTTGCGAACACTGGTGATTTCATTCAAAACTTCATCCATTTTATCCAATGCGCCTTGTTCTTTGAGCTGGTTGGCAAGATTGGAAATCATGCCGCCAGGAATTTGATTAACGAACACGCGGGTATCTACGCGGGTAACATCCGATTCAAAACGCGCATATTTTTTGCGAACATCGCGGAAATATGCCGCGACATCTTGAAGTGCCTCAAGGTTTAAACCTGTGTCATATTCAGTTTCAGCAAAGGCTGCGACCATAGATTCGGTTGCAGGGTGGGATGTACCGCCTGAAAGTGGTGAAATAGCAGTGTCGATAATGTCACAACCTGCGTGAACGGCTTCCCACTGCACCATTTCAGCCACACCTGAGGTGGAATGTGAATGCAAATGAAGCGGGATATTTACAGCGCCTTTCAATGCTAAGATTAACTCTTTGGTTGCCACAGGTGTTAATAAACCAGCCATATCTTTGATGGCAAGCGTATCGCAGCCCATATCTTCAAAACCTTTGGCTAAATCCACGAAATAGTCCAAATTATGCACTGGGCTTGTGGTATAACAAATCGTGCCTTCCGCATGTTTGCCGTTTTCTTTGATTTGGGCAATGGCAGTACGCACATTGCGCAAGTCATTCATCGCATCAAAGGTGCGGAACACATCCACGCCATTGGCAGATGCCATATCGACAAATTTGCGCACCACATCATCAGCATAATGCCGATAACCGAGCAAGTTTTGACCGCGAAGTAACATTTGAATTTTGGTGTTGGGCATGGCACTGCTTAATTCACGCAAGCGAACCCAAGGACCTTCTTTTAAATAACGCAGGCAGGTATCAAATGTTGCACCACCCCATGCTTCAACGGACCAATAACCAATTTGATCAATTTTTTCGCAGATGGGTAACATGTCATCCAAACGCATACGGGTTGCCAATAATGATTGGTGACCATCGCGTAAGGCAAGCTCAGTAATGGCTAATTTTCTCTTTACTTGTGTCATCTTAAAATCCTTTTCCTACAATCCAGCATGTGCGGCAATGGCGACTGCCACGGCTGCTGCAATATCTTCACGTGCTTCAAATGGTTTATAATCTAACAAATATGCATGGTGATCCATAAATCCCGTATCAAACTGACCTTCAAGGAATACATCCGATGAGGCAATGTTGCGGTAAAATGCCAATGTGGTTTTCACACCGCGAATGTCATACTCTTTAAGTGCGCGTTGAGAGCGTTTAACGGCATGTTGCCAATCGGGCGCCCAAATAGTCAGCTTGGCACACATGGAGTCATAATGTGGCGGAATGGTGTAACCTGGGTAGACGCAACCGTCCACGCGAATACCAGGTCCGCCAGGTGAATGATAGCGGGTAATACGGCCAGGATTGGGGAAGAAGCCATTTTGAGGGTCTTCTGCATTCACCCGAAATTCAATCGCATAACCTTTGAAGCTTAAGTCTTCTTGTTTAAACGGAAGCTCTTCACCCGCAGCAATGGCAATCTGCTGGGCAACAATGTCTACGCCTGTAATCGCTTCAGTGATGGTATGTTCCACCTGCAAACGGGTGTTCATTTCCATGAAGAAGAAGTCGTGGTTTTTATCAACCAAGAATTCAACGGTTCCTGCATTCACATAACCCACAGCCAAAGCTGCTTTGACAGCTACATCACCCATTTTCTTGCGAAGTTCAGGTGTGATATAATTGGATGGCGCGATTTCAATCAATTTTTGATTGCGGCGTTGAATTGAGCAGTCGCGCTCAAATAAATGTACACAATTGCCATGTGAATCGGCTAAAATTTGAAATTCAATATGACGTGGCTCAACAATACACTTTTCCATGAAAAGTTCGCCATTGCCAAATGCAGTCATGGCTTCATTGGTGGTTAATTCATAGTTTTCAATCACTTCTTCATCACTGTCGCAACGACGAATGCCACGACCACCACCACCAGCAGCAGCTTTAAGCATCACAGGATAACCCATAGCTCGCGCAGTTTCTAATGCTTCTTCAGGGCTAACCAATGATGCTTCAGTGCCAGGAATACATGGTATACCAGCAGCCAACATCGCGGTACGCGCATTGGTTTTGCTGCCCATGTTTTTAATCGCATCAGGGGAGGGGCCAATATAAGCAATATCTGCATCAATCACAGCCTGAGCGAAATCAGGGTTTTCAGATAAAAAACCATAACCTGGATGAATCGCATCACACTTCGCTTTGATGGCAATATCCACAATGCGGTGAATGTTTAAATAACTCTTTACAGGGTCAGGGCCAATGAGGATGGCTTTGTCTGCTTTTTTAACATGCAAGGCATGGTTGTCTGGGTCTGAATATACCGCCACAGATTCAATGCCCAGTTCACTGCAGGCACGAATAATACGGATGGCACATTCGCCACGGTTGGCAATTAGGATGCGTTTAAACAAATGACTTACTCCTTTGAATAGAGCGGGCATGATAGAGAAAAGTTGTGCGCTGGGCAATCCTTAAATGATACTTTTTAGGCGGTTAGCATGGGGATTTGTAGCGACAAAGCCTTGAGTTCTTCCATGCAGTGTTTATGGGTCAAAGGTATTTCATCTAAAAATTGCATTTTCCCATCGCGGTAGGCAAGGCGAGCGAAAATACCTAATACTTTGATGTGACGCTGTAAAGATGTGAGGCGAACGGCTCTGTGCCATGCTGCAAAATTAGTGAAATGAGACTGGTGTTCTTGGCTTAAGCCTGCAAAGAAGTGTTTACTCCACTCGCGCCTTTCTTCTTCGGGATAATCTTGATAACAATCATAAAGCAGAGATGCGAGGTCGTAGGTAATCGGACCAATCACGGCATCTTGAAAATCAATAACGCCCAAAGGTAGTCCGCTTTGTGGAAGCATAAGGTTGCGACTATGGTAATCCAAATGTACAGGGGCTTGGGGTAAAACATTTATTTCTTGCAGCAATGGAAGCAGGGCAGCTTGAAATTGATCGCGTTCTTCTTGGGTTGGTTTTTCGCCTTTGATGTGAGGCAAATACCAGTCCAAATACAAGTCGCACTCACGCTGCATACGATTGACATCAAAACATGGTAAATTGATTGTGGCTTCCAAAGATTGTAAGGTATGAAGCTGTTGCAGTGCATCTTTAAATAATGCTGTCAAATCATTGTTATCATTAAAATAAACAGCCCAAGTTACGTCGCCAAAATCTTCAAGAAGCAGAAAACCTTGGCTTTGGTCGCGCACTACAATCTTTGGCACATTGAGTTTGTTTTTAGCCAACCAGTCGCAAACCTGAACAAATGGTGAAACATCTTCTTTTTCAGGCGGAGCGTCCATTAACACATAGGTTGTTTCGGGTGTGAAAACACGGAAATAACGGCGAAAAGATGCATCACCAGCCAAAGGTTGGATTGTAAATACTTGGGTTGCCTGTTGTTGTGATACCCAAGCCTTGGCTAAGGCTAAACGAGAATCAGCCATTTTGAATCATTAAACCATCAAGCTTAAATTTATCTTTAATCAGTTGTTTCGCCCGCATCGCATCCTGTTCATTCATATATGAGCCAGTGAATACACGGAAATAAGTGCCTTTGTTGGGTATTTCAACACGTCGTACTTCGGCGGCAATTCCCAAGCCTTGAAGCTTGGGTATGAAGTTTTTAGCATCTTGCTGCGTGGAGAATGATGCAACTTGAATACGAAATGTGCGCGTAGTGTTGTTCATTTGCGCATTGATAATATCTTCTAACCTTTGCCCAGCCGAGTGCATGGCTTGCTCACTATCCTTTGCTCTGGCTAAATCGGCTTCGAGTTTATCCAAAAATGCTGTGTTATTTGTTATTTTTGGCTGGTTATCCAATGGTTCGGGGTTAATAGACTGGTCGGGCAATTCGTTATAAAAAGTAAGTTGACCAATTTGAGAAGTGTTGGCTTCTTGTTGCTGCCACTTTTCAGTTTCTTCTTTGAGCTTGGTCAACTCTTGTTGTTGGTTTTGTAGCTTTGCAATCAAGGCATCATGTTTGTTACCTTTGCTGGCTTCAATACCATGTTGTTCACCCATATAAAAACCAATAGCAAAACAGGCAATAGCAAAAAAAGTTGCAAGAGCTGTAATGATAATCGCTCTGTTTGATGTGTTTTTTGCATCATGATGCTCAAAGTATGCGGTTTCGACCTGAGCAAAGTCTTTATCACCCATTACATAGACTCTGGTGCAGATACACCCAATAAAGTGAGTGCATTTTTAATCACTTGCGCCGTAGCTCTAAGCAACAATAAACGCGCTTGCATCAATGCTTCATCATCCATAATCACGCGATTTTTGTGGTAAAAGCTATGAAATGCTGCGGCAAGTTGCATGATATATGTGGCAATGCGGTAGGGTTCGCGGCGGTTGGCAGCAGTGTCCAACATATCTGGATAAGCAATAAGCATTTTAATCAGTTTACTGGCTTCATCGCTGGTCAACAATGATGTATCAATATCTTTGATGTCAGTAAGCCTAATGTTTTCTGCTTCGGCTTTACGCAGCACGGCGTGAATGCGTGCATGAGCATATTGCACATAATACACAGGATTTTCGGCATCTTTGGCTTTGGCGGCTTCCAAATCAAAGTCAAATTGGCTTTCAATGCGGCGGGTCATGAAATTAAAACGAACCGCATCTTTGCCTACTTCTTCAACCACTTCGCTGAGTGTCACAAACGTGCCAGCGCGTTTGCTCATTTTAAATGGTACACCATCACGGGTGAGATTGACCATTTGCACCAATAACACTTCGGGTTGTTTTTCCAAACCTGTCAAAGCTTTCATGGCAGCTTGCACGCGGGTGATATAACCACCGTGGTCGGCACCCCAAATATCAATCATATGTTTAAATCCACGCTCAAATTTATCAGCGTGATACGCAATGTCTGCTGCGAAATAAGTGGCAGTGCCATCTTGTTTCTGCAAGGGTCTATCCACATCATCACCAAAGTCGGTGGTGCGGAACAATCGCTGCTTTACGGGGTTGTAATCCACCACTTCTTTGCCTTTGGGTGGGGGCAGTGTGCCTGTGTAAATCAAATCATCGGCTTCAAGCTTTTCGATGAGTTGGGTAACTTTATTTGATTCATGCAGTGTTTTTTCAGAAAAATATTGGTCAAATTCGATGCCGATATCGGTTAAATCACTGCGAATCATTGCCATATTGGCATTCACTGCTAACTCACCAAGCTGTTGCAGGCGGCTTACATCATCCAAGGCTTCAAAACTTGCAAAATCTTGACTGGCTAATATTTCTTTAGCAATTTCTATAATGTAGTCGCCTGGATAAGCACCCTCAGGGAAAGTAATCTTAATACCTTGCAATTCTTGCATACGCAGCCACACAGAGTTAGCGAGTACACCAATCTGGCTACCCGCATCATTGATGTAATACTCTTTATGCACCTTGTAACCACGCGCATTCATTAAGTTTGCCAGTGCATCACCCACCACAGCACCACGACCATGACCCACATGCATAGGCCCCGTTGGGTTGGCTGAGACAAACTCAAGGTTGACGGCTTCACCGTTGTTATTGTCCAAACGACCATAACTTTCAGCCATTTGCATAATATCTTTTAAGATGTCCGTTTCACCACCAGCTTTGAGCTTGATATTGATAAACCCTGGGCCTGCAATATCTGCGGAATCCACGGCATCAGGAAACTGAACCTTGGCTAAAATCGTTTCAGCCACTTGCCTTGGGTTTTGTTTCAATAACCCAGCCAATGGCATAGCGATATTCACAGCATAATCACCATGTTCTTTCTGTTTGGGGCGCGTAAGCACCACGGCTGGTATTTTGGTGGCATCAACTTCGGCAAGTAGGGCGTTTACCACGTCTTGCAAAGCTTGGCTGATGGAATCCTTAAGCGATAGTTTCAAAGTCTGCTCCAGGCGAAAGTATAAAGGTAGGGGTGTAGTTATGAATCGCTTTTTTCAGCGATGCACTGCAAGGGATGATGGTGTTGGCGACTATGACTTTCAACTTGTAAGGCTTTGCTTTCAGCAATGTCTTTGGGGTAAATACCACAAAGACCGCGCCCTTGGTTATGCACTTGCATGGTAATAACTTCGGCTTGTTCATTGTTTTTGGAAAAATACTTCACCAAAATATCTTCCACGAAATCCATAGGTGTGAAGTCGTCATTCAATAGAAAAACTTCATACATGGCAGGCGGTTTAACGTTAGGTTTATCTGCAAGCTCATGCAGAATTTTTTCGTGTTCTGTTGTTTCAAATGTTGGCATGGGGCAATGCTACAAATCTGAATAGGCAAAGCCAAGTCTAAAGTCATTTATTGTATTGATTGTCACAGCGACTCGCTCTATATTTTCTCGCGGTAAGGGAAGTTTTGGCTAATATTGAGAGGTTGATGTGCAATTAAAGTGGGCTTTCATGTTGTGGGGATACACAGCTTTACTTGCTTCTCCAGCAACGGCTGAAATTGAACATGAACTGGATGTTTATTATTCCAATATATCTTGGACGAAAGGTTTTCAAAATCAAAGTATTCCAGAAGTCAAAAACCTCAAAGAATTAGATATATACAAGCAAATTTTGCAAGACAGCTTATCACCCGATTTTGTGCTGCTTGAAGCAAGCATCAATCCTTTGCCAATACTTGGCGTTTATATTCGAGAAAGCCAGCCTTCGTTATACCAAAATGGGTCAAGTACAGGTTTTGATGGCAACCTTGTTGAATCGCTCACAGCTGGCTTTGAAGAGCCTTATGCTTTGTCCTTGTTTGTTGGGCGTGTACTTAAATTTGCAGCGCCAAAAGGTGTGAAATCGATTGGTGATAATAAAGGTTATATTGGTTATCTTTTAAGCGTTGGCGGACATCATATTCAGCAAAACAGATTGATTCGAGATAATTGGCTAGAACTTGAATGGAAAATTAAGGGCAAACGTGAAACTGATATGCAATACCTATCATGGAGCTTTCGCGGCGGGGCAAAGTTTCATAGCCACCCTGAAATTTCAGACACTTTTAAGCTGGGTTTACGCCGAGACCGCATTGACTTTCAAAAAGCAGAAGATGATTTCATGCGTGATATTGGCATTGATTATCAGTTGGATGTGTTGCAGGCGACGCTTAAACCAAGCAAACAAACACTTATCATTGATAAGCATTGGCCATTAAATCAAGGCAAGCTAACCATGACTTTGGGTTTTGGTGTGATTTGGCAGGGTGAGCAACGCTATTTGGGTAGCCTTGCCAAAACACAAGAAAAATGGACGCTTGTTTTCCGACCAAATATCAAATTTTAAGGTAACCTACAGTTCTTAATGATTCAGCTAAACGCTTGGTTTGTTGGACTTATCACCCTCATCGTCGCTGGAACTATCTGAACTGTCATCATCGCTTGAATTCCTGCGTATATGTAGTTCGTTTCCTCTGACTCATGGGTAATCTCCTAAGTTTGAATTATTACCCTTTTCTAAACCTATACAATTACTGAACCACTACA
>DQSL01000033.1 GCA_015663235.1 Mariprofundaceae bacterium
TCACTGATAAAATGGCTGGTTAATGAAGCTTGCCCATCATTTTCATCTGCCATTTGCGCCAATATAGTTGCTGCATAAGCAATCGGATAGACATCCTCAACAAACGTTTGCATCAATGCAACAACATGTTGGGCTTGCAATAAAACATTATCCGCCTGGCAGGAGACCACATCATCCCCATCGGGTAATGCTTCAATATGACCCTTCAGCCACCGCAACAGCTTATCGGGCTCATGTTTCATGCGGCGTTGCAAGCGGTAGTTCGCCCACAGCCTTTTCGCAAAGGGTAGTACCCCAGCATAACCAAACAGTTGCTTGCCAATATACACATTCGCATAAAGCCGACCAAACACAGATAATACATAAGCCTGCTCAACTTGAGGGCATGGTAAATTCAACATTTGCAATGCTGCACCAAGCGCACCTTTGGGCGCATAAAGCTGCTGCATCAAACCTTGCGTTAGGCGTGTTGGTGCGCTCACCACTTCGCGTACGGCGCTATCCTCAAACAATACTTGTTCTTGGCGCAAGGGTTTCAAATGGTTCGTTATGCTCGCAACACGTTGCTGCTCTGTGGCAAGGCTTTCATCATACAGCTTGGTGGTAATTCGGCGAGATTGTAAAACATACAATTGACCATACTTCGCATCATATGCCCACTCAACGTCTTGGGGTTCATCCATCAATATTTCAATGGTCATACCCACCAGAAAAAGCACATCTAACATCGATTGATGCTGGTTTTGTTCAGGGTATAACGCACCAGAGAGCCGTCCATAGTCCACATGTGTAGGCTTCACTTTTCCAGACACCAAATCTTCAGCAACCCCCAATGAAAATTCACAACTGGCAAGCCCTGCATTCTCAATGGATTGTGTGAACATCACACCTGCATAATCAGGGTTGACCATGTGCTGAATCAACACAGAGCCAGTATCCGCAACATCTGTAAATGAAGAACGTACCTGTACAATAGCTTGCTTCAAATCACACGCTGGAACCCCTAACATCGTGTCAAATTTTCCAGCCATACTTTCATGATCACCATCTTCATCCAGCCCACATGAACGTACGGCGTAAGGCCCTTCACCCATATCGGATAATGTTTGATGCAGGTATGGCATATCTTTGTCCAAAGAGAAGGTTGGCAGTAGCACGACACCATTGGGCACAGCAAACAGTTCAGGCTGACATTTCAACAGCCGTGCAAGGTGTCTGGCTTTATTGCCAATGCCCGCAATATCCGCATCCACCAAGGCAATGATTCCATGCTTTTCCATCATGACAACAAGGCTCGGCGCATACGTTCATGGCTATGTTTCCAAGCCAACAATTCTTGCCCTGTGGTCACCAGCAACACGCCCAACACATACAACAACAAACCCGCTGGCAAATAAAACAATAACCATGCACACAACAAACCCATCAACACAAGCAGTCTTGAACTCACATGCAAACCTGCCAGCTTCATTTTTATAAAAATGAGTACAGACAGTAAAATGCTCATCCAAACATCAGGTGCCGCTAGGTTTGTCATCCATAAAAACCCTTGTGCATACATACCATTAGGTGGCGAAGTTAAAATCGTATATGCAGGAAGTATCAAGGCTAACATTAACAATGTTCCCAAAAGTTCCCAACGGCTATTCACCTTCAAATGTTTTAGCAGTGTCTGTTGCGAAGCTGCCCACAAAGGCTGTGACCCATCAGTCAAGACCTGCTTAACACGGACTCGCATCAAACGTGACCTCGCCTCCAACAAACCAAGCGGAAAAAATACAAGTCTTAACAGCACGGCAAAAAGTAAGATGGCTGCCCCCGTGGGCACACTTAGCATATCTTTAAGCCAAGTAATGCTTCGCCACACAGGCCCCCATAAATAATCACTCATACTTATGGAGCGTTGTTCATCCCAGCGTATGGCGCTCACCTCAGGTAAACGTGTAGTAAAGCCTTGCAATTGAAAGCGTTGTTCGTCATGCCCCAGCCTTTCCCACATTTCAAAAGCAACATCCAAACCATCATAAACCCAATCGTACTTGGTCATACCAACCACCAGAAAAGGTTTGCCATCCAATACCTTGGCAAGCCGCGCCATCGTCTCATCTGTTTGCTCAGAGCGCATATCAACAATCAGCACGCGCTTAGGGTCAATGCCTGCCAATAGTTTATTCAAGTATGCTTTGATTTGAATAAATTCATGCCGGTGAAAAGAGTTGTACGCAGCCACCAAAAACACTTCTTCATTCGCCAGTTGCTCAGCCGCATCGTCATCTGCCAATAAATTTAACATATTCGGAAACAGCACACGTTGCTCATCTTTTATCCACCGTTCTTCTCGAACCGGCCAATCAATTCGTTTTACACGACTATCCGCAGCTCGAATTTCCCCAGACTCTTCCCGTACAAACCGCCCTTCATCACCTGAACTGCGAACAATATATATGTTCTCAAATTTCTTAAACACCTGAAGTTGCGTTATATCTTGATGATACTTGTCGGGATGTCTTTTGTAATATCTATAAAAATCACTGAGATATAAATCTTTGCTATCCACATCATTCAAGTGCGCGATTAATGCTTTTTCCCGAACAAATGAAAATAACATCACTTGCTTATTGAGTTCAACACCAGCAATGCCCGACGCATACTGAATATAACGCGCAGGTGTTGCAATCAAGGCTGCACTTGGCTGGCTTTGTAATTTTTGCGCAACATCTTTGAGCTTTATTTCACTAAAATTGCCTATGCTCTGCCATACTTCTTTCGCCTTTTCATTGCCTTTGCCGCGTTGAAAAAAAGCCTCATGAGCGCCAATATCACAACGTAAATACATCGCAATATCATTGATACGTTGCTGTTTTCGGTTTTCATTCCAATTCAAACCAAACAAAAGCAAAGCGCCCATAATGACAATAAACCCGCCAAACAGACCGCCCACAACCAAACCACTTGCCTTTGTGCCTAAAACTTTTTGTATGGCAAGATAAATGCCACTAACCGCAGCAGCCAAGCCCCCAATAATGATAGGCACAATATTGGCAACACTGATAAGCGCATCAGGTGTAGGTAAAGCGAATGCAGGAGAAGTTGTCGCCAAAGCGGCAACCCATGCGCACAACATAATATGCACACTCTTCATGAGCTTGGTACCCATTGCGTTAAAATCACACGGAACATGACACATATTAATAAACAATAAACCACTTCAATTAATTTTCTTTAAAACCTGTAAACATCGAACGCACAAGGTTCTCACCATGTTGTTTCATCGCCACAAACACACCCAAAATATGTGCACCAATCAATATCAGCATGATTTCTGGCAACTCATAATGAATAAATTCAATCACTTCACCAAAACTTTCTGACACTGGGATGCCCAATGCCCAAACAGGTCCAGTATATTCACTCCAACCCAACAAAATTAGCCCCGAAGACACCAAAATAAACAAACCACCAATTAAGGCAAACACCATCAATCCACCCAGTGGGTTGTGACCTGTATAATGTTTATCATGTTTATTGGTCATGATGGCTTTGAAGTTGGAAACATACTCGGGAACTGCAAAGATAAAATTGGAGAAACGCGCATACTTAGAGCCAATAAAACCCCATACAATTCGTGCCACGATGAGCAAGGTGATGAAATAACCCAGAAACTCATGGATTTCATCATAGCCATATTCAGCAGTTAAATAAGCCGCCGTAAAGCTGACCACCAAACTCCAATGAAAAAAACGCACGAATAAGTCCCAAACTTTTTCTTTCATTTTCTATACCTCAAACCTTATTAATTTATGCGCGTTCCATGTATTCGCCTGTTTCTGTATTCACGCGCACTTTTGTCCCTGCTTCTAAATACGGTGGAACCATAATGGATACGCCTGTTTCCAACACGCCGGGTTTATATGAGCTGGTTGCCGTTTGCCCTTTGATGGATGCATCACATTCCGTCACTATCAAGTTCACGGACTGCGGAAGTTTGACGTTCAATGGGCGTTCATCATGAAACTCCACTTCCACCTCCATTTCAGGCAACATATAAGGAATGGCTGCCTCCAACATACCTTCTTCCAAAGCAATTTGGTCGTAAGTTTCGGTATCCATAAAATTATATTGCCCAGCATCAGCATACAAAAACTGCATTTTACGTTGGTTTAAAATAATACGGTCAACTTTTTCTGTGGAGTTAAAACGTTTGTTGGTTTTGTTGCCTTTTTCAAGGTGACGCATCTCAAGTTGCATACAAGCTACACCTTTACCAGGTGTCACATGATGTGTTTTCACCACTTTCCACAAGCCGCCATCCCAGTCTAAAATATTACCTGCACGTACTGAAGTTACATTAATCAACATGCCAATCTCCCTATTGTTTAAACCACATCAACTTCTTTTTCGCTTATCTCATGTTAAGCTTAGCGAAGTTTGACAGACTGCGAAGCCTAACTATTCCAAGGCAGGACAACAACACCTCGGAGAACAGACATGAGCCTAACCCTACAAGAGTCCTTCGATAGCTTCTTGCTTCATCTGCAAAATCACGATGATGAGGCGCAAGATTTGATGCAACATGAGCAAGTGTTTCAACGCTTAACTGAATATTTAATCTATTATTCCGACCTATTTCAAGCCGAAGAAATGGAAGCCCCAAGCAGCCCGCAAGCTTGGGAAGAATCATTGGAAAATTTTATTGAGCAGCTCATGCAGGGCGACCAAGACCCAGCCCCATCCTTAGACGGATTACCTTTTGAGCGTATTGATGGCGAGTATTTAAGAGACTTTATTGCTTGGCATTTGCTGCGCGACCCCAGTGTTGATTCATTGATGGTGCAATATGCTGCCGAAACATTAATGGCATGGCTGGATTATGCCAAAACCCAACATTGGCAAGATAAAAACATACTCCTATCTTGGCAAGACATCATCCAAGATGCCTTGCCCGATGCCAAACGCGCTGCCATTGCTGCCCATTTATTATTGTATCACATTCGCTTAGGTGGTGGCATTTCCCCGCGCCTTCGCGGCAAACGCTTTGAAACCTTTAAAGAAGGTCATGCCCGCGTTGCCCAAATCACCGACACCGAACTTTGGCTTGCTTTTGACAATGCGCCTAAAGCCATGATTGGCCCTGTATTGCTGCCCAAAACGATTTTGCAACAACTGCGTATTGGTGATGTGATTGATATTGAGCTTGGTAAACGTGGCGGTATTTGGACGATTGTAGACATTGGCCCTGTCTACCCAGCGGTGGTGTATGTAGCCGCAGAAGAAATGGCATTGCCGGATAAAATACTATGAAAGATTTCAAAACCACTGACTTATATGATGAACACCTTGAAAGCTTGCAAGTTGCTGTGTCTATTTTCCGCGACTTTGGCGGCAAAACTAGGTTCTGCGGAAAAGTCGTCACCCTCAAAGCCGTGGACGACAATTCATTCTTGCGCCAATCCTTTGCCGAAAATGGCACGGGCAAAGTGTTGGTGGTGGATGCTTCCGCTTCCATGCGCTGCGCGATGATGGGTGATATGATGGCAGACTTGGCAGCCTCCAATGGCTGGGAAGGTGTGATTATCAATGGATGTATTCGTGATTCAGCCGATGTGGCAAAAGTGCAGCTTGGTGTCAAAGCTTTGGCAACCACACCACGCAAAACAGCCAAAAACCAACAAGGCTTGCTCAACATCCCCGTACATTTTGCAGGTGTAACCTTCACCCCTGATGCATATGTTTATGCTGATGAAGATGGCATTGTCATTGCCAATGAAAACATTCTTTAAACCACTAAAGAACACAGGCAAAAGATGCCTAGTCGCAGGGTGATTTCTACCAAAACCTCACAATCAAGAAGCATTCAATCTTGATATAATCACATTCTATACTTTGGCATCAAACCTGCTTTTACCTCTTTGCGTATCATCAAAAACGCCAAGGAGAACTTTATGCAAAGTGGTTTTTTCGTATCAGGTGTGGCAAGCAAAATGGCTGAAAACCGTTTGGATAACATCACCCACAATCTCGCCAATGTGAACACCACAGGATACAAAGCTTCCCGTTCCTCTTTTGAGTCCGTTCTTTCCGACAGCGTGGCTGGCGCAAGCAAACAACAAAAACCTTCTTCCTACTTAAGTATGGGAACCCAATACATCGATACCAAAGCAGGCAACATCAAACAAACAGGTAATGCCCTTGATTTTGCCCTTGTTGCTGATGGTTATTTTTTAGTTCAACAAACCGATGGAAGTGTCGCTCTCACGCGGGCAGGCAACTTTACACGCGACAATGAAGGTAATCTCACAACACAAAGCGGGCTTGCTATTCTCGATGATTCACAAAGCCCCATCACCCTTCCTGACGGCAAAGTATCTGGCACCAGAGAAGGCATGATTTATGTGGATAATGAACAAGTGGCACAGCTTGGTTTGGTTACCCTCATTAATGAATCTGACCTCAAACAAAAAGAAGGCACATTACTACTCACTTCTGATGGCAACACCGAAGATGCGGTGGGCAAGATTGTGGTGCAACACGGTGCAGTGGAAGGCTCAAACGTCAACGCTGTGCTCGCCATGACCGAAATGGTGGCAACGCTACGCTCTTATGAATCAACCATGAAAGTGGTGGAACAATACAACCAACTGGCAGGGCAACTCAGCTCCAATGTTGGCAAAATTCAAGGTTAAAATCGACATGAATAACAATACACGAGGTACACTATTATGATGCGCTCACTCTGGACAGCAGCAACAGGCATGGCAGCTCAAACCACCAATGTGGATGTGATTGCCAATAATCTTGCCAACGTCAATACCGCAGGTTTTAAACGCGGTCGGGCAAACTTTCAGGATTTGATGTACCAACAGGTGAAATCGCCTGGTGCCGAAGCCAGTGCTTCAGGCACGCAACTTCCATCTGGTATTCAAGTGGGTTTGGGTGTCAAAACGGCAAGCATTGAATATGTATTCTCTGAAGGCAGCTTCCAACAAACAAACAACCCCTTAGATATTGCCATTCAAGGGCGCGGATTTTTTCAAATTCAACTGCCCAATGGTGAAACAGGTTACACCCGCGCAGGTTCTTTCAGCCGCGATGCGCAAGGGCAATTGGTCACTGCAAATGGTAATGCCGTGTTACCCAATATCACATTTCCCTCCGATGCATTAAGCATTAATATTGGTCAAGATGGTACGGTATCCGTGGAGCAACCTGGCTCTTTATCAACGGTGGTTGGGCAACTGCAAACGGTTGATTTCAGCAACCCTTCGGGTTTGATGCACCTTGGCAACTCTATCTTCCAATCTTCCAATGCATCGGGCGAGCCGCTCACAGGCATTCCCAGTGAAAATGGCTATGGTGGTTTGGGGCAAGGCATGATTGAAATGTCCAATGTGAACATGGTGGATGAAATGGTGAATCTTATTGCCGCACAACGCGCTTATGAGATGAATTCAAAGTCCGTGCAAGCCGCCGATGAAATGTTGCAAAATGCCAATGGCTTAAAACGCTAAGTCATGACAAAAGTGTTTCTCTGCCTTTTTCTTTTACTGTTTAGCTTTCAAGCTTATGCAGCAGAAAAACCTGTGGATAAAGCTTTAAAAGCTTCACTCACCGCATTTTTTGCCGCGAAACCCATGGTAAACAATGCAAAAGCAGAGCTTATTGGGGTGCAACATTGGCCAAACATTCAAGGTGAAGTCCGTTGGTCACTTCCTCCGCTAAAACATTTACCCCAGCGTATATCTTTAATTGCTGAGCAAGGGCATGGCAAAAAGCTTCGCCGCTTTTATGTGCCTGTGTTGGTGAAATGGATGGCAAACGTGATTACCCTCAAACAAGACATTTCGGCACGCACCATGCTTGATAGAAGTATGCTAAGTCAAACACAAACCAATATCGCGGGTCTTCGCGGTCGCACATGGTCAAATATTGCCGATGTTGTGGGCTTAAAAAGCCTGCGCAACTTGCCCAAAGGCAGTGTGGTGTTGTCCACACAAATGCAACGTCCGCCCCTCATTCAACGCGGCGATTTGGTCACAATTTTGGTAAAGGTTGCGGGTATTCAAGTGCGCGCAGCAGGCATTGCTTTAAGGTCAGGTAGCCGAGGCGATCGCATGTTGGTCAAAAACGTACGCAGCAAACAAACCCTGCAAAGTATTGTTCAAGATAAACATACCGTCACCGTTTTTTCAGGAGGTGTCTAATGCGTTATGTTATTATTTTTCTTGCTCTTTTTTTAACATCTTGTGGCGCAACAAAAAAACAAGTCACCGAAGATAAAAACAAACCCATCGTGGATGCAGCTTTGATGCAATATGAACCTGCCAACACGCAAACAGGTTCACTGTGGAACAATAGCGGCTCCACCATGTTCACTGACCCCAAAGCACACCGCATTGGTGATTTGGTGATGGTATTGGTGCAAGAAACTGCCAGCGCAACACGTTCTTTAGGCACGAAAAAAAGCCGCAAATCCAAGCACAAGTCAAGTCTTGCAGGCATGATTGGTTTAGAAAAAAACATCCTACCCAACTTCAACCCTGAACTTGCCATGAATATCAGCAATGATAAGAGTTTTGTTGGCTCTGGTGAAACCACCAACTCCGATTCATTGATTGCCAATGTCACCGCAGTGGTCACTGAAGTTTACCCCAATGGTAATATGAAAATTATTGGGCGCAGGGAAGTCACCATCAATCAACAACCCCAAGAACTTACCTTTATGGGCATTATTCGCCCTTCAGATATTTCAGCCAACAACACCATCATTTCCGCACAAGTTGCCCAAGCCAAAATCAGCTATGGCAGCGGCGGTTCATTGGCTGCGATGTCGGATGAGGGTTGGTTGGGACAAACCCTTGATGTGCTTTGGCCATTCTAGGAGGCCCTATGAAAACACTTATCCTTATCATCACCCTTCTTGGCTTTAGCTTCACAGCCCAAGCTGAGCGCATCAAAGATTTGGCAGATATTCAAGGTGTGCGCTCCAATGCTTTGATTGGTTACGGCATTGTGGTGGGTTTAAATGGCACAGGCGACAGCTCCAATTCATCGCCTTTCACCATCAGCAGCATCACTTCGATGTTAGAACGATTCGGTGTCAATGTGCGCCCTGATATTAAAAAGATGAAACCCAAAAACATTGCCGCAGTGATTGTCACCGCAGAATTGCCACCTTTTGCCAGACCTGGGCAAGCCTTGGATATTACCGTATCCAGCTTGGGCGATAGCAAGAGTTTGCGCGGCGGCACATTACTCATCACCCCTTTACTTGGCGGTAACGGACAAGCTTATGCCGTTGCCCAAGGTGGCGTTTCTGTGGGTGGTTTTTCCATTGCAGGAGAGGCGGCGAACACCGTCAAGAATCATCCTACAGTTGGCAAAATACCCAATGGAGCCAAGGTTGAAAAAGCAGCACCCAGCGGTTTGATGATGGGGCAAGACAAAGTCACTGTCATGTTACGCAACCCTGATTTCACCACCGTACAACGCATGAAAAATGTGATTAATAAACACATGGGCGAAGGTCTTGCCAAAGCATTGGATGCAGGCACGATTGAAGTGTGGAATCCAAGTGGTGATGCCATTGCCTTGATTGCCCAATTGGAACAACTCGAACTACGCACCGATAGGCGTGCCATTGTGGTGGTCGATGAGCGCACAGGCACGATTGTCATGGGGCAAGGTGTGACCATTGAAACAGTCGCTGTTTCACACGGCAACATCAGTGTAAGTGTGGTTGAAGGTGCAAACATTTCTCAGCCTTTTGCCTTCTCAGGCGGCACAACCGCCACCACAGCAACCACGGAAGTAAATGTGCAAGAGGATGAAGCGCAACTTGTTGTTTTACCGCGCCAAGTCACCCTTGCATCCTTGGTTTCTGCGCTTAACTCGGTTGGTGCAACCCCCAGTGATTTGATTGCCGTGTTGCAGGCTATTAAAGCAGCAGGCGCACTTCATGCCGAATTGCGGGTGATGTAATGCGTGATTTAGTCGAAACCATTATCGGACAAGTTTTAAAGCAAAAACCAACCATGAAACCTATGGCTGATGCAAACCAAACAGCCAGCAAAACGTCACAAGTGCAACAGCCTTTGGACACCAAAGATAAAGATGCGTGGGCAGCATGTTGCCAGTTTGAAGCCATATTCTTACAACAAATGATGCAAGCCATGCGCAAAACTGTGCCTGAATCCGAAATGATGCCACGCAGTTATGCCAGCAGCACTTATGACAGCATGATGGATCAAGCCATTGCCGAATCAGGCAGCAGGCAAGCGCCACTGGGCTTGGCGGTGAATATGTATCGACAATTGGAGCGCGATGGTTATACCCATCAAGGAAATAACGCTCAAGGCTTGCGTCAACTTGCCGATAGTTTGAAAACGGACATATCTGTTTCGCCGCCCAGCATAGGAGGTAGCAATGGTTAGAATATCAGGTTCAAGTCAACCCGCTGGCATACATAAATCAGCAGGTAAACCCAAAGGTGCAGCCGTAAAAAGCGGCAAAAGTGATAGCGTCAAAGTTTCCGATGCGGCTGGTTTGCGAGAACGGGCAAAAGTAATGCTTGCAGACATGCCCGATGTTCGACTCGATGAAATCGAAAGCATTCGCAATGCCTTAGAGCAAGGCACATATCAAATGAATAACAAAAACATTGCCACGCATATTGTGCGCAATGCATTGTCCGAACATGCGTGGGGTTAATCCAATGATGCAACATGTAACCACCGAAAATATCGCCGCCATCCTTGCGCAAATTCTCAGCAAAATGGAAGGCTGCATCAGCGAACAAGAAGCCATTATTCTTGAAGAGCGAGAAGCCATGCAAACCTTTGATGCCAATGCTTTAACCGGCCTCGTCGCCCGCAGAGCGCGCAGTCAAAGCATGTTAAGCGAGTTAGAGCATCAATGCCAAGTATTATGCAGCAAGGTCAAGCTACCCAATCACGCACAACATATGTCTTTGCTCATTGATAACTTTGCCCAAGAACAAGCGGACGCATTACAAAATACGCGCATCGAACTGCTGCGTCGCATGCAAGCTTTAGAACGCGACCACGTGGAAAATCATATTCGGTTGCGTGCGGCATGGAATGTCACCACCAATATCTTAACCCATATCGGAGCCATTGAAGCCAAAACAACCTACACAAACCCTGCATATCAGGCAGCTCGATGAGCTTTCAAGCTTTAAATGTTGCTGCATCTAGCCTGCGTACGCAGCAAAAAGCCATTGATGTGGTTTCAAACAATATTGCCAACGTCAACACCCCTGGTTATTCGCGCCAAACACCCAATATTGTCTCCGCAGCCCCTGAAAACATTGGCGGTTTGGATTTCGGTCGTGGCATCAATTTGCAAAGTATTAGCCGCAGTGTGGACCCGCTCATTAGCCAAGCCCAAGGAGAAAACACATCCCAGCTTGAATTTTGGAATCAAGTCACTTCAGGTCTAGCCACGATTGAAAATAATTTTGGCAGCTTGGACAACACGGGGCTTGCAGCATCGGTGAATGATTTCTTTTTATCATGGCAGCAGCTTAGCAACAATCCACAAGACACTGCGCAAAAGTACAATGTGCGCAGCAAAAGTGAAACCATGATTATCCAGCTCAATACCATGCAATCGCAAATCAGTGATGGGCAGGTCAAGCTCGACCAAAGCATTGACCAGCAACTTGCCAATGCCAATGTCAACATTGATGCTATTGCTGCACTTACCCAACAAATTACTGCCCATGAAGCAGGCAAACAAGGGCGAACAGCCATCGCCAATGACTTGCGCGACCAGCGCGACCAAGCTGTGCGCAACCTTGCCAGTATTATCCCCATCCAAGAGGTAAATACCCAAGATGGTAGCATATTGATTCAGAGCAAAGGTGGCGATTTGCTGGTGCAAGATGGCATTGCGAGACACTTGGAACGCGGCAGCAGCAGTGCAGGTTTTCAAGGCATTGTCATCGCAGGTGCAAATCAACAGGTTCAAGGCTTAGACCAAGGTGGAAGTTTGGGTGGCACATTAAAATTGCGCGATGAATACTACCAAGGTTATATCGACTCTTTGGACAGCTTTGCCAGCAACCTAGCTTTTGCCACCAACCAAATTCAAAGCTCTGCCAGCAGCCCCACGCGCTTAAGCCAAGTGCAATCCGAACAAGGTGCAGCCAACCCTGCCCTTGCGCTGAATGATGCCACACAAAACGTGCCTTTTGCCAATAAAGTTCAGGCAGGCAGCTTTAATATTCATATCTACAATGCCGCAGGTGAACCACTGCTTCCTACCAGTCAAACCACCATCAACCTTGGCGCAGGCGCAACCATGAATGATATTGCCGCATCATTAAATGCAGTGGTTGGCATCAGTGCCAGCGTGGACAATGTTGGTCGCTTAAACATTGATGCAGGAGCCAACACAATGGCTTTTGCCGATGACACATCCAACTTCCTTGCAGCCTATGAAATCAACAATTTCTTTCATGGTTCTACCGCAGGCAACATCACGCTATCTCAACAGGTTCAAAGTGATGTCACCACTATTGGCACAGGTTATATCGACCCAGCCACATCGGTATTGCAACTGGGGGACAACCGCGCCGCAGTCAGCATCATGGGTTTGCAAGACGCAGCACTGAGTGTTGATGGCAGCACTGCCGCAAGCCTGCATGAGCGCATTTCATCATTGTCATCCCGGTATGGGCTTGATGTAGGGCTTGCCAATCAACAAAAAAGCTACCGCGAAGCCGAAGCTTCTTCACTCAGCCAACAGCGTGAAGCCATTTCAGGGGTGAATGTTGATGAAGAACTTATTGCCATGCTGAAGTTTCAACGCGCCTATGAAGCCTCTGCCAAAATCATTTCAACCAACAATCAAATGCTCGATAGTTTGATGGGGATATTACGATGAGAATTTCCAGCAACCAACAATATGAAAGCCTGATGTCAGGCATCAACAAACAGCTCCAAATCAAAAATGATGCCAATGCTGCCATTGCTTCAGGCACTCGCTTTCAACAGCCTTCGCAAGCAGGCTTGGACTACAAAACCTCTTTGGACTTGCGCCACACCCAAAGCCAAATCCAAGGCAGTTTAGAGTCTCTTAGCATTGCTGAGTCTCGGCTTTCAGCCAGCCAAACCATGCTCAGCGATATTTCCAATGTCTTAAACCGCGCTCAAACCATTGCTGTGCAACAAGCATCCGCACAAATCGGCTCGCAAGAGCGCAATGCCGCCGCCGCAGAAGTTGCTCATTTGTTAGACCAAGTTGCCAACTCTGCCAACCAGAAGTGGCAAGGTGAGTATTTATTTTCAGGTACCGCCGTTGACACACAAGCATTTGCCGTGGATGCCACAGGCGCATACCAATACCAAGGCTCAGATCAAGACCGAACCGTATCCATCAACACCAACCAACAAATGAACAGCAATGTTCGTGGTGATGACCCTGCATTTCTCAATGCCTTTTCTGCCTTGTCCAGCTTCCAAACCGCGCTGCTTGCCAACGACCAAACAGGCATTGCCAATGCCATCAGCGAGCTGACAACAGCAGGCAATAGTACCATTGATTTAACCAGCCAAGTTGGCGGACAAATCAAAGCCTTACAAAGTTATACCCAGTCCTATGAGGATATGAAATTTACCATTGATATTCGCATGAATGAGCATGAAGCTGCTGATGTGCCTGCTTTGGTCGCGCAGATGCAGCAAGCAGACATTGCCTTACAAGCAGCCTATAGCCAAATCGCCAATATCAAGAACTTATCGCTCGTCAACTTCTTGCGTTAAGCCCATGATGGTCATACGCAGAAAAACAGGTGAAGCCATTCGCATCAGTGAAGATATTCGCGTGGTCATTCATGAAATCAAACATGGTGTTGTTCGTTTTGGCATTGAAGCGCCCGATGGTGTTGCGGTGCATAGGCTTGAAGTGTATGAACAAATCCAACAAGAAAACAAAGCCGCCGTTGCAGGTGATGCACTGGCTTGGTTAAAGCGAGGTGAGTAATATGTTAGCAGCCCAAGAGCAACCGCAAAACCTCGAAAATAAGCTGCGCGAATTCACCTTTCCGCGTGGCATTGCAGGGTTTTCAGGTGCAACACGATTTGCCTTCATCTATGAAGGGCAAGGCGACATGTTGTGTTTACAATCCATTGATCAGCCCGAAGCATCTTTTATTCTCACCCCTTGGGATGCGTCCCGCTTGGGACAAGCTCCACAATTATCCAAAGAACAACTTGAATGTTTAAGTATGTCTGAAACACAGGACATTCGTTGGTTTGTGGTGCTTAATCCTTTCGCCGATAAAACATGGGTAACCGCCAACCTCAAAGCTCCTATTGCTATCAATGAGGCTGAGCAAACAGGTTTACAGTATATTCGCAATCAAAAACAACTTGAGCTTCGCTACAAATGGATGAAACAACCTACGCCCTAAAAGAAGCTCTAAACACGCGCATGAAACACAAGTTGTGCTTGTTGCTTATGGCTAATCTCAACCCTGCTCCAGCATGCATATGGCATAGCGAAATGGCGCGTACTTTTGATGGGGGCAGCCAAGGCATGGGTCAACAGCAAACGGATGGAACCCGAGTGTGCCACAATCAACACATGTTCATCATCGTGATTTTGAATCAATTTTTGCCAAAATAATGCTGTGCGCTTTGCAAAACTTTGCATAGATTCACCTTGTGGCGGCGTTAAATGGGTAGGGTCTTCGCGCCAAGCTTCCAATTGGCTGGGGAACTGCTGTTGAATTTGTTTTGCCTCTAAACCTTCCCATAATCCATAATTAAGCTCTGCAATTTGCTGCTCAAGCTGCAATGGAATGTTCGCCTCTTTTGCCCAAGCTTGTGCAGGCTGAGCGCAACGCGATAAAGGTGAACACGTTATCATGGTCACTTCTTGTTCAACCTTAGCCCACACTTCTTCCATTTGCTTGCGCCCATTACCCGTCAATGCCTCATCCAAAGTACCCCGATATTTGATACCACCTTGAAGCTCTCCGTGCCGCAAAAAGTCAACCACCAACATCTTGAAAACCACCTCCATGTGTTATAATTTTGCTGAATATATGCAAAAAGCTTGAAAAGTGGCAATCTATTTGCTTAACTGTGTAGCTAGTATCTTGATTTCAAAGAGGAAGTTTATGTATCTTAAACATTGGAAATTAGATAATTTCCCTTTTGACAATACCCCCTCAGCCCAGTTTTTTTATGAAACATCTGACCACCGTATGTTATGCGAAGATTTGTATGATGCTATTGTTCGCAGACGTGGGGCTATTACGCTAACAGGTAATATTGGTTGCGGAAAAACAACCACCATTCAACGTGTTTTACTTGATTTGCCACAAGAGCGTTTTGACATTGCTTTGATTAACTTTTCAAGCCTTTCTGCTACCGAAATGTTGTTTGAAATCACCCAACAGTTGGGGCTGAAAACAAAAAAATACCGCACCGATAAAAATGTGCTTTTACAAGCCTTACAAGACCATTTAGCCCTAAATGCAACCCATGATAGGGACACGCTTATTTGCATTGATGAGGCACAAAGTATTCCAGATATGGCTACGCTTGAAGAGCTAAGAATGCTGTTAAACTTCCAGCTTGGTGACCGCTTCTTAATCACCTTATTGCTGGTTGGGCAACCCGAGCTGCAACAAAAAATCGCTGAAATACCTCAGTTGCAACAGCGCATTGCGCTCAACTTGCATATTGGCAAGCTCAATATTCAAAGCACCATGTATTATTTGCTGCACCGCCTACGCCAAGCTGGTTGCAACCAACCTATACTCACCAAACAAGCCGTGTCCCTAATCTATCAATATTCACAAGGTGTGCCTCGCATTATCAATCACCTTATGGACAGATGTTTAATGGTTGGTATGCGAACATCCAAAACAATCATTGACCAAAAACTGGTGCATAACACCATGCAGAGGTATCCATTATCATGAGTAAATACATTGACTTACTTCGCGAACATCAGCCTGAAACAGCTAAAAAAAACACCAAGAAAAAAAATAAAACGGTAGGCAAAAAACGTAAAAAAACAGACGTATCCACAGAAAACCCTTACCAAGAACAAGCCGTAACAGATGCTGAAATCTTAGACACGATGGAAGCACTCTTAGAAGAGCAGGATACGGGTACATCTACCCACACGGATGAACAATTTGAAGATGAACTGCTTGCTGAAGAAACAGAGCAACCTAAAGCGGAATCCAATCCAAACCCTGTTGAAATACATAAAACTGAAACCAGCTCACAAGCCAAGCAACAAAAGCCTGCACTAGAAAACGCATATGGCTTTGATATTTCAGCATGGTTAAAACGTGTAGAACAAACCTTAGCATCCATGTTTTCATCTGTGCATAACGATGAAGCCATCAATATAGACATACTCAATGAGCACCTAAGTATTTTATTTGACCAAATTCAAACCACCCCAAACACGCTGGATTTGCTGGAATTAGAAATCAATAAACACACCAAGAATACGATGAACACCTCACATCATGCAGACCTTGTGCAAAAGTCTGTCATGATGATGTTGTATAGCGCCAAGGTTGGTTTGCAACTAAAACTGCAACTCCAAGAGCTTTTGCCTCACACTGTTGCCGCAATGTTGCAACACTTAGGCATGGCAACCATTTCCGAAAATATTCGACAAAAAGAAAGCAGCTTGAGTGATGATGAAATCAACCAAATCAAACAATCTGGACACACTGCGCTTGGATATCTAAACAACCAACATATTCAACATGAGCAGCTTCATTTAGCCATTAGGGATAGCTCTGAGCGTTATGATGGTAGTGGACCTAAAGAGCAAAAAGGTCATGATATTGCTTGGATTGCGCGTTTAACCAGCTTACTTTCGATGTTTGAAGCTTTGATTCACTTTCGCCCTTATCGGGAGCGATTATTGCCACGTGATGCCATTCGTAACATCGTTAAACATCACAAAAAAGAATTCGACCCTGAAATGCTCAAGGCGTTGATTGAATCTATTTCCCTTTACCCCGTTGGCACATACATTCAACTCAACACGGGTGAAATTGGACAAGTCATCAATGTTCATGCCAAATTTCCACTGCGCCCGACTGTGTATATCAACATGGACAAATATGGACACGCCATTACTGAGCGCAAAATTGATTTAAAAAAGCAGCCCAACTTGATGATTCAGCAATGTATGTATGAAGAGGGCTTGGAAAAGGTTACCCAATCCCACCAAAGCACCGCATGATAACAAAGGTCACCAAAAAAAAGCTTGAGCAATCCTTAGAAACCTATGCTTCGCTCGTCGAAGCTTACCCCGATAACGAAGACTTTTTGCAACAATATGCAGATATGTTGCAAAGCTTAGGACGCGAAGCAACCGCGACCATCACGCTTCAACATTTGCATGATGTGATTGCCAAACGCTCTGCAAAAGAGGCAAAAGAGTTTGCCAAAAAACACCCGCAAATTGGTCGCATATCACTGGAAGAAATTTTTGACACCCAAGACAAACATAGCATTGCAGGTCAAATTATTTTTGAACTTTTAGGCAAAATATGGCTGAGGCTGCACCAAAAAAAGCTTAAAGAAGGGCAGGTGGTATGTCGCAGCGATGAACAAAGTGACTCGCTCATTCTCGTTCTGAAAGGTAGCGTGGATATGTATGCGTTGGATGTGCACAGTAACCGTATCCTTTTAGAGAATGTTGGGGTGAATGATATTTTGGGGGAACACACTTTTTTTAAGCCCAGCACCATGAATATAGATGCATATGTCAGCTCTGAATCCGCAATTATCATCAAAGTTCCGCGCAAGAAATTGGTGGATATGATTGATAACAATGAATACCTTAAAAACATGCTGAATCAACGCCATGTGTTTCGTTATCTTGTTCGCAGCATTGCTTTGCACCCTATTTTTAAAACATTACCGCTCAAACTCAGTAAGTATCTAGCCCGTTATGTTGTGCGCAAGAAGTTTCCTGAAAAAAGCATGATTTTCACACTTTCGGATGATGTGGATGGTATTTATATCTTACTTTCTGGCAAAGCAAGTTACCTTGCCAAAAATAAGCAGGGTAAAAAGTTTGCTTTATCACCTTTGCAGCCCAACAGTCTTGCTGGCGACCTCTTGCTTAAAGGCGCAAACAAAGGGCTGACGAATGAATTGTATGCGACCAACGAAGTACATACTCTTTTAATGCCCAGAGAACAGTTGCTCAATATTAGCGCTGCATTTCCGCCATTGATAGAGCGGTTGACCCAACATGCGGAATACCAGCAACATCAAATATCTTTATCACTCACCAAGCTTAACCATGACTGAACAAGCTTTAAGCAAAGAAGAAATTGCTGCGCTGCGACACCGTTTAGCCATGTATCAACAGTTGGTATCCATGTACCCTATGGAGCACAAATACCTGCAAAAGCAGGCTGAGGTATTGATATTATTAGGAGAAGTTGACGAAGCAGAGCTTATTTTACTGCAATTACACAATAAATTAAGTAACCTAGGTTTGGTTGATGAAGCCAACAAGTCTGCAAATGTTCGCCAATACATCAATAAAGAAAAACTGTGCAAACAACTCTACTCCACACCCTTTCTTCACCTTGCATCCAGCAACTTCTTAGAGAAAGCATTTCGCTCGCACCGCCGTTTGGAGCTTGCAGATGGGGACTATTTAATTCGCTATGGTGCACATGAAACACAAATGTTTATTCTGGTTAAAGGTGAGCTTACTGTCTGGAGTAGAGACCCTAATGGCAAGAGATGTTATGAACATACCATGCAAGTGGGTGAAGTGATTGGTGAGCTTGCATTTCTGGACAATACACCGCGAAGTGCCGATGTCATTGCATCGGACAAGGCAACTGTTTTAGCCATTCCAAGTAAAGCAGCGCTAAGGTTATTCATGGAAACCCCTGAGGTTGAGCAGACATTACGACGCTCTGCAACCATACGAAAAATACAAATGGATATTAAAAAAAGTCCTGAGCTTGCGAAGCTACCCAATGATATTCAAGCGCTGCTTGCTAGGCATGGTAGTTATAAACATTTTTCAGCCATTGAACGTATTTACCAATATGAACAAAAGATTAAAACCATCGACCTGATTAGTAATGGATACGTGCGCTTGGTGGGTGAACTTAAAGATGGCAGTTCGATGATGTTAAATAGCCTAAAAACAGGCGCACTCTTGGGATGCTCTGCGGCGACACATCACATGAATGGCAATTATATTGCGGATATTGTTAGCATGGGTGACACTACACTGATTCAGTTTCCTCTCGACTTTTTTTGCAAAGCCATGAATGCCAGCCCCAAATTGCATCAAACTGTACTTACTCAAGCCGAACTGGAGCACGGCAACCTATTACAAACATTTAGCAACCAAACTGTGAACTGCGAGCCCAAAGAGGTTCCAAACAAATCAGCTTAACTGGATAACCTGTTCAAAGATTTCCTCGCGTATTTTAGACAAAAAAAGAGGCACAACATTGCTGTTGCACCTCTTTGAAACTAAAGTTTTCAGTGATTACTGAGGAACTACGTTTTCCGCTTGTGGACCTTTTTGACCTTGTACTACTTCCATAGTTACTTTTTGGCCTTCTTCCAATGAACGGAATCCTTCAGAGTTAATCGCAGTGTGATGAACGAAAACATCATCGCCACCCTCTTGCTCGATAAAACCGAAGCCTTTTTCATCATTGAACCATTTTACAGTTCCTTCAACTTGATTAGACATGTGTCAATCCTCTTTCTTTTTAATATCTATTTTCGTTGATTCTTGTTGAATTGGCCTAGCTTTAGAACTGGTGCAAACTCACTAAAAATACTAACACGAACGGCGGCAGACTGTGTGAACCCTTTGCCAAGGTCAAGTTAAATCTAACTTTAACCTCTGCCACTCATTTGACGCAGACGGTTTTGCACTTTCAACAGGCCTGTAATCAAGGCATCAGCAACAGCTTCATCGTCACCTACGCCAAAGCTCACCCGCAAACTACTTCGTGCTTGCACATCAGGCGCACCCATAGCCAGCAACACATGTGAAGGCTCTCGCTTGCCTGATGAACATGCCGAACCCGAAGCCACAGCAAAACCCATCAAGTCCATTTGCATAAGCAACGTTTCACCTTCCAAGCCTGGAATACAAAACATACTGGTGTTGGCAGTGCGGGCGTGTGTTGCGCCAAATAGTTGTGCTTTGGGTATGGCTTGCTTGAGTTTCACCTCAAAGTAATCGCGCAAATCAGTCAACTTACTGTAATCCAATTTGCCCAATACCGCAGCAAACCCCGCAGCACCCGCCACATTTTCCGTGCCTGACCTGCGCCCCCGCTCCTGACCGCCGCCAACCATCAACGATTCGAGTTTTAAACCGCGCTTCATCACCAACGCACCCATACCACGTGGTCCACCAATTTTATGTGCTGAAAAGCTCACGAAGTCCGCATCAAGTGCCATCAAATCAACTTCAAACTTGCCCAGTGCTTGTACTGCATCAACAAAAAAAGGAATGTTTTTGACCTTGCATGTTTGACTGACTTCAAACACAGGCTGCACTACACCAGTCTCGTTGTTTGCCCACATCAAGCAAGCAAGTTTGGTATCTTCTTTGCAAGCTGCCATGAAAGTAGTCGCATCAATTTTTCCATCTTTATCGGGTTTAACTAAAGTATATGTCCAGGAGGGGTAACGCTTTGCCCAAACTTCGACTGTTTGTAATATCGCGGGATGTTCGATAGCAGAAAGCACAATATGCCCTGAGACTGAAGAAGCCATCACGCCCTGAATCACCATATTGTTGGACTCTGTGCCGCCCGATGTAAACACCACACTACCAGACTCAACCTTCAAGTATTCTGCCAGCGACTCTCTAGCATCATCAAGCTTTCGCCGTGCATTGCGCCCTGCCCAGTGCAAGCTGGAAGGGTTGCCAAATGCAGTGTTGGCCACATCATGCATTACCTCCGTAACTTCAGAAAGCTGCGGGCAGGTTGCGTTATAATCCAAATAATATTGTTTCATGCGACGCAACCTACTGCTACATTAATGTTTTTTCGACTGCCTTTAAGGTGCCCATGTAATCTTTATCATCACATACATCTTGAATCGTAACTGTTTCGAGGAAAAAACGAATATGTTGTCCCAGTGCTGTCCACAAATTATGGGTTTCGCAGCGGCTACCACGATGACAACCAACTTCTTCGCTCTTGCAAAGTGTGGTTTGAATTTCTTCATTCACTGCACGCATAATAAGTGAAATAGTAATGTCTTTAGGTTCTTTCGCCAATGTATAACCACCACCTGGTCCGCGCACAGATGTCACCAAATCATTCTCTCTCAACTTGCGAAACAATTGCTCCAAATAAGACAAAGAAATAAACTGGCGCTCAGAAATAGATGCCAAGGTTATCGGCCCATCATCCTGATGCTTTGCCAAATCAACCATGGCAGACACGGCATAACGCCCACGACTTGTTAACTGCATAATCTACTCCTTAAACCTTTGACTACTAACAAATTTCGGCGCATTTTGCTATACTTGACCAAAATAGTCAAGTATAGCCATCTTCCCTTTGACCTAAGCCTTATCAAGCGTAAGATTATCGCCATGCGACCTGCCTCACTCACCATTGACCTCAACCACTTGGTTGAGAACTATCATTTACTGCAACAGCAAGCTGGCAAAGCAGCCATTATGGCAGTGGTGAAAGCCAATGCTTATGGACATGGTTTGCTGCCTATTGCCCAAGCTTTATACCAGTGCGGCTGCCGCAGTTTTGCAGTGACCGATGCAACAGAAGGCATCCAACTACGTCAAACCACCGCACTTGATGCCAGCATCATTCTCTTTTCAGGCATTGATAATATAGATGATGCCAAGGTATGTGTGCAACATCAACTTAGCCCCGTTTGTGTCCACAGCACGCAATTAGCCATGTTACAAAAGGCTGATTTCAAAGGCTCTGTTTGGCTTAAAGTTGATACGGGCATGAACCGTTTGGGCGCTGAGGGCCTCGCGCTACTCATCAGCGAAGTCGAACAAGCCAAATTTCAACTTGCAGGCATCATGTCGCACTTGGCTTGCGCTGACACACCCGAACATCCACTAAACTTGCAACAAATCAAACGCTTCAAACAAATTCAGCAGGACACCCTTGCCCCAGCATACAGCTTGCTCAACAGCGCAGGGTTGATTGCCTTTCCTAGTAACATACCAACAGATATTGTCCGCCCAGGGCTGGCTCTGTATGGCATTGAACCCATCACAGACCAGCCCCTTGGGCTGAAGCCCATCGCTGAACTTGGCAGCCAAATCATACAGATTCGTAACATCAAACAAGGCGAAAGTGTGTCATATAACGGCACTTGGGTTGCACCCTATGATATGCGTATTGCCATTGTTGCTATGGGCTATGCCGATGGCTTGCCGCGATTGTTATCCAATCAAGGTCATGCTTGGCATCCACTTGGCGCACTGCCCATTGTCGGACGTGTATGTATGGATTATTGTATGCTTGCTGTGGAAGATGCAAATATCAAACAAGGGGATAAAGTTGTCTTTTTTGGCAGCCAGGACAACCAACCGCGAGCCAACCAAGTCGCCGCACAATGCCAAACTATTGCCTATGAACTGTTCACCCACTTAAGTGAACGTCTACACCGCACATATATTGGAGAAGCCTGATGCGTAAACATATTGAAACCACTTTAGATGAAACCCGTGTATTTCAACCCCCACAATCGGATGCGGCTTTCTCATCCTTATCTGATTGGCAGACCCAGCGCGACAAGTTCAACCAGGATTTTGAAGGCACTTGGGCAGGTTTGGCACGTGAGCATTTAACATGGCAAAAACCGTTTCACAAAGTATTAAATGACGATAAACCACCCTTCTACAAATGGTTTGAAGATGGCAACATCAACCTCTCTGAAAACTGCTTGGATAGACATGTCGCTAACGGTTTGGGCGAGCGCACTGCCATCATTTGGGAAGGTGAACCTGGCGATGTGCGCCATATATCCTATACCGAATTACTGGCTGATGTATGCAAAACTGCCAATGGTTTAAAGACATTGGGTATCAACAAAGGTGACCGCGTGGTTTTGTATATGCCCATGATTCCTGAAGCTGCTGTGGCCATGTTGGCGTGTGCGCGTATTGGTGCGACCCATTCTGTAGTTTTTGGCGGTTTTTCAGCCCAAGCATTGCGCGACCGCATTGAAGATGCAGGTGCAAAATTGGTGATTACTGCCGATGGTGGTTACCGCCGTGGCAAAGTGTTTAATCTTAAAAACAGCGTGGATGAAGCGGCATCCACAGGTTGCGAATCATTAGAACATGTATTGGTGGTCAAACGCGGTAATAATGACATCACATGGCATGAAAATCGTGATGTGGATTGGGCTACATTATGCGAGCAACAAGGCAGCACCTGCGAACCTGCCACCATTGAAGCCGAACACCCCTTATTTATCCTCTACACCTCAGGCTCCACAGGTAAACCCAAAGGCATTGTACACAGCACAGGCGGTTATTTGCTTTGGGCGCATTTGACCATGTTATACAGCTTTGATTTCAGACCTGAATCCGATGTGTTTTGGTGCACCGCTGATGTGGGCTGGATTACTGGTCACTCCTATTCGGTGTATGGTCCTTTATCCAACGGTGGCACAACCGTGATGTATGAAGGCACACCAACCTACCCTGATGCAGGCAGGTTTTGGAAAATTTGCCAAGACCATGAAGTATCTATTTTCTACACCGCCCCCACAGCCATTCGCGCCTTAAATAAAGCCGGTGATGCTTTCCCCAATGCGTATGATTTAACCAAACTTCGCGTGCTCGGCACAGTTGGCGAACCCATCAACCCCGAAGCATGGATGTGGTATTATGAAGTGATTGGTAGCAGCCGCTGCCCGATTGTGGATACATGGTGGCAAACCGAAACAGGCGGACACATGCTTGCGCCCATGCCTTTTGCTACTCCCATCAAGCCTGGCTCAGCCACATTACCCTTGCCTGGCGTGTTTGCGGAAGTGGTGGATGAACAAGGTGAGGCGGTAGAACATGGTGGTGGTTTATTGGTGATGACCAAACCTTGGCCATCCATGTTGCGTGGCATTTGGGGTGACGATGCACGGTTTGTCGAAACTTACTGGCAAGAGTTTGCCACAAAAAACTACTACTTGGCAGGTGATAGTGCGCGCAAAGATGATGATGGTTATTTCTGGATCATGGGGCGCATTGATGATGTGCTGAATGTATCTGGGCATCGTTTGGGTACAATGGAAATTGAATCGGCATTGGTATCACACGAGGCTGTTGCCGAAGCTGCGGTGGTTGGGCGACCCGACCCTATCAAAGGGGAGGGTATATTCGCATTCGTGATTCTTAAAGTTGAAACCACTGACGCACTAGAACAAGAGCTGCGCAATCATGTTGCCAAGGAAATTGGTGCGATTGCCAAACCTGATGTGATTCGCTTCACCGACAATCTACCCAAAACACGGTCGGGTAAAATTATGCGCCGCTTACTTCGAGACATTGCAGCAGACAGAGACATTATTTCTGATATTTCAACATTGGAAGACCAGTCTGTGATTGCCCGACTTCAAGGTAAACCCATATCGTAACCGAAAATACGGTCTATCACGCCCCACTTGCCAAAGGCTCGGCAAATGGGCGCTTGTATCTTTCGGCAGTCGCAGTTTTAACCTTGCTGCTGCTGGCGTGGCATTATTCCATTCAAGCCGCAGCCCATGATGCAGCGATTGTGCAAGTTCGCACTTGGCTACAAAACATGAATGCCAGCGCAGGAAAAGTTCAGTTTCATTTGTTGCGTGGTGCGCTGACCATAAAAAACATCAACACAAACATACAAGGCAGCACCTTATCCATCTCAACATTGATGATTCAAGGCAACCCAGCAAGTATTACATCTACACAACCACAAATTCAAAACTTACAAATTCAAGGTTTCACATGGGATGCCAGTCCTCTTGCTGAACACTGGCAAAAGTTAAACATCAACCCTCCCCAAGTATTACAGCATCTTTTTCGCTATGCCAAACGCATCACCATCAAGAATGGGCAAGCTTCCTATCAAGATGGCGATATGCAAATATCCTTACAATCACTGCATGTTTCAGGTTCAGCCGATGAGCGAAAGATTGATGGGCAAGGCACATTCAGCCATAAAGACGATTCAGGCGAATGGCATATCGAAAGTTTTGTGCCTGCCAACACTGCCCAGCAAACAGGCAAACTCATTGCCCAAGGCGCAATAAGTAACCTTAACCTGAATTGGGCTGGCGCATGGCAACATGAAAATATGCGTGTCACACTTAATCAACATGACGAACACAATGACGCGCAATTATCTGTTCTCTTGCAACAAGACAAACAACAATGGCAAGGTGATATTCAAGCGCAGGCTTGGGCTGTCCAAACAGCGCAGTTTGAAAGTCTTATCTCAGGCGCGTTTCAATGGTCGGGAACGCCACAAGCTTGGCAATTGCAAAGTAAAAAAGTGCTTTGGCATGAGCTGGTATTGCTCAACCATCAAACAACGGCTCAAACCATGGTCACCCATGACTTAAACATCAACCAAGCCCAGCAAAGCATACAAGTTGCAAGGGTTGATATCGAAGATGCAAGCACAACTATTTCTACGGCACGCCCTTTATTTAAGCCCAGTTGGCAATGGGATATTGCCAACATCAATGTTCAAGAGCTATTCATCACTGCCGATAAAAATAATGCAAGTATCAATATTCCACCCATGCACGGCATTGCTTCTATCCAAAACAACGTGCTCACTTTGGATATTTCACAACAAGTGAATGAAAATGAATTTTGGCGGATTCGCAGTGGGGGCAGCGGGAAAAATCAAACGCTACATTTATCTGCAAGCCATGTGCCTCTAAAACAAATGCGCAACTTGCTGCCTGAACCTATTCGCAGCAAAGCATATACCGTGAATGGTTTATTATGGCTCAAGTTGAACACCCAACCACACCAACAGTGGCACACAACAGGCAAAGCCTATATTTCCGATGTAACACTTGCTTCAAAAAATCAAACTTTCTCTGCCCAAGATGTCGAGCTTACGATTCAAGATGCTGATATTACAGGGGTCAAACAAGCCAACCTCAACATCAATGCGTGGATGATGCAACTGCCCATGACACCACGGCAAGCTTGGTCAACCACGTCACATCTTGAGGCATGGGCTAAAATACCTTGGTCTTTTGACAATATACATTTGAACCAAGGCAAGGTTGTTGTTGGTAATCAGAACAACACATGGCTTTCACAAACGAGCATTCACATCTCTGATTGGCAGCGTAATAAACCTGCTCAGTTTTCTTTAAAAGGAAAAATGGGCTTTTCGCCCTTAAGCGTAAATATGGTGTTGCAACAAGAAGACAATGTTATGCAATGGCAAAATTTGGATTTGAATGTCCAACACGCCAACCTGTTTTTTTTGGAAGACTGGCTTGCATTATCTGCATTACCATACATTACCCAAGGTCATGCAAGTTTAACTGTGAAAGCACAGCAACAACAAGGGGCTGTACAAGGCCAGGTTGATTTAAAGCTGCATCACCTCCAACTGTTATCCGAACAACAACCCAATTTCTTGGAGCAAACACTACAACTTTCCAACCTAGACATTGCCGAACGCTTCCAGCATCTTCAAGCAACATATCAAGGCGATGCATCATGGAGCGAGCTTGCTGCCCAAGCTTTGCTACAGAAGGCACTAGCAGAGCCAAAGCTCAACCCAAAAAATAATGCGGCAAAAAATGATAACATTCAACATCTTGGCAGCCTGCGTATTCAACAAGATATTCGGTTGTCCTTAAACGAGCGTACCCGTTTGCGCAGAATCATTAAAAAAATAAAACATAAAGATGCCATTATTGCCATCACACCTGACATCGGCACGACAAAACTAACACCCGAATTCCGCCAGCAAATCTTAGCAACACAGGCTGTCATCCAATCTTTCATGAATAGACGCGGCATAAAACGAAAAAATATTTACCTCATTTTACCGCAAGAAAAACATCAAAGTACCCGCGATGTCAGTGCTGTACATATCAATCTTATTCAGTGAGCTTCAAATATGAGGAAAAGCTTGCAACATAAGCCCAATCACACTAGAAATCGCAACTCTGAAAAATGAGACGACTCATATTTTAAGATTGGCCTGATAGCTCAGTCGGTAGAGCAAGGGATTGAAAATCCCTGTGTCCATGGTTCGATTCCATGTCAGGCCACCATCATAGATAAAGCCACTCTGCAAAGGGTGGCTTTTTTTATTGCCCAACCATTGAACTTGCTTGCATTAACTCAATAGCATTACCATCCATATCATAGAAGAAAACCGCCGCCCTACCCGATTTGCTGGTGGTATATGTAATACCTTCAACATCCAACTTGGCTTGAATACACTCAAGGTCTGGTACAGCAAGGGCAAAGTGATGATGTCTGCCGCCATGTTCAGGGCGAATGTTATCTTTCTCAGGGTTATCCAACTGCATCAAATGCAACTGCTGCCCATTGCCCAACTTATAAAA
>DQSL01000098.1 GCA_015663235.1 Mariprofundaceae bacterium
CTTGATAACTTTAGACTGCATTCGGGTTGCAACCCATTCGCGGCATTGGGCAGTGACACCTTCAAATAAGGTTGTCAGTGCAAGTTGTTTAATCAGCATTCTGGATTGGTACAGCTTTTCAATGCGTTGGTTGAAACAAGGTAGTTCTGTTTTAAACTGGTCCAACAGACTGTATGGCAGCTCAAAGACTTCTGTTTCGCCTTTGGCAATCATTTCCGCAGTGCGCCACCCACCTGTAAAGTAGGCAGTTTCACCACAAATGCTACCCTCACCAATATCGCCCAAGTAAGTGCGTTTATTATGAAGAATGAGGTAACCAGACACAGCACCACTGATGATGATGAATAGTGATGTTGCTTTAGCACCCATTTTTGTAAGCACTTCACCATCCTGAAACTTATGATAATTAAGGTTTTTAAGCAGGTGGTCAAAGCTTGCGCTATCAAATGTTTCAAAAAACTCGCTGGCTAAAAGCTTGCTGCTTGCCACATCCGCTTCGGATAACAAAATAGAAGGCGGGTTGTCTCTACTTGCGCCATGTTGGATACACAAGTCGTAAATACGTTTTGGATTTTTCTTATCTTCAGGTTTTAATTGGATATACATGCGCAGCGCTGCGACTGACTTTGATGTTTCTATATCATTGGCATACCTTTCTGCTGCAATGAGAAACCAACGCGCAGCAGCATCAAACGCACTTGCTTTTTGATAACTTCGCGCTGCTTTTAAAGATAGGGCAGCATTTTTTTCAAGCACTGCCGCAAGTGCTGCGTGATGGGATGCAGCCTCAACATTTTTATTTTTTTTAAGGAGTATGTTTACCTTTTTGAGAAAAGATAAAGCTTCAGCATCCTTTGCGCTACGGACATTTTCTTTGCGAAGGTGCTGAATCAATTGTTTCTCAAGTGCTTTCGATTCAGGCAAAAGATGCTCCTTTTTTATTTGTGTAGCTAGAATGATATAATTAAAAGCATAAGTATAGCAAGTGTTCTTTTATCATTATGACATATGGATAAAAAGGGCTTTAATGTTAGCTTTCTTCTAAAATGATAATTAAAAATATTCAATTAACCACACTAAATGCGAGATATGCGCATAGTTCTATTGGCTTGCGGTATTTATATGCCAATATGCAAGAGCTGCAAGATAGCGTGAACATTCAAGAATTTACCATTAATGACCAAGTTCAGGATATTGCAGAGCAACTTCTTGCGTGTAAGCCAAGTGTGATTGGCATTGGTGTGTATATTTGGAATGTGCAACAATGTGCTGAGCTTGTACATACTTTGAAGAAAGTAAGCCCTGATGTAATCATTGTGTTGGGTGGTCCTGAGGTGAGTTATTTGCCGATGCGCGTTAATTTTGATGCAGCCAACTATATGATTCAGGGTGAGGGTGACTTGGCTTTTTATCAACTGGTCAAAGCCATTCAAGGTGGCTTGCCGCCCACAGCGCGCATCATTCAAGCGGCACTGCCCGACATTCAAGATATTAAGCTACCCTATGATTATTACACCGATGAAGATGTGGCAAATCGTTATATTTATGTGGAAGCTTCGCGTGGTTGTCCTTTTCAATGTGAGTTTTGTTTATCATCCCGCGATGAGAAGGTGCGCAATTTTTATACAGAGGCTTTTTTGCAAGCATTGGAAAAATTGTGGCAGCGAGGAGTTAGGAATTTTAAATTCATTGACCGTACATTCAACTTGAATATTAAAATCGCTTCCCAACTATTGGATTTCTTTTTATCCAAGCCAACACCTTACTTTGTGCATTTTGAAGTGATTCCAGACCATTTTCCCGCAGCCCTAAAAGAGCGCATGACCAAGTTTGAGCCTGCAACATTGCAACTTGAGATTGGCATCCAAACACTGAACCTTGAAGTGGCAAAAAATATTCACCGTATCCTTAAAATGGATAAAATTGAGCAAAATATTGCATTTTTAGAGCATGAAACATCTGCACATATGCATTTGGATTTGATTGTGGGTTTGCCAGGTGAGGATTTAATAAGTTTTGGGCAAGGTTTGAACAAACTTGTTGGCATGTCTGAGGCTGAAATCCAAATTGGTATTCTGAAAAAACTCGCAGGCACAACACTGGATAGGCATGATGTTCAGTTTGGCATGGTGTATTCTGATGTTCCACCTTATGACATTTTGCGCAATGATAAGTTGAGCTTTGAAGATATTCAGCAGATGAAACGTTTTGCTCGCTTTTGGAACCTGTATTACAACAGTGGCAACTTTAAGCAGAGCATTCCGCAGCTTTGGCTTCAAGACGGTGATGTATTCAAACATTTTTTTGCGTTTTCGCTGTGGGTTTATCAGGAAACCAATAGCACATGGAAAATATCATTGGAAAGGCTTGCCCAATATTTATTCCGCTACCAAACAGAGGTTCAAGGTGCACATGATGAATTTGTTGCTTTGTCGCTTCTACAAGATTTATTGAAGCTCGAAGGCAGAAAAATACCCAAGTTTTTACAAACATATGCATACCATGAAAAAGGACTTAAATCGTTTTTACAAACACCAGCAAAGAAAGCTACTGGGTATAATAAACGTCAACAGCGACATCTTTAGAATGGGTGAATCCCTTCTGTATAGCAATATAAACAAGTGACACGTCTTGTGGGCTTGATCCGTATGGATGGATACCGTATCGAGTACGGTATGACACTTTTGCCTATAAGGTCGGTGTGACGACTAAAGAGTTATTTCACCTGTGTTTGATACTGCAGTGAATACGTTCCCAAAGATGGCATAGTTCCTAACATCGCTTGTCTAAAGTGGGTGATAGCTGGGTCGAATGTACAAACGCCGCCGCCTAGCGCAGGAGGAACATAAGCAAACGTAACACCATTATCATTGGAGAAGGACAACGCACCCAAAGTGAGCGTGGATGCTGGCGCACCATCCGTATAAGTAATGGTATGTGGTGTTGGCTGAGCTGCGGTTGCTGGCATACAATCAATGCCTAAAGAAGTATATCTACTAAGCCTGTCATCTTGGCTAACACTTGTTGCAGCACCCAGACCTGTGTTGGTGATGAGCACATTATAAGTGAGCACGCTTCCAGGTGTTGCTGTTCCAGCACTTGCAGATTTGAGTACAGTTAGGATAGGTGGCGCAATAATATTGGTTAAGTCTGTTGCAGTATTGTTCAAGGTGAGGTTGTCAATGACCGAGCCAGATACTGTTGCCGTATTGGTTACGGTTCCAACAGCAGGTGCGGTGACTGTTAATGTGATGGGTGGCAGAGATGCACCTTTGATGAGAGGGCCAGGATGAGAGCAGCTAAGTGTGCCTGCAAAAACACATGCCCACCCTGTACCGGATGCCGACACGTAGTTTAAACCTGCAGGTAAAGTATCGACTACAGTGATTGGACCGGGTTCATCAAGCAAAATACCCGTACCGACATTACTTACAGTAAGTGTATAATTATTGGGTATGCCCACACCAAAGTTACCAACATGTGTTTTGGTAATGGCTAAATCTGCAAAAACATCATTTTCTAAAGTCATGATTTCGGAGCTTAGAATAACCAGGTCTGTACCAGAGCTGTATTCTGTAGTTAAGCTGGTTTGCCCTGGTGTGAGTTGTGCTGAAACATCATAGTGGTCAACATCTATACCCCAAGGCGCAGGTGCTGCTCCGATTGAAGTTGTTGAGTTTGGGATAACAAGAGGGAATGTTGGGGAAGTGGTGTTGACTGTTCCATTAAACTGGTTGGGTAGCCCTGTACCTGCATCAACAAGAGGGTTGAGTGGCCCAGATAAAGGGAATGTAGGAATCGTTGAAGGGGGTACATTTATTTTAAGATTCTCACTAAACAACGCACCAGCAGTAGAGTTTCCTTCATCACCATCCCATGTTGTGATGACCAACTTGCCTGCAGGCACTGCAGGCACTGTGAATCCAGCAGGGCTAATCAATACACTTGCATCTCTATAAATTTGGAAACCATCATATAATTTTACAACTCGAAAAGGTTCGACTGGATTTTCATAAACAACATGAAGAGCCCACCCTGCTAAGACGGCATTACTAAAACAATGATAGCCTTGTGTGTTGACTGTGAGACCTCCAAATGTATAAACAGCATTTCCAGTGGCTGCAACTAAAGCTGTAACGTCAGCATGACCTCCAAAAAAATCAAAAGGATAGATGGATCCTGGATAAATGGCAGGATTATAGTAACCAGCGTTAGTCTGTAGAAAAGTATCCGTCATATTTTTATCGCTGGTGAAAACAGAGCCGTTTAACGTGACTGTGAAATCAGGTAACAGTGCATTTGAAGCAGGCATAGGTACACCTCCTACTGGATAAGTTGGTGCAGGGCTATACAAAATCGGAGAGGTCGTGACTGCTGTCAGATTGTAAGTAGGTGCAATGGTATCAGGAGAGTACGAGCCTGCCCAATATAAGTGGGCAGCCAGTATGGTTGAGCCTGCAGGCAGCCCTAGATTAATAACATCACCAGGTTGGCGCATAGCTTGACCTAAATTAGCAGTCGAGGTTGGGTTGACCAGGCAAGCATCATTCTTTCGCGGGTATGGATCAAGAGGTATTACATCTTTTGAAGCTCTTAAAGATCCGCCAATGGAGATGGAATTAACCTGCCCTGAATATTCGTAAGTTAGCCCACCTATGGGATGAGAAGGAATCGCGAACCCCTGAGTAGAAACGCTCAGCAATACAGCAGTGAGAAAAACGTAATGCGGTTGCATCAATATTTTTAGATTCATAAAAAGTTTAAAGAGACCACTGATAATGATATGTCTTGATGATTAAACATTAAAAACACACCTTTATAGCCTTGTTATTGGTAGCTATAGGATCCCCCCCCCACCAGGACCACCAGTAGTGCAGCCATTATCTGCAATACCATCGCAATCTTCATCAATGCCATTGCCTGCACCAGATGCTCCACATAGTTCAGCGGTAGGCGTTACTTCACCAATACATGCGCTAAACGAACCACCCGAATAAATACGAATACCAGAGCGGCAAGCACCTACATTTAGCGTGGAAAGTCCGAATGGGTCCGTGTAACAAGCAATGATGTCACCTTCTTGTTGTCCGCAGAAACCGATAGGGCCTTGAGGACCAGCAGGACCTGTTGCACCAGTTAAACCGATTGGGCCTTGTGGACCAACCGCACCGTCAATTCCGTTTACTCCATCAGCGCCAGCAGGACCTTGCGGACCAGTCAAGCCGATTGGACCTTGAGGACCAGCAGGCCCTTGAGGACCGACAATGACTGAAACATCACTACTGCTGCTGTCATTGCTATTATCGTCACCTTCATCATCACTCGCATATGCTAAACTGTTGAATGACATTAAGGCTACGATGAAGGCTGTCATTAAATGGGTGTTATATTTCATGACCAAACTCCTGATTGTGCGCACTTTAAAAATTAATATGGGTTGAATACTAGGCGTTTCTTACTGTTGCGTCTAATTATCATTAGGATTAATCCTTTGTAGCAAGGTTTTGTTGCAGCGATTTTCATAAAGACTTTCTAATAAAGGTATTTATTTATAATATAGTGCTTGGTGTCACAAGGGAGGTTTTGGTGTTAGTGAAACAAAAGTTACTAAAAAATAAAAGAACCAAAGTGCTGGCAACCATAGGTCCTGCATCTTCGAGTGAGAAAATAATTAAGAGGTTGGTTGATGCGGGAGCCAATGTGTTCCGCTTAAATATGTCACATGGTGAGCATCATACGCACAAGAAAAGTTATGAATTTATACGAAAAGCTGCTGCTGAATGCGGGATGCATATTGCAATTTTAGCTGATTTATGCGGGCCTAAAATTCGAACGGGAGCATTTGAAGGCGGATCTATCACGCTTGAACAAGGCGAAAATGTCGTGGTAACGATGCGTAATGTTGTTGGTAAAGCAGGTGTGATTCCATCACAATATAGCGCCTTGGCTGAAGATGTTGATGTGGGGCAAAGAATCTTTCTTGCTGATGGCGTGATGGAGCTTGTGGTTGAACATATTGAGGGTTCTGATGTGCAGTGCCGTGTTGTGCAAGGTGGTATTTTAGGCGACCATAAGGGTATCAATTTGCCCGATGCATCTGTGTCTGCGCCTTCGATGACAGCCAAAGATTATAAGGACGCTGCGTTTGCTGTTGATTTGGGCGTGGATTATTTGGCACTTTCGTTTGTGCGCCACGCCGATGATGTTATAAACCTTAGGTCTTGGCTAGAGAAACAGGGTGCTTCAACATCTATTATTGCCAAGATTGAGAGACCAGAAGCGTTAGAAAATGCAACCGCGATTATAGCGGCCTCGGATGCAGTGATGGTTGCAAGGGGTGACTTGGGGGTTGAGCTTCCTCCTGAGCAGGTTCCTATTGCGCAACATATGCTTATTGAAGAATCACGAAAGTTAAATAAACCAGTGATTGTAGCAACGCAAGTGCTGGAGTCTATGATTGAACATGCAAGACCAACACGGGCGGAGACAACAGATATTTTCCATTCAGTGAGTAGTGGTGCAGATGCAGTGATGCTGTCTGGTGAAACTGCGGTGGGGAGCTACCCAGTGGAAGCGGTAGAGATGATGGTTCGCGTCATTTTAAATACAGAATCTTACCTTTGGAATCATGGTGCATTTGCATCTTCTGCAAACTTGCAAAACGATGGGGGGGTTCAGGTGAGTAGCAGTGGTGAAATACTGCGTTTTGGCAATGCCGTTGCACGATCAACAGCTCTTCTATCGCGAGACTTGATGGTACGTGGTATTGTTGTTTGCTCTGAATCAGGATGGACAACATTAACAGTGAGTGCGGAGCGCCCTGAGGCGCCAGTTTTAGCAGTGAGTAGCCATGCAGAGGTCTGTCGTAAAATGAGCTTGGTTTGGGGGGTAATACCTGTATTGATTGAATGTGAACCAATGGAGAATCGTGCATTTCTAGCGAAAGATTTGGTGGAAAGGTTTAGGCTTGCAAGCTCGGGGCATTCTATCCTGTTGGTTAAAGGCTTTCATCGGGATGAAAATTTCAACCATCCTTCGATAACAGTGTTGAAAGTTTAGTATTAAATGAGGGAATAAATGGATTCAAGAATTGAAGTGTTAGAGACAAAAAGTGTATATCAAGAGCGTTTGATTCAAGAGTTGAATGAAGTGATAATCAGGCAACAAAATCAAATTGATTTTATAGAGAAAACACTTTCGCAAATGCGCAATGATGTGCAAGGGCAAACGCATGGTTCTGAGCAGGAAGTACCGCCGCCTCATTATTGAAACTTGTTTAATGTTCGTTGTTTTATAGTATGCGGCTGACTTCAAGTTCAGGAGGAAGTCCGTGTCTTCATTAACCCCACTTTCAGGAAACATGATTGAGGAAGCATATACCTTTGATGATGTATTGCTTGTGCCTCAGGCAAGCAGCGTATTACCAGCAATCGTTCGCACAACTTCTCGATTTACCAATAAAATATCGCTTAATATCCCTGTGATTTCCGCAGCCATGGACACAGTGACCGAATCAGGCACTGCCATTGCCCTTGCCCAAGAAGGTGGTATTGGCGTGATTCATAAAAATTTAACGCCTGAACAACAAGCTGATGAAGTGCGTAAAGTGAAACGTTATGAAGCGGGTGTGGTGCAAGAACCGTTAACAGTGCGTGAAGATATGACGTTGGAGGGAGTACGCAATTTAGCGCAATCCTGTGGTTTCTCTGGCTTTCCAGTCTTGGATGGTAACGGTAAACTAAGTGGTATTATTACCAACCGCGATATTCGTTTTGAAAATGATACACGCAAACATGTATTGGATGTGATGACCAAACGAGAAAACCTTATCACCATTACTTCAGGCACAAGCATTGAAAAATGCAAACAACTCTTCCGCGAATATCGCATTGAAAAGTTACCTATGGTCAACAAAAAAGGCGAGTTGTGCGGCATGATGACAGTGCGTGATATTGAAAAAGCTTCTGAGCATCCGAATGCTGTGCGTGATGATTTGGGTCGGTTGTTAACTGCGGCTGCGATGGGCGTTGGCGAAAAAGAAGTCGCGCGTTTTGAACTGTTAAGAGAAGCAGGTGTGGATGCAGTGATTGTGGATACCGCTCACGGGCATTCGCAAGGTGTGATTCAGCAAATTGCTGACTTGAAAAAACAGTATGGTGATGATGTACAAATCATTGGTGGCAATATTGCCACAGCCGAAGCTACCAAAGCATTGATTGATGCGGGTGCGGATGCGGTGAAAGTGGGCATTGGACCAGGTTCGATTTGTACGACACGTATGGTGGCAGGTGTGGGTGTTCCTCAATTGTCAGCGATTATGGCATGTGCCAAGATGGCTGCGGATGCTGGTGTGCCAGTGATTGGTGATGGTGGCATTAAATTCTCTGGTGATTTTGCTAAGGCGATTGCTGCAGGTGCATCAACATGTATGTTTGGCTCTATGTTTGCAGGCACAGA
>DQSL01000032.1 GCA_015663235.1 Mariprofundaceae bacterium
ATACATAATGCCCGAGTGATGGAACTGGTAGACTTGGGGGATTCAAAATCCCTTGCCTCACGGCGTGGCGGTTCGAATCCGCCCTCGGGTACCATATGAAGGTTCGCTAAAGAACCATAAGAGCCAATAAGCCTAGTGTTTGTTGGCTTTTTTCTTGCCATGTTGTTCAGGGGAAATATATTGAGACCTAAAAAACACCGTCATTTTGGCGGTATAAACCCTAATTTTGAGATACTACAAAAAACACCAATAAATCGGGAACTACTGATGAAGTTAACCAATGTTAAGAAAGCAGCAACTGAAAATTACAAACCTGATGCTAGGCTGTAAAATAAGTCACCTTCGCACCAAGTATTGACCAAAAAATCGCTGCTGACTTGTTGTTTACTTTGCAGTAAAGCAAGTGTGCCACGCGCTTGCCCTGTAAAAGCTGCAACTTCTTTGGCTGTATAGCCTTCAACTGTCATCAAAAACAATGCTTCCCGCTCAACGCTTCTCAAGCAAGTCAACGCTTTCTCTAAGTGGTGAAAATCTACAAAAACAAGGTCGTCAGACACGCTTGCCCACTCCTGCGAAGAAACACCATCCAAGTTCACCACCACAACCAAGTTTTCACATTTGTTCAAGTTAAGAAAGCGTGTTCTTATAGCGCAAAACAAATAAGCTCGCTCGTGTGGTCCCTTGGCTTGCAGCAGCGCAGCCAGACCTATTAAACTATTTTTGTATAAAGACATATTCTCTCCTGTTTATCGTGAACAAGCTTTTGGCAGCCTGTAGCCTTATAAACAATCGAGCGGTGTATTTGATTGCAAAAAATTTTATTCGCTGGTATTTTTACAGATGAACCGTGAGGGTGAAATTAAAATATCATGCGCATAACGGAAGCAATAATGATTGCGTAAAACATACACATGACAAGAAGTTGAACATTGGTCATCATTTCTCTACCCCCCCGCATCGCTAGAACTTATTAAGGTTATAGATGATAAAAAACTAAACCGCTAGGTCATTCGCCCTTTTTAATTTTGCCAAAATGTGATGTGTGTGCTGTCTAACTTTAGTAAATAATGAATGTTATTGCTTTACATTCAATATTCAATTCTATTTACTCTCACCATGAACAATCAGATACAAAACAAAATCATCTCAGCCGCAAGCCGTCGGCTTGCACACTATGGCTACAGCAAAACAACCATGGCTGAGATTGCTAACCCGCATTATTCATAAATCGTCTTGATGATTGCGCCGAAACTTTGTTTGCAACGCATATTGAAGACATTGTTCGTAGCTGTACTTACGAACAATTGATGAAAGATTTGTTGCGTATAAAGGGGCAAGCAAGGGCGCGGCAGTATTTATGAATAATGCGGGCTAAAGATTGTGGCATGAGCGTTGGCAACCTCTATCGCTTTTATAAAAACAAAGAAGCCATTGCAGCGGCTGGTGCTGAGCGATGTATGCAAGAACAAACTGAAGTAAGCGAAGCCGCAGCACAAGATAAAACCAACAGCTTGGAACAACTACACACCTACCTCAATGCGCGGCTGGGATATATGCACCAATTTTTCTCAGAAACACCCCATCTGCATGAGTTGGTCGAGCTTATTTCAACCCATCATGGTGAAATACTGCAAGCTTATGAAAACCGAACCATCAAATATATGACACAGATCATCAAACATGGGCAACAAAGCGGAGCTCTTAGAGCTGGCGATGCTAAAGTCATGGCGGCTAATCTTTATCTCGCCACCTACTGTTTTGATATGCCAACTTGTCTGCAAGGCGCATTGAAAGACAAAGAAAAACAACTTCAATCATTAATAAACACCATTTATAACGGGCTGGCAAACCCATAGGGGCATTTATGCAAAAATTTACTTCGTGGGTTATCAATTGGCCAAAATTCACCATCGCAACTGTATCGCTGATTACATTTCTGCTCGCATCGCAACTGCAACACATGACCATAGATACCGACACCGAGGTGTTTATTCCCAAAGGTCACCAAGCGACATTAAACAATGACCGCATGAAAGAAATATTTGGCACGCCTGACTTGCTTTGGCTTGGCATCATTCGTGATGATGGCGGCATTTATCAAACTGACACGCTCAAACTCATCCAGTCTTTAACTGAGGCTGTGCGTTTGGTGCCTGGGATTTCCGACTATGATGTGGTTTCTCTAGCCACGGAAGACAATATTTATGGCACTGCTGATGGCATGGAAGTTCAACCCTTCATGGAAGATATACCTACCGATAATAAGGGTTTAAAAAAGCTACAATCATCCCTTCAAGCCTTTGATATTTATGATGGGTTTATTGTTGCCAAAGATGGTTCTGCGGCAGCTATTTTAGCAGAGTTAGAACCCCACGACCTTTTACTTCAGCAAGGCTTAGGTAAGTTTTCAGTCTACGCCTCTGTACAAAAAATAGTAAATAGTATCTCTACATCCAGACCCGAAGTATTCTATATCGCAGGTTTACCTGTCGCCGAAGCAACATTGGGGCTTTATATCCAAGAGGATATGAATGTGATGCTGCCTTTGGTGTTTATCATCTTAATGATACTCTTGTTTTTCACCTACCGCTCATTTCGTGGCGTGGTCATTCCTATGGCTGTGGTGATGTTTTCCGTGGTTGCTGCGATGGGTTTGATGGCTGGGGTTGGTGTGCCTATGTATCCAACCACAACCATGGTTCCTATCACTTTAATGGCGATTGGTGTTGCTGATGCCATTCATATTTTGGGCAAATATTATGAGTTGGTATTGCTTAAACCAAACATTGACAAAAAGACATTGGTGCAAGATACCATGGACGAAATGTGGCGACCTGTGGCACTCACATCATTCACTACTGCCGCTGGTTTTTTATCCTTCTTAATGATGGGCATGGTTCCTTTGCAAATGATGGGGCTGTTTGCCGCCGTGGGTATTATTTATGCCATGTTTGTTTCGTTGACTTTGGTGCCCGCATTGCTGGTTTTGTTGCCTGTGAAAGCATCGAAAAAGTTGATACAACAATCGCAAGAATCAGGGTTAGAACAAGCAGGTTTTATTGCTTCAACGCTCTCCGCACTTGGACGCTGGGTAACACACAACCATGAAAAAACCTTACTGATGACAAGTGGCTTTATTTTTATTGCCGCCGCAGGTGCATCCCTTGTATATGTGCAAGACTCATACCTTGCCAACTTCCAACAAGATTCTATTATTGTCAAAGCAGACCATGAAATTAACTCGCGTTTTGTGGGTTCATATCAGCGAAACATCATCTTAGAAGCCGAGAATAAAGATGCTTTTTATGAGCCTGAATTACTTCAAGCTGTGTGGAATTTTCAACAAGGCATTGAGAAGGTGGAAGGTATTGGCAGCACAACCACAATTGCTGATTTTATCCGCCGAATGCACAGGGTGATGAATGAAGACAGACCCGAAATGGAAAAAATACCCGATTCCAGCGACTTGATTGCCCAATATCTATTATTGTATTCATTTTCAGGTGCGCCCGATGATTTCTCAGAGGTTGTTGATAGTGATTATCGTCTAGCCAATATTCGCATCTTCGCCACATCTGATGACTATATTCGTGGGGTGGTGATTGAGCGCGAAATCAAACGTTTGGCGCAACAGTATTTTGAGCCTTTGGGCGTGAAATGGAGTGTAGCTGGCAATGCACATATCGGTTTTGTACAAACTGAAATGATTACCGACAATCTGCGCTTTAATATCATGACCACCATATTCACCATTTTCTTGTTTGCATGGGTGATGATGCGCTCCTTTGTTGCAGGTTTGTTTGTGATGGTGCCTGTGTTGGCAGCAGTTATCCTTAATTTTGCTGTGATGGGCATAGCTGGTGTGAGCATTGGTTGGGGTTCATCCATGTTTACATCCATTGCCATTTGTATTGGCGTGGATTATGCCATTCACATGATTTACAAAATAAAACATGAATACAAACGCACGCAAAACATCGAAGAAGCCTTGCCTCTTTCGTTGGCAACCACGGGCAAAACGATTTTCTTTAATGCAGCCGTGGTGGTGGCTGGATTTATGGTATTGCTTGCCAGCCAAATGCCGCCCAACCAACAGATGGGATTGCTGGTATCTGCTGCCATGTTATCCTCTTTTGTGGCAACGCTAACCGTGTTACCCGCTTTGATTATGACCGCTCGACCCAAGTTTATCTTTAACCAAGGAGACAAAACATGAATTTAGGCAAATTTGCATTGATTGTGTTTACAATTTCTATTCTGGTCGGCATGGGTTCTGTGCTTTCATACAGCAAAGAAGTGACAAGATTCGATGTGATGAAGTTGGTTGATAGCCGTGATG
>DQSL01000020.1 GCA_015663235.1 Mariprofundaceae bacterium
CGATGCCTCACCCATAATCACCCGCGCCCCAATACCTTGATGCGTGCTTGCCGATACATGTTTCACCCTGCCTTCTTCCAAGGATACCGATTCAGACACACTATGCTGCAAATACAAGTCCGCATCATCTGCGCCCGCAGGTATCATCTGCTGCAACATTTGGCTTAATGTGGTCTCTGAAATATGCTTAAAGATAGGTAAGGTTAATGAATTCATGGCAACATCGTCTGTGATGGGTAGGTTTTGGTCAAGTTTAGAGAAAGGGAGGGTAGTTTTATAATGATAATTAAGCCTATGGATTCCTTAGAAACACGAAAGCTTGAACTTGGAATCCTAAAGTCATTTAACCTGCCTGCTAATAAGGCATACTTGGTGGAGCAAGAGTGGAAACGCCTCAATGCTGGAGAAAAAGGTGAAAAGAACACCGCGTATCTTCTAGATTTCTATTTAGACAAAGCGAAAAACTGGGCAATTATCCATGATTTGAGAATTGAACATGAGGGAAAGGTAGCCCAAATTGACCATTTAATTATCACAAGAGCTTTGGATATATATGTTTTAGAAACCAAAGCCTACGGAGATACTCTGCATATTCTGGATGATGGCTCTTTTATCGCATCTTACCAAGAAAAAGAATATGCTGTATCTTCCCCTATTGAACAAAACAAGAGACATGCTTTTATACTTGAAAAGGCGATTCAACCACTACTACCAAAACGCCTAGGTATTGTGCTAAAGCCGAGCATCCAAAGCTATGTGCTAATTGACCAAAACACCATTCTCAAACGTTCAAAAACTTTTGACTCATCTCACGTCATCATGGCTGCACAATTCTTATCAAAACTTGATGAAAAATATGAAACTCTCGGCGTAAAAGAAGTGTTAACTAAGGCTTCAAAGCTAATGTCTCAACAAAGTGTTCAAGACTTTGCTGAAGCAGTAGCTCATCTGCACTGCAAGAGTATAGAGAACTACAAAAAACGCTTTGGTATTACCGATAATGACCAAAAAGAAAAAGCGTTTGTTTGCCAAGAATGTGAGGGGCAGGTTACGTCAAAAAATATAAGTTATTGCAAGAGCTTTAATGAACGGTTTAAAGGGCATGTATATTGTTTCAACTGTCAAAAAAACATTGCTGCGTAAGGAGTATTTATGATTGCAGGAATCACTACATTTTTCTTAGGTTTGATGATGTTATTCAGAGAAGCCGAATTGCGCGCGGTATTATGGCGCGTGCTGGGTTTATTGGCGGGATTAATGCTCGCTTTAATGTTGGGCGTGTTCTTCTTTTCTGAATATTTGGCTTCGATTTGGATTCCTGAAGGGGATGCTTGGTATTGGGTGGTCGTTGGTTATATCGCTTCATTTTTCGCTGGGTTACTTTCTATCGTCGTTGGTGCGGTGGCATTTGTGGCATTGGCATCTGCGGCAGCAGCACCGTGGCTTGATACCTTGGCGTACCGCACAGAAAAAATCATGGGGTTTGCCACCGTTGAAAATGATGCATCGTGGGCAAATCAAGCCTTGGCAGCCATGATAAACTCTATTCGCCCACTGTTTGGTTTATTGCTTTGGGGGCTGTTGGCATTGGTATTCTTCTGGTTTCCACCCTTGATGACGCTGATTTGGACTTATGGCAGCATCCAGTTCCTCAATTATGAATTGTTTGACACACAAGCCTCCCGAAAAGACATGCCATTCAAAGCTCGCAAACAAAACATGAAAGAAAACCGCTGGTTTTGGCTTGGTTTTGGCGGCATAGCATTGCTACTCATGGCTGTGCCTATTCTTAATATTTTTGTGTTACCAGCCGCAGTCGTTGCCCTTGCAAAATATGATATTGAACAACATTTGACCACACAATCAACAGTCGAACAACCATGACTTTTTCAAGTGTGATAATAATACTCTGTCATTTCGACCAGCGTGGAGAAATCTCAAGATTCCTCAACTTCGTTCGGCATGACATCTAAGCCTAAGGATAAAATATGCCAGTTTTAATGTTACACGGTCTGAAAAAGGCCTTTGGTCATCAGGTCTTGTTGGACAATGTGGACTTGCGTATTCGCGCAGGTGCGCGCGTAGGGCTGATTGGGCGCAACGGCGAAGGTAAGTCCACGCTGCTTAAAGTGATTGCTGGGCAAATGGATGTTGATGACGGCAGTGTACAAATAAAAAGCGGATGTAAGGTCGCATATTTGCATCAAGACCCTCATTTTGAAGCAGGTCAAAGTGTATTTCAGGTGGTTGCCGAAGGCTTGGGTGGTGTTGCCAAAGTCTTAGACGCTTATCATCAAGCCACCACCCAACTGGAACACGATTACTCTGATAAAGCCTTAAAAAAACTCGAAGATTTACAACATGAATTGGATCATTTGGGTGCATGGAAATTACACGCAAGAATTGAAACGGCAATTACCAAATTAGACTTGGATGCTGACCGTGATGTGGGTGAATTATCGGGCGGTTGGTTGCGCCGCGTAGCTTTAGCCCAAGCTGTGGTGGTCGAGCCTGAAATATTATTACTGGATGAACCCACCAACCATTTGGATATAGCATCCATTGAATGGTTAGAAGACTTTGTTGCATCATTCAAAGGTGCGGTTCTATTTATTACCCATGATAGATATTTCTTGGATGCCGTAGCAGAAGAAATCATTGAACTCGATAGAGGAAAACTCACCCATTTCCAAGCCAGTTATGCTGAATATTTGCAGAAAAAAGCTGAGTTATTAAAAATTGAGTCCAGAGAGCACAAAAAGTTCGATAAAATGCTGGCGAACGAAGAGAAGTGGATTCGCCAAGGCATTCCTGCGCGAAGAACACGCAATGAAGGCAGAGTTCGCGCCCTTGAGGATTTAAGAAAACAACGCGCTGCCCGCAAACTGCGTGGTGGTGATGTGGATTTACGCGTGGCATCGGGGGTTAAACCGGGCAAGTTGTTGATTGAAGCCATTGATGTTTGCCACAAATTTGAAACCGCAATGATTGTCGATAAGTTCAATTGCAAAATCATGGCGGGTGAACGCATTGGTTTCTTAGGCCCCAATGGTATAGGTAAAACAACACTGCTCAAAATTCTATTGGGTGAGTTGCAAGCCGATAGTGGTCGCGTCAAACATGGTGTGCGCCTTGCCCCTGCATTTTTAACCCAAATTCGCCAGTTGAACCCCGAAGCCAAGCTCAAAGATGTGCTTGTGCCAAGCGGCGGTAATTTTGTGCATATTGGTGGACATGAACCACGCCATATTGTCAGCTATATGCAAGATTTCCTCTTTGATAAAGAACTACTAAATGCACGGGTCTCCGCCTTATCGGGTGGTGAGCGTGGTCGTTTATTACTCGCCAAACTACTACTCGAACCTGCCAATCTTTTGGTATTGGATGAACCGACCAATGATTTGGATATTGGTACACTTGCTGTACTCGAAGAAGCTTTAGCCAAATATCAGGGCACGGTAATTATCGTTAGCCATGACAGAGCATTTATGGATAGAACGGTGAGCAAAGTGTTGGCATTTGAAGGTGATGGCAAAATTATACCCATCGAAGGTGGTTATTCTGATTATTTGGCATGGAAAGAACGCGCTGTTTTACGTGAAAAAGAAGAGAAAACAGCCGTTAAACGCAAAAAAACAGATGTTAAGACTGAAAAAATAACAAGCCCTGTCAAAAAACTTGCCTACAAAGAACAAAAAGAACTGGATGATTTACCCGCCAATATTGAGTCGTGGGAAGAAGAAAAAGTAGCCATCGAAGCGCGTTTTTGTGATAACGATTATTTTTCTAACGACCCTGAAAGCTTTCAAAAAGACCAGAAACGATTGGATGCGTTGTCCAAACTATTAGAGCAAGGTTATGAACGTTGGGAAGCCTTAGAAGAAAAACAAAATAGCTTTTAGGCTTTCAAAACTTAAAAGCGCGCTGATTGAAGACCAAAACCTAATGCCAATCTGTCATTCCCGTGTAGGCGAGGATGGCGGATTGGTTTATTTAGCCCGCATTCATATGCCCAAGTGCATCCATCAATTCTTGCTGTGCCGACCTTGGTTTAGCATCGGAACGTATGCGCACATAACGACCATCCGAACGCAAGTTCCAAGTGCCTGTATTGTCCGCCAAATAGGTGCGCAACCCTTCTTTCATCACGCGGTCGAACAATGTTTTATCCAAGATTGGGAAACATGTTTCCACGCGGTGCAATAAATTGCGGCTCATCCAATCGGCACTGGCGCAAAACAACTCTTCGTCTCCACCATTCAAAAAATAATACACCCGATGATGCTCCAAGAAACGACCCAAAATCGAGCGCACACGAATATTTTCTGACACGCCTTTGATTCCCGGACGCAAACAACAAATACCGCGCACCATCAAATCAATTTTGACACCTGCCTGCGAAGCGCGGTACAAAGCTTGAATCATTTCTGGCTCTTCCAAACCGTTCATTTTACCAATGATGCGCCCTTGTCCACCTGCTTGCACATGTCCAATTTCCCGCTCAATACGCTCCAACATGCCTTTGTGCAGGGTAAAAGGGGCATGAAGCAGTGTTTTCATGCGTTGCACGCGACCTGTGCCTGTAAGTTGTTGAAACATTTTATGTACATCTTCTGCAAGCTCAGGGTTGCATGAGAGCAGCCCGAAATCAGTGTAATACCTAGATGTAATACTGTGATAGTTACCTGTGCCAAGATGCACATAACGGCGTAAACGACGACCTTCGCGGCGTACAATCAACATCATTTTACCGTGTGTTTTATAACCCACCACACCATAAATCACCTGTACACCCGCAGCATGAAGTCTATCTGCCAAACCAATATTATCCGCTTCATTGAACCGCGCTCTAAGCTCAATAATTGCCACCACTTCTTTGCCATTGGCCGCAGCTTTCACCAACGCATTTACAATCGGTGAGTCGGGTACAACGCGGTACATGGTTTGTTTAATCGCCAATACATCAGGGTCGTTGGCTGCCTGATTTAACAAGTCCATCACAGGCTCAAAGCTTTGAAATGGATGATGTAACAACACATCCGAGCGTTTTATTCTATCAAACAATGATGATGAATCATCTTCGCTGGTGGTGGATAAACATGTGGGCAAACCTGCAACAAAAGGTTTAAATTTCAAATCTGCTCTGTCCACTTCATCAGAAATCGCAGCCAGTCGGTACAAGTTCACCAGCCCATTCACGTGGTACAAATCCTGCTCTTTTAAGTTGAACTGATGCAATAAAAAGTCGGAAAGTTCTTCTGGACAACGAATGGAAACTTCAAGGCGAACAGCAGCGCCAAATCGGCTATCCAAAAGCTCGGCTGCAATCATCTTTTTCAAATCTTCACTTTCTTCTTCACGGCGATAAAGCTCGCTGTTTCTTGTGACGCGAAACTGGTGACATTGCGACACTTCCATACCAGGAAACAAATCATCCACATAGGCGTGCATAATCGATGAGAGCAGCACAAACCCGTGCGCACAATCTGCCACATCATCAGGCAAAGCAATCAAACGCGGCAATGAGCGCGGCGCTTGGACAATGGCTTTTTTTACATCACGCCCAAAGGCATCTTTGCCTTCAAGGGTGACGATAAAATTTAAGATTTTATTGACCAACTTGGGAAAAGGATAGGCAGGGTCTAGGGCAATCGGGGTAAGCACTGGCAATAGCTCCGCACGGAAAAAGCGGCGAAGCCATTGTTGTTGGGTTTCATTCCATTCATGCCGCGGTAAGATTTTAATATCTTCATCACGCATCGCAGGCAAAATGTCATTTTCTATCAATGCATATTGCTTCTCTACCAAGGCCTCAACATCGGTGCGAATGGCATTCAATGTTTCGGATGTGGAAAGCCCATCAGGTGAAGTCGCGTTTAAACCCATCGCCACACGTTGCTTTAACATCGCCACACGCACTTCAAAAAACTCATCCAAGTTGGAGCTACTGATACACAAGAAACGAAGGCGCTCTAAAAGCGGCACCGATTCATCACAAGCCAACTCAAACACACGTTGGTTAAATGCCAGCATGCTTAAGTTGCGATTCAAATATAATTCGGGTGCTTGTAAATCTTGGCTCATTGTCTCTCCTAAAAGTGTATCAACAACAATACTCTGCACCACAATATGACACAATCATGATATATTAATGAAATGATGATTTCTCATCTCTAACATAGAAAATAATGTTTGCAATTTAGCCTTATTATCTGTATGGTGAGCATGAAAAGCCAGTGCGTGGTTTTACGCAATACAGTTGAAGCTAATCAACCAACCTTTTCACCACAAAATAAAGGCAAACAAGGAAACAATTTTCTGTTCCCTTGGTATTTTATTGTCTAAAACTAAAGGTGCTAAATCAACATGAGCAAAAACAAAAAACGCAACAAAGAAAAGTTGGAAAAACTACTCAACCGTATGAGTAATCCGAAAAAGGTTCTCAAATCACCTAAGGTGATTTCGGGCAAGAAGCTACTTGCCCTAAGTTATGAAATGGGCACATACCCTTACCCTGAAAAGATGGACTTGGAAGAATATGAAGCAGAGAAACATTTGCTGCAAATTGAGATGCTTAAAGTTCAAGCTTGGGTGAAAGAAACTGGGCAACGTATCCTTGGTATTTTTGAAGGGCGCGATGCTGCGGGTAAAGGTGGTGCCATCAAACGTTTTAATGAACATTTGAACCCACGCGCTGCCCATGTCATTGCCTTGGAAAAACCCAATGAACGTGAGCTTGGGCAATGGTATTATCAGCGTTATATCAAACATTTACCCACCAAAGGTGAAATGGTGTTTTTAGACCGCTCTTGGTACAATCGCACAGGTGTTGAGCGCGTGATGGGCTTTTGTACGGATGAAGAATATTTAGAGTTTCTTCGCCAAACACCGCAACTTGAACGTATGTTGGTCAACTCTGGTTTACACCTGTTCAAGTTTTGGTTTTCCGTCAGCCGCCATGAGCAACTTCGTCGTTTCCATAGCCGCACTCACGACCCACTCAAGCAGTGGAAACTAAGCCCCATTGATATTCAATCCTTGGATAAGTGGGAAGACTATACCAAAGCCAAACAAGCCATGTTTTTCTATACCAGCACGGCCGATGCACCTTGGACTGTGGTGAAGTCAGATGATAAAAAACGGGCGCGTATCAATTGCATTCGTCACTACATCCACACCTTGGATTATCCTGGAAAAGATGAAAATGTGGCATGTGCGCCCGACCCTAAAATCGTAGGAAGCGTACACCGCAAGCTCGACTACTCCAATAAGAAACACGCGGAATAACTACCATGCTCTGCTGAAATATGCAGAGCAATCTTAAATTAAATACGACTACATTGAGGATAACTATGAGCAAAAGTAAACATGATAAAGAGCTACAAGACGCGTTAGCAAAAGCAATTAAAAAAGCCGATAAAGCTGCGGCTAAAGCTGCAAAGGCTGCTAAAAAGGCAAAAAAAGCTGCCAAGAAAGCCAAGCGCACTGAAAAGCGGATGAGTAAAACCGCAAAAAAAGTAGGTAAACAACACGAATTGACCAAGCGTCATTTAAAGAAGTATGATGCAGCCAAGGTGAAAAAAGCCGCCAAGAAAAAAGCTGTGCAAAAGAAAGTTCGCGCACAACAGGCGGCAAGCACATAACGAGGGTCAGCTTTTGAGCGTACATTTGGGCAAACACATTGCAGCAGTAGATATGGGAACCAATTCATTCCATATGATTATTGCCAAAGCCGAAGCACACGGCGCATTTCATATTGTGGACAGAATGAAACACTGGGTGCGTTTGGGCGATGGTGTAAATGCACGCGGTAGGCTCAATGAAGAGGCCATTGGACGTATGCTTGAAAGTTTAAAATTCTTCAAACAATTGGCAGAAAGTTATGATGCAGAAATACACTGCATTGCCACTTCTGCCATGCGTGAAGCACCCAATCAGTATGCCATTGCCAAACGCATTCGCCAAGAACTTGCTTTGGTCGTTGAAATTGTCAGCGGCGAAGAAGAAGCGCGGCTGGTGTTTCAGGGTGTACGCTCGGAAGGTTATATTCAAGATGAACCTGCCCATATTATTGATATTGGTGGTGGTAGCACAGAAGTCATTGTCGGCAACAACCCCGATGGTGTGCTTGCAGCGGAAAGCTTGGATATGGGCGCGCGCCGCTATTCAAGAAAATTCTTTGCCGCAGGTAACTACACAACACGTCAAATCAAACAATGCCATGCCGCTGCTGCCAGTAAAATTCAAGCTGTGGCATCGGAATACAAATCCTTTGCTATTCATGCCGTGTATGGCACATCAGGCACTATTCGCAGTTTGGCAGAAGTCATTTCCAGCTTTTGTGAACATGATGATGCCACTCACCTTGCCATACAAGATTTGAAAAATATTCGCCCCCAACTTATCGAAGCCGTGAAAAGCAATGCTTTGCCTGCAAGCATTGAAGCAGAGCGCCAAGCCACTTTGGTGGCAGGCAGCATCATCCTTGAAGAGGTGATGCGCGCACTCAAAATCAAGTCCTTGCGCGTGTGCCCCAGTGCTTTGCGTGAAGGTATTGTCTTCGACCGCATCGCCAGCTCTGGTCGTTTACCTTCTCGCCCTATTCGTGCTGCCAGCCAAGCTATGGCAAAACGATTCAACCTTAATCGTAGCCAAATCAAACACGTGACCCAAACGGCTGAAATTATTTTTCAAGCATGCGAAAAACTATTGGACTTAAATGAGGAGGCTTATCGCTTGCTCATTGCGGCCTGCCAATTGCATGAAATTGGTTTGACCATGAGCCACAAGAAAATTCACCTACATGGCAGCTATATTATTGGGCATTCCAATCTCACAGGTGTCACCCAACGGCAACAGCAAATGTTAGCAGCTATGGTGCGATTCCACCGCAAATCCAGCCCCAATGCCAAACATGCGGCATTTAAAAGTATGCGCAGTAAAGATGTTCGCTCAACCATTGCTTTGGCTGCCATTTTGCGGCTGGCATCAGCTTTAAATCGCACCAAAAGCGGTGAGCCTGCCTTGCCAAGCATTGTAGAGAAAAAGAATAAATGGCTTTGGTCTTTTGATGCACAATGGTTTGATGAACATGACGTATGCATTTGGAACGGCGAACAAGAAAAGAGACCTTTGGTTAAACTTGTTGGCAAACCTATCAAGCTAAGCAAAAACACCGACTAAAGCTGTGAAAAGCAATATCCACTTCATCAAAAAGCTTTCGTTTTTGTCTGACAAACGAAAATTCTCACTTTTTCTACCCTTTTTCTTGATGCGTGCATCACTGGAAGAATATAATGAGGATTGGAGCAAAGTTCGCATTCGGTTACCACTAAACTGGGTATCCAAAAATGCAGCGGGTAATATGTTTGGTGGTTTTCAAGCCAGCCTTGCCGACCCGATTCCTGCCATGGCTTGTATCAAAAAGTTTCCAAAGTATAGGGTTGCCACCAAAAATTTGGCGATTGATTTTATCCGTGTTGGCAACTCTGATTTAATGTTGCACTTCGATTTTTCTGCGGAACAAGAGCAACAAATTTGTGCCGAATTAGCCGAACATGGTCGTGCCACACCAAGTTTTGATATGGTTTTCATCCGTGCCGATGGGAAGGTGTGTTCAAGAATCAAGAATACAGTCGCCATTCGTCCTTTAGGTTATGTGAGTTCCTTCGAATAAAGCCTTAACTTTAAACAGTATCACACATCTGTCATACACCTGCCTCCTCATTGTCATACGTTTACCCCAAACCTGTCACATGACCTCCATAGCCTGTAAAAAGGGATTTTCCCGAATAAAAATACAGGAAGGACATCATGAAAAACCATATGAAAATAATATTATATATTGCACTCGCCATGCTGGCAGGGTGTAACAATGATAACACACCCACAAGTACGCTCTCATCAGGGGGAGTGACACCCTCGACCTCGACCTCCACCCCCACGATAACAGCGATTACATTCTCAAACACGCTCGCACCCACTGACCAATATGCACAAGGCGACCCTTATGCAACATACAATATGTCTGTGCCATACACGACATCTGTTGCAACCGTTACCCTTAGTGATGGTACAAGTACAAACTATCCATTGGAACATAAGATGTTGTTTCGCTCTGATGATGTGATTCCAACGGGTGCACATGCTGGTGAATATTATGGTGGTATTGTGGATACATACGGCACCCCTGTTCTCGACCCTGTTGCTGCAAACAATCCGCATTATACAACCGTTACCAACAAAGCACTTACTGCTGGCTTAACCCCTGCAAATAAAGACCAGTTCGTTGCAGATACACCTGATGGTTCGGCTTTGATTCAAGTTGCTGGCGCACCCAGCTCTGCAACGACCGCAGACTTATCTTATTTGACGCATTTTGAATATGTCACTTGGGATGGTAATCAAGCTAGCCAATATGGTAAAAACCCAATGTTTGTTGGTAATAGTCTATTGTCACAGGATTTAACAACAGGGCTGCTTACCATGAAAAGCTTTGATAAAGTTACCTTTAATGCTGAAAAAGGTTTATGGATTCCATGTGCTGCATCCAAGTCGCCTTGGAACACATTTATTGGCTCAGAAGAATATGAAGCTGACCAATACAACTTTGATATGTATAGCATGAACCCCGTTGCCAATCCTCTGGATTTTTCTAACGGCAACTTATATCAAGCCTTTAGAAGTAAATTCGGTGCAACCACTGCCCGCCCTTACGACTATGGTTATGTCACTGAAACAACTGTTGACCAAGCTGGTGTGGCAACAGCCGTCAAACATTATGCCACAGGTCGTTTGGCGCGTGAGTTGATTAAAGTGATGCCTGATGGCAAAACTTATTATTCTGGGGATGATAGCAAAAGTACAATTTTGTTCATGGGTATTGCAGATGTCGCCAATGATTTGTCTGCAACCACCTTGTACGCATCAAAGTTCACCCAAACAAGCCCTGTATCTCCTGCCAACACAGCACCTGGCGAAGTTGGTGCTGTTGTAGGTGCTGAGCTTGGCGCGGGCACATTATCTTGGATTCGATTGGGTCATGCCACTGATGCTCAAGTCAAAGCATGGGTTACTGCAGGCACCAAATCAACTGACATTTTCGATATTGTCATCGAGCCGGTGGCTGGTGTACTACCAACGGCTGTAACAGGCATTGTTGGCACAGGCATTGGCGGCGTGGTTACTGCGGCAGATATGACTGCTGCAGGTTATAAGCGTGTATTCAACTACTACCATCGCCACACCAAAGGCAAAGCTGAATGGTTGCGTTTGCGCCCTAATATGGCTCAAGCTGCTGCATTCTTGGAAACTCGCCGTTATGCGGTTTATCTAGGCGCAACAAGTGAGTGGACAAAAATGGAAGGTGTTGCCATGAATGCTGCTGATAAAAAAGCATACATCGCCATCTCTTACCAATACGACAGCATGACTGATGGTGTTGGCGATATTCAAATGGGTTTACTCACATCGGGTAATACCTATGAGTTATCACTAGCCGCAAATGTAGCCGACTCAACGGGTGCTGCAATCAGCAGTGCATGGGTGGCAACTTCTTTGGCGGCTATCCCAGAGCTTAAAGGTTTGGACAATGCTTATGCCGCCGCACCTGCTGCACACGAGCGGACTGCTGATGCACAGGGTAACTTTTGTGCTACAAGCAATGTCGGCAATCCTGACAACCTCAAGTTCTCAGAGTCCTATCGCACACTGTTTGTCGGTGAAGATAGCAACTGTCATGTGAACAACTTCGTGTGGGCATTTAATGTTGATACACGTTCGTTATCACGCATCCTATCTGTGCCAATGGGTGCAGAGGCTACTGGTTTGATGACTGTGGATAATATCAATGGTTATGCATACATCGGAGCCAACTACCAGCATCCTGGTGATAATGGTGTTGGTGCACCTCCTGCGGCTTTGGTAACAGCCGTTGAAGCTGCCAATCCAAACTTTGCAGCCGAACGTAACCGCTCTGGTGGCATTGGTTATATCCACTTCAAAGGTATGCCAAGAATGTAGTTCACTCAACAACAGTATCAAGACAAGAAAGCGACTGCCGAAAGGTGGTCGCTTTTTTTATACCCTTCTGTTTATGGTTATCTCACTTTATCAGCATAATAAATTGAAAAGATTCAATACTTTTCGATAAAAAAAGCCGCCCTAACCCAAAAGGTTAAGACGGCTTTCAAAGAATCCAAAGATTCGGTTTGCTTGCTTAGTATTCGCGACGTTGACGGGCGCGGATACGACGAAGACGTTTCATAAGACGCTTGCGTGCTGCAGCTTCTTTACGTTTCTTCGCTATCGAGGGTTTTTCATAAGCTTCACGACGACGGCATTCACTAATAACACCACCACGTTCAACTTGCTTACGGAATCGTTTAATCGCCATTTCAATTGGCTCATCTGTACTTACTCTAATTCCTGGCATATAAAAACATCACCTCCTTGGACAAACCGCAAACTTTATACGCTAATCGTATAGCCTTTGTATGAAGCTTGACTATGTGCCAACTCCTGCAAAGGGTCGCGCATTATGGGTGGGGAAACTGTGAAGTCAAATCAAGCGAAAGACAAGAAGCCAAGTTTGTTCCGTGCTGCGGCGAAAGTCGGCAGTTGGACTATGCTGTCGCGTGTCTTGGGCTTTATCCGAGACATCTTTATTGCCCGACTTTTAGGCGCAAGCCCGCTTGCCGATGCCTTCTTTGTGGCATTCAAAATCCCCAACTTCTTCCGCCGCATGTTCGCCGAAGGTACGCTCACCGTTGCCCTTGTGCCTGTGTTGGCTGAAGAACGCAAAAAAAGCGAAGAAGATGCCCATGCTTATTTGAATGCACTGGCTGGTTTGTTGCTCGCCGCACTCTTATTGTTCACGATTTTAGGTATGATATTCATGCCTTGGGTGTTGTTAACCTTCGCCCCAGGCTTTCACGATGAGCCAGGCCGCTGGCAGCAAGCATTAACATTATCACGTTTGATGTTTCCTTATTTGGTATTGATTTCACTCGCTGCCATGTCTTGGGCAGTGCTCAATGCCTACCGCAAGTTCTCTGTGGCAGCAGCAAGCCCCGCACTTTTAAACATCGCCATCATCTTTGCCGCCGTTGTTTTAGCACCTTTGCATGACAACCCTGCCGAAGCTTTGGCAGTTGGCGTGATATTGGGTGGCGCATTGCAACTTGCCATCCAGTTTCCTGCGCTTAAACGTATTGGTTGGATTCCCAAACCCACATGGCGACCTCGATTGCCCGCCATCCATCAAACTTTAATGTTGTTTGGTCCTGCCGTGCTTGGTATTGCCGCCGTACAGATCAATATCTTGGTCGGCACGATTTTAGCCACATTATTGCCCACAGGTGCAGTGTCATATCTTTATTACGCCGATAGAATCGTGCAACTGCCGCTTGCCTTGTTTGGCATTGCTATGGGCACGGCACTGTTACCCGCATTATCCGAGCACTTTGCCAACAATCGCACCGCCGAAGCCAAACAAGATTTAAAGCAAGGTTTAACATGGCTGACTTGGATTATATTGCCTTCCATGGTGGGCATTATGTTCCTCGCCGAACCCATCATTCGCACCCTATTTGAAAATGGCGCGTTCACCGCCTTGGATGCCGCCAACACATCCCATGCCTTGCAAGCCTATGCCGTAGGTTTGCTGGTATTCTGTTGGGCACGGGTATTGTCCACCGCATGTTTTGCAGGCAAAGATGCCAAAGCCCCCATGAAATATGCGATTTATACGGTGATTGTGAATATCATACTCGCTGTGATTTTGATGCAACCTTTGAGTTATGTAGGGCTTGCCTTGGCTTCTGCACTGGCATCATTTTTTAATGTCGCACTGCTTTGGGCGCACCTTCACAAAAAACACGGTGCAATCTTTGATACACGAAGCTGGAAACGCATGTTTTCCGCGCTGATTGCTTGTTTACCTATGGCAGCACTGCTGTATTACACACCGCAGCTTTGGGCGTTCCCCAGCGATAAACTGATGCAATTCGTATGGTTGATTACTTTGGTTCTCGGCAGCATGGCCGCCTTCTTTGCATCAGCATGGGTACTTGGTGAACGAAACATCTTAAAAAACAAATCTTCTTAAGCTAGCATAATACTTGTCATGCCGTACTTGATACGGCATCCATGCACCTCAGGCAACGTGGATTGCGGGTCACAGCCCGCAATGATGAGATAACTTAACAGACCCCCCCCTCCCTTTGTTAATCTGCGCCGTAGAAAAAGGGTAAGCGAAAAAAATTTTCGCCCTGTTTCAATAACATAGCGGAGGAAACAAGTAGATTATAAAGGGCAATTTCTTTGCTTCGTTTCTTTGTTGACAAAGAAACGAAAAAACCTTTTAACGCAAAGTATCTTTTGGACATTCCACCTTTTCATGTAAGCTTCAACTCCACAAAGGGAGAGTCAACCATGCAACGCGAAATCTTTGTTTATGATATTGAAACCGTACCCGATGCCGATGCGACTCGGCGACTGCTTGGTAATCAAGACATGGATGACTTTGAAGCCCGTGATGCATTATCCGCTTATTTTTTAGAAAAAACCGATGGTAAAAATGATTTTCCCCGCCAGCCCTTTCACCAAGTTGTTGCTATCAGTTATGTTCACCTCACCCGCGAAATCGGCGAAGAAGGCTCTGAACTCGCCATCAAACGCATTGCCACAGGTGGCACAGCCGATTCCAGCGAAGAAGAAATGTTGCAAGGCTTCTTCAACATCATCGAATCCCGCGCCCCACAATTGGTCAGCTTTAATGGCAGAGGTTTTGATATGCCAGTCCTCAAATATCGTGCCATGGTGCATGGTTTATCCTGCCCAAGATGGTTCAAAGAAGGCGATAAATGGAACAACTATGAAACCCGCTATTCGCATAACTACCACCTCGACCTTTTAGAAACATTGTCCGATTTCGGCGCATCCGCCCGCTGCGCCATGCACGAAGTCGCCACGGCATTTGGCATCCCCGGCAAACTTGATACCGCAGGTGATGATGTGCGCGGTATGTTTGAAGGTGGTGAAATTGATGCCATCCGCAATTATTGCGAAACCGATGTTTGCACCACAGCCCTCATCATGTTCCGCTGGATGTTATTCAGAGGCGAACTCTCCGAAGGCGCATATGCCCGCGCTATCCTCGGTATGCGCAACTACCTTGAATCTGAACAAGAGCAACGCCCGCATTTGGGTGAGTTTCTAAATGCTTGGGAGAGTTCGACATGAAAATAGGTAAGTTGGTTCAATTATTTATTCCTAAAATATTTACTTACTGTGAGAAACATGACTCTAAAGAGCTAAATCGCTTAATGACCCTTGAATATTCAAGGTCCACCTTTCACCTATCATCATACCCATTCTGTTCAGCCTCCCCTAAGATTCTAAAAGAAAAGTCAATACGATATTGGACAGATGAATTCGATGTTTTAAACACAACTTATAGTGGCTAAGTCAAATTGGCCAATTTATAAGAGCCACTATAAATGGCTTACAGAGAAGTTGCAGATGTAGCTGCCCGCTACATCACCATAATTAATAGAACCCTAGAAAAATAAATACTCAATGGTGGATTATGGATAAGAACCCTTAAAGCAAAAGCCCTTTGAGCCTATCCATCAGTTCAATATCTTGAAGCTCAGCAATACCCACCATCGCTTTATCTTTCCAAGGTAAATCAGCCCATGCTGCCTTAATCAAATGCGGCATGGATTCTTCCAAAACGGTTAAAATCGACTGCGCTTGCAGCAGGTCTTTTTCTTTTTTATCCAAATCACGACGATAGTAATAAATTATGCACTTATGCAACGCATATCGGGCGGGCTGTGGCACATAAACCAACACACCATTGCGGGTAATCACGGCAGCTTGTTGCGGCTCTTGAATCAAATAATCTAAGAACCGAAGTGGTTCGGCATGAATGTCTGTACCATTCAATAACACAGGTGTTGTATTGGGTTTGCCTCTCATAGGTGTTAGAAAATCAATCTTCATGCCGTTTTTATGTTTAAAATTTGTGGGTGCATGTTTGTGATTAAGCTGAGGAATAGGGCGAAATCCAATTTTTTGTAGCCGCTCAACAACTTTGATGGGCTTCTGCCCCGATAACCTAACCATTCTGCCCATATCAATATCTTTGGTTTCGGCAGTATGCCCATCCCATGTCACGCCCAAAGCATTGCCTATCGCACTAAACGCATGTGAGCCAATCAGCACACACTTTTGCTGTGAAAAGACACCCAGCGCATCCAATAATTCAATTGCCTTTAAGCTTGCTCTATCGGGTGCATTGCATCCTGCCGCCATCAGCATGGAGCACATCATACTTCTTGTTTTAAAGCTGGAATTTTTGAAGTCTGCTTGAATAGGTAGCGTTAAACGTTCTCCCTCATAAGAAATCCTATGCTGAAAATGAGTAATACCCTTGGGCTGCACAGCCACAACAGAACCCGATGAAGGAAAGCCAATTTCAGATTTTAGCTCCTCCATGAGATTACTATATATAAGTCTCGAAGTTTTATCCCAGTAATGCATAACATGAAGTATGCGATCAGTTATACCTTTTTGTCAAATAAAGGTATAGCTGATCGCTTCTGTTGCTCATAGTTTTTCAGTGCAAGCTGGCATAGAGTTAGCCCGTGGACACGATTATTTCAATTTCAAATTTATCCAAAGTATATGCCAACGGACACCAAGCCCTTGATGATGTGTCGTTGGATATTAAACGTGGTGAAATCTTAGCGCTTTTAGGACCAAACGGAGCGGGGAAAACCACACTCATATCGACCATTTGTGGCTTAGTGTCACCGACTTCAGGCAGTGTAACAGTGAACGGCTTTGATATTGAAGAAGACTACCGCCAAGCCCGTGAACTCATTGGACTTGTGCCACAAGAATTAACATTGTCCGCTTTCGAATCGCTTTGGCACACCATAGATTTCAGCCGTGGTCTTTTTGGTAAACCCGCTGATGTACCATACCTTGAACAACTTCTCAAAGACCTCAGTTTATTCGATAAAAAAGACCAAGAAATACACATGTTATCAGGCGGCATGAAGCGGCGGGTCTTGATTGCCAAAGCTTTATCGCATGAGCCGATGATTTTGTTTTTGGATGAGCCAACCGCAGGTGTAGACGTGGGTTTGCGCAAAGATATGTGGAAGATTGTGCATAAGCTGCGTGATGCGGGTGTGACCATCATCTTGACCACCCACTATATCGAAGAAGCTGAAGCTATTGCCGACCGCGTTGGCGTCATCAACAAGGGGAAACTCTTATTGGTTGAAGACAAAGACAACCTGATGCAAAAGCTGGGTAAAAAGCAGCTGATTATTGAGCTTTCGGAAGCGATTCGTGTAATTCCTGAATCCCTTGCCTCTTACGCTCTGGTATTGTCCAAGGCGGGCAACAAGCTAACTTATCACTATGATACGACTGCCGATGGCACGGGTATTACAACATTATTGCAACGGACTCGAGAAGCAGGGTTGTCCCTCAAAGACATGCAGACCAAACAAAGTTCGTTGGAAGATATTTTCGTTGATTTGGTGGAGGAAAGCACATGAGTTTCCGCGCTGTTTCCACCATTTATAAGTATGAAATGCTGCGCACTTGGCGCACACTTTTTCAAAGTGTTGCTTCGCCTGTGTTGTCCACATCCCTTTACTTTGTCGTCTTTGGCACAGCCATTGGCTCACGCATTCAAGCCATTGAAGGTGTATCATACGGCTTGTTTATCGTGCCTGGTTTAATCATGCTCGCCATACTCACCCAAAGCATTGCTAACGCATCTTTTGGCATCTTTTTTCCTAAGTTTACAGGTGCAATTTATGAAGTGATGTCTGCCCCTATTTCATTCTTTGAAATTTTACTGGGTTATGTGGGCGCTGCTGCCAGCAAATCATTTATTATTGGCATTATTATTTTAACCACCGCCAACTTGTTTGTAGACATCCAAGTTGCCCACCCTATTTGGATGCTTACTTTTCTGATTTTAACATGCATTTCATTTAGTTTACTTGGTTTCATCCTTGGCTTGTGGGCGAAAAATTTTGAGCAACTACAAATTGTGCCGCTCTTGATTGTCACACCCTTGGTCTTTCTCGGTGGCACATTTTATTCAGTGAATATGCTGCCACCCATCTGGCAAACCATCACCCTGTTCAACCCTGTGCTTTATTTGGTGAGCGGTTTCCGTTGGAGTTTTTTTGAAGTGTCTGATGTGCATGTTTGGCTGAGTTTAGCAGTGATACTTAGCTTCTTGGCTACCTGCATTGCTATTGTGTGGTGGATGTTTAAAACGGGCTACCGCCTAAAAAAATGATGCTTTACATCTATGTTCAATAATTTGCTACGAACCATGAAGTTGATAATCGTCATCACCTTTGCCATAAGCCTTTCAAGCTGCGCCTCAACACATGGCGAATGGGGCAAGTCCGCCACTTTAATGCCTAGATGGAGTGCAGTAAAAGATGCTGCTGTTTCTGCCGCGACCGACCCAAACACTTGGATACCTCTTGCTGGTGCTGCGGTTTTTGGTGCAACCTCCTTTAGTGGAACCAACTGGGATCACAAAACATCCGACTGGGCAGTGCGCACCACCCCCATATTTGGCTCTGCCGAACATGCGCGCGATACAAGCGACCGACTGGAAGATATATCTCGAACCAACTTCTTTTTCACCTCACTGCTCACCCCATCAGGTGATGGTTGGGATGGCGCATGGAATAAAGCCAAAGGCTTGGCAATTGGTTTTACCGCTCGCCGCATTAATGCGGAAATCACAGATTCCATCAAATTTTCCACCAACCGCGTGCGCCCAGACAAAAGCGATGACTTCAGCTTCCCATCAGGGCATACGTCTAATTCAAGCGTTTATGCGAGCATTTCAGTACACAACTTAACCTACTTAAACCTTACACAAACACAGGAAGCCCTTTGGAAAGCTTCATCCTATACCGTGGCTGGCTTAACAGCTTGGGCAAGGGTGGAAGGCAATCGCCATTACCCCTCAGATGTGTTGACCGGTTATGCATTAGGCAACTTTTTAGGCATCTTTATTAGCCAAGCTTTTATCAACCCTGAAGCCAAAAATAAGTTTCATGTTGACATGAGCCTTCTGCAAAACCGTGAACAATCTTTCACATTAAGCTATCGTTGGTAAATCATGTATAACAACTACTTCGGGCTAAGCGAAAAGCCATTCACCATTGCACCCAACCCGCAATATTTATATATGAGCAAGCGGCATCAAGAAGCCTTGGCACATATGCTGTATGGCTTGCAGGGTGAAGGCGGCATTATGGTGTTGACTGGTGAAGTCGGCACGGGCAAAACCACCATTTGTCGCAGCCTGCTCAACCAACTGCCTGAGAACACCAATGTGGCATACATCATCAACCCCAGACAATCCGAAACAGAAATGTTGGCAAGCTTGTGTGATGAATTGCATATTGCCTGCACAGAGCCAAGCAGCATTAAAAGTTTAACCGATGCGCTCAATCAATACTTATTGGAAACCCATGCCAAAGGTCGGCATACCGTGCTCATTATTGATGAAGCGCAAAATATCGACATTACCGTGATGGAGCAACTTCGGCTTTTGACCAACTTGGAAACCAACGACAAAAAACTGCTACAAATCATGTTGCTTGGGCAGCCTGAATTATCAGATATATTGCAACGCCAAGATTTGCGACAATTTGCCCAACGCATCACTTCGCGTTATCACCTCACCCCCTTGGATAAAGCTGAAGTTACGGCTTATGTGAACCATCGCCTTACCATTGCAGGCTGTGAAAACCAGACGATTTTTTCCAAGGTTGTGCTAAGTTTATTGTATGATTATTCAGGTGGCATCCCGCGCCTTATCAATTTGATTGCAGACCGCGCATTGCTTGGTGCTTATGCATCGGAAAGCAAGCAAGTGAACAAACAGATGTTGCAACAAGCCAAGCTGGAAGTGATGGGCGAGCTATCAAAACAAACACATACTTCTCGTCCTTTCGTTTTACCTTACTTGTTTGTATTTATCGCAACCTTAGCCGCACTTTGGGCTTGGAATGAAACACAAACGCCGCAACACCCAACGGCTAGCAACATCACCGCGCAACCATCGCTGCATGTGCAAACCACGCCCAAACCATCGCTGGAAACAGTGGTGATGCCAACACCTACCCAACATGCGATTAAAGAAATGATGGGAAAAGAGAGTCATGAGCCTATAAAAGAAGTGGTGCGCACACCTAAACCTATCGCTGCCCAAGCGCCACAAGCACAACATATTCCAAGCACCGCATCTCAAAATGATGCTTTTATTTCTATTTTCAAAGCATGGAACATTCCGTATCAGCCAGCCACAGATGGTGATGCCTGTGCCTTTGCTTTAACACATCAACTTGCATGTTTGCGTCAACGTAGTGACTTGGCAACCATGCGCAGCTTGGATAGACCTGCCGTGCTCACCATCAGCAATGAAACAGGACAAACAGTATATACAGCGATTACATCTTTGATGGGTACAACCGCCCTCGCCGCTGTGCAAGATGTATATGCTGAAATACCTTTGAACCAACTGGCGCTGCAAAGTCACAATGATTTTACATTGTTATGGAAAACTCCCCAAGCTTATGATGCGCCTGTGCGCCCTGGGCATCAAGGCAAGCTGGTGGCACTTTTGGCAGCACAAGTCACCCAAGCTCTCAATCAAAGCTGGATTGGTGCGCCGCGAACGCAATATGATGACAGCCTCAAAGAACAGGTGAAAATAGTGCAGCGGCAAGAAGGCTTAGCGCCTGATGGCGTGGCTGGACCACTGACGTGGATTCACATCAATCGCTTGAACCAACTGAATGCGCCTAGCTTACAAGCGGTGGTGGAAAACAACTGATGTCGTATATTTTGGATGCGCTAAACAAAGCGGATAAAGATAGGCAACAACAAGCCCCAATCAGCACAACACCTGCTTCCTCGCAGCATAAGCCTACAACTGCACATCAAACAAACGCAGGAAAATACAGTTTATTTATCGTTTTTATAACTGTGGTTTCCCTCGTTTTGTGGGTTTTTCCAAGTAACGATGAAACATCTATTCAACAAGATACCCTGCCTCAAAAAAAGCAAAACATAACCCCTGCGCCTCAATTTAGGTCACTTGTTCAAGTCAAAGAAACAACACCTCAACCCATACAACAAACGGCAACAAAAACCGAACCTGTTCAAGAAAAAGTTAAAACTGTCCCCAATATTATGGCTTTGCATTCAGAAATACGAAACCAGCTTCCACCCATTGCAATTTCTGCACATGTTTACAGTCAAAGCACCAATAAACGTATGGTGATTATCAACAACCAAGTTAAACACGAGCAACAGTATATTGCAGAACATTTGCAACTTACACGTATCACGCAGCATGGCATTCAACTGCAATATAAAGACACCGCTTTTACGATGAAAGTAAAAGACCAATGGCCGCCTTTTTAAGGCTCCTCGCAAATCCAACCAACATGTAACCAACCTTATTCATTTAACCTTGTTCTCTAATGGTAAAACCATTGAAAAAATCAAGGGAGAATCAAGATGCAATATAGTAATCCAAACACTGAAGGTGCGGTGATCAACTTTAAGCCGCAATATGAAAATTTTATTGGTGGCGACTGGGTTGCCCCAGTAAAAGGGCAATACTTTGAAAATGTGTCACCCGTAAACGGCAAAGTTTTTTGTAAAATTCCACAGTCCACAGAAGAAGATATTAACCTCGCACTTGATGCTGCTCACGCTGCCAAAGATGCGTGGGGCACAGCATCTGTCACTGAACGCTCCAATATCCTGCTCAAAATTGCCGACCGTATTGAAGAAAATTTAGAAATGTTAGCCGTGGCTGAAACATGGGACAACGGTAAAGCAGTACGTGAAACCTTAAACGCCGATGTACCTTTAACAGCAGACCATTTCCGTTATTTTGCAGGCTGCATTCGCGCCCAGGAAGGTTCATTGGGTGAAATTGACAACAACACCATCGCTTATCATTTTCATGAGCCTCTCGGTGTTATTGGTCAAATTATTCCTTGGAATTTCCCTTTGCTGATGGCGGCGTGGAAACTTGCGCCAGCCCTTGCCGCAGGTAATTGCGTTGTTTTAAAACCTGCTGAACAAACACCAGCTTCGATTTTAGTACTTATGGAACTGATTGGTGATTTATTACCCGCAGGCGTGCTCAACATTGTGAATGGTTTTGGCGCAGAAGCAGGCAAAGCTTTGGCAACCAGCAAGCGTATTGCAAAAATTGCTTTTACAGGCTCAACACCTGTGGGTTCTATGATTATGAAGTATGCAGCGGATAATATTATCCCATCCACTGTGGAGCTTGGTGGCAAGTCACCCAACGTGTTCTTCTCTGATATTATGAATCAGGAAGATGCGTTTCTAAGCAAATGTATTGAAGGTGCTGTGCTGGCATTCTTTAACCAAGGCGAAGTATGCACATGCCCATCGCGTTTATTGGTTCAAGAAGATATTTATGAAGATTTCATTGCGATGGTCATTGAACGATCCAAACAAATCAAACGCGGCAACCCTTTAGATACTGAAGTGATGGTCGGCGCACAAGCATCCAAAGAGCAATATGACAAGATTTTGAGTTATCTTCAAATTGGTCGTGACGAAGGGGCTGAAGTATTGATTGGTGGTGATATGGAGACATTGGAAGACGGCTACAATGACGGCTTCTATATCCAGCCAACCTTGCTTAAAGGCACCAACGACATGCGCGTATTCCAAGAAGAAATCTTTGGGCCTGTCGTTTCTGTCACCACATTCAAAGATGCTGAAGAAGCATTGGCCATTGCCAACGATACTGAGTTTGGGCTTGGTGCTGGTGTATGGACACGGGATATGAACTTATCCTACCGTATGGGCCGTGGTATTGAAGCGGGGCGTGTTTGGACAAACTGCTATCACCTATATCCTGCACACGCTGCATTTGGTGGCTATAAAAAATCAGGTGTTGGTCGTGAAACCCATAAAATGATGCTCAATCATTATCAGCAAACGAAAAACTTGCTTGTAAGTTACGATGTTAACCCACTAGGATTCTTCTAAAAAGTTTATCCATTCTAACATCGGAAAAACACGGGGCGCTTTGCGGCTCGTGTTTTTTTGTTTAAAACACTCAGAATGCGGCTATAAAAACACTTGCTGATTTTGCGCGAGTTCAGCAAGGCGTTCACGAATTACTTCATTTTCTTTGGCTTGGTGCATGTGTGCCATCAACAGTTCAGGGTCATCACAATCTGTAAGTATACGCTGCATGACAACATCAAGGCATCGCCGCCATTCTTCAATCACTGGCGCTTGCGATTGCAATAATAAGGGTGCGCGATAGAGCGACACGGCATCATGCACATGCTGGCAACGCAAAATGTCCCATATATCAATAAAGTCTGCCCAAATAGGCATGGTCAATTGGTAAGGGCGAGAAGAAATATGACCACCCAATAAACGCCGCAAATGTGATATTTCTGCTTTTAATGTTGTGGTGGAAACAGAGGCATCACCATAAAGTGCAGCATGAAAAGCATCCAAATGCAAACCTTGGGGGTGAAGCGCAAGAATACATAAAATTTCAACTTGACGATGGGTTAGCTTGACAGTTTTTCCATGCAACACTACGCGAGGCTGCCCAAGCGCATGAATTTCAAGGGCTGCTCTGGGCTGCTCATCAGCTAATGATAAAGCAATTGAGCGCGCCATATCATTGACCGCAGCCTGACCAAGCGGCGTGTGCTTTTTCCAAGTTGTGGACAAGTCCAAAATCCCTACACAACGACCTGATTGGGGGTGAATAACTGGTGCAGCATAACACACCCAATCATGCACAAAAGGCTGGAAATGCTCAAAAGAAAACACGGTGACAGCTCGTTTTAACTTTAATGCTAAACCCACAGCATTGGTTCCTGCTGCGCGCTCATGCCAACATCCACCTACCCGAAAATTCACAGCATCAGCACGTGATTCCATATGTTTACTGGCACACGTCCATAACAGGTTGCCGCATGTATCAGATATTGCAGCAACCAATGAACCTTCTTTGGCAAGCTGCATGATTTTGTCTTGGTCTTTACCTGCGGCCTTAGCTAATGATGAGCTTTCCCAACGCTTTGTAATAGTGTTATCTGAAAACGGGACGCTGTCTTTTCCAACTTGTACATGGTTCGCACTTCGCTTCCATGAAGCTGCAATTTCACCGCGCACCTCTTCGCCTACGTTTAATCCTGAAGCAAAACGTTCCCACTCTGTTCCCATCTGATTTCGTCGATGTAATAAGTTGTGATGTTCTTTAGTGAGCCTTCCCATAAAGTAGAAACATATGCTAATTTTTTATAAAACACAATCATACACCAAACACATTACCTTCCGCATTGCTCACTAGGGCTTGCAAGAATAGCCGCAACTTCAGTTGCCAAAGCAGGTACTTGTGGTGTGTATGTTACACCCGTAATCGGTTCAATTTGTGTCACAAATGCGCGCAAATGATTGCGTGAACCACACAATAAGTTCTCATACGTTTGAATGATTAAGGCATGAACTGGTTGCACCAACGACTTCTCATGGTTGATGTCTGCAATGTCCACTTCTTCCACCAACGCGCCCACCATCAGCGCATCCAAATCCGTGCTTGTCGCACCCGCTGCTGTGTTGATGAGCTGATCAGATAAAGTTTGCAGTGCTGGGTCGGTATAGGCATTAGCAATGCCCGTGGAGGGGTCAGTTTCGCCGTAAGTGTTTAGCAAATCTAACATTTTCTGGGCATGAACCGTTTCAGAATTGAGTGAAATATTTTGAAACACCGTCAAACCTTTATTGTTAAAAATCGTCATATACAAATCACGCGCCAACTCTTCTTCTTCGCGCATATATTTTAACCCTGCAATCTCATCGGCATTGAGTGGTGTGGAAAGCCCTGCGTCTGCCGTTGTTTTGGGATTACCACATGCCGCCAATAATCCCGCTGCTACAACCATCATCCATAATGTTATCGCTTTCATGCCTTACCTCTTGTCTTCACTGTTTATTGATAAGTCACAAGCATCACAGCTCAACATTAATACATTATTAATTTCTAATATGTAAGAAGTTGTGATTTATCCCGACTATCAAGCCATATATCGTGATAAACTTGTGATGGTTTTGCATTACGCTGCACATCATGAATACTACCAGCACTAACCAAGGAAGAAGATATGCTCAAAAAAAGTTTGCCCCTACTCATCATCGCAGCCCTTACTGCCCTATTTTTTTTATCAGGGTGGCATGAATATTTAAGCTTTGAACAGTTGCGCGAACACCGCCTTGAGCTTAATGCTTGGGTCGCTGAACAGCCCATTCTTGCAGCATTAGCCTTTATTATGGCTTACATAATCGTTGTCGCATTTTCACTGCCAGGCGGCACAATCATGACGCTTACGGGCGGCTTTTTGTTTGGTGCAGTCTGGGGCGGTCTTTACACGGTTGTGGGTGCGACATTGGGTGCGACAATCATCTTTTTGATTGCCAAAACATCCTTGGGTGATGCCCTGCTTGCCAAGGCAGGCAAGTCGATTCAATCCATGAAAGCAGGTTTTAATGAAAATGCGCTCAGTTATATGTTTGTGCTGCGCCTTGTGCCGTTATTTCCCTTCTTTATTGTCAACCTTGCCCCTGCATTCTTGGGCGTGCCGCTGCGCACCTACGTGATTGCCACCTTCTTTGGCATCATGCCTGCTACATTTGTATTCTCGCTGGCAGGTAGTGGTTTGGGCAAAGTGTTTGAACAAGGCGGCGCGTTTTCCATCGCAGGTATTTTAACCCCTGAAATGCTTGGCGCATTGCTTGGTTTGGGGTTGTTGTCTTTAATCCCTGTGTTCTACAAAAAATTGAAAGGCAATGGAGGCGCAGCATGAACCCAGTTAATCTAAACAGTCAAGGTGTGATCCAAACAGATATTTGTGTGATTGGCGCAGGCTCTGGTGGTTTATCCGTGGCTGCTGGTGCTGTGCAAATGGGTGCAAGTGTGGTGTTGATTGAAAAAGCCAAAATGGGTGGTGATTGTTTGAACACAGGCTGTGTGCCATCCAAAGCCTTGCTTGCCGCAGGGCATGTGGCGCAAACCATGCGTGACGCATCTGCATTTGGCATTGAAACGGTTGAACCCAATGTCGATTGGGCAAAAGTACACGGACATATCCATGATGTGATTGCCCAAATTGAACCCAATGATTCAGTGGATAGATTTGAAGGTCTGGGGGTCAATGTCATCCAAGCGGCTGCGAAATTTGTGGATGAACATACCGTCAAAGCAGGTGATAAAACCATCAAAGCCAAGTATTTTGTGGTGGCAACAGGTTCATCGGCATTTGTGCCACCCATTGATGGCGTGAATGATGTTGCCTACTTCACCAATGAAAATATTTTTAACAATACATCACCCATTGAACATTTGATTGTGATTGGTGGTGGGCCGATTGGCATGGAGATGGCGCAAGCACATCGCAGATTGGGCGCAAAAGTAACTGTGATTGAAGTGATGAAATTACTGGCAAAAGATGACCCTGATTTAACATCAGTGGTGCTTAAACATTTAAGCAAGGAGGGCATCCGCTTCCACGAAGGCGTGAACAATCTACGCTTTGAACAGCATGAAAACGGCATTCACGCTTTTTTTGATGAAGATGATGGCAGCGGCACAAAAGTATGTGATATTCATGGCTCGCACTTATTGATTGCCACAGGTCGCAAAGCCAATGTAAACGGTTTAAACCTTGAAGCGGCAAACGTAACCTACTCGCCGCGTGGCATTGAAGTGGATAAACGCTTACGCAGCAGTAATAAAAAAATATTCGCCATTGGTGATGTGGCGGGTCCTTATCAGTTTACACACATGGCGGCATACCAAGCGGGCATTATTATTCGCAATATCTTGTTCAAAATGCCTGCCAAAGTAGATTATTCCGCCGTGCCTTGGGTGACATACACTGACCCCGAACTTGCCCATGTGGGTTTAACCGAAGCCGATGCCAAGTCGCAAGGCAAAGAAGTGCGTATTCTCAAATGGGCTTTCACGGAAAACGATAGAGCCCAAGCCGAGCAACGCACGGAAGGTTTGGTCAAAGTTGTGGTCACACCCAAAGGTCTAGTTTTGGGTGCAAGCATTGTGGGTTTACACGCTGGTGAGTTGATTCAACCTTGGATTCTAGCCATTTCACAAAAAATGAAAATTGGAGCCATGGCATCAGCGATAGCGCCCTACCCCACCCTTGCCGAGGTTAATAAACGTATTGCAGGCAGCTTTTATACCGACAAATTATTTTCTGCTGGCACAAAACGTATTGTACGTTTTCTAATGCGCTGGTTTTCGTTTTAAATATGGTTTAAACTTGGCTAAGTATCATTGAAGGTTTTGGAGGCACGTGTGTCACAAGCGAAAAAAACGCATGAAGATATACTCAACAAGCTCAAACAATCCATGCGAGTTTCACCCTTGAAAGAAGCCAAAAAGCACAGCCCGCCCCAAGCAACTTCCGCCGTTGTGCAGCAGCCAAATACAGCGCAGCAGCCCAGCTACCACGATATTGAATACCCATCACGCGCATTGTATCTCATCAATGCATGGCGGATGCATGGGCATTTACATGCCGACTTAGACCCCCTCAAATTGCACAAATCCAAACCTAGCCCTGATATGCAGCTTGCTTATTATGGCTTGAGCGAAAAAGACTTGGATGCCCACTTTCCCACGGGTGATTTGGTGGGCGATTCACCGATGACATTGCGCGGTATTCTTGATGTTTTGCAGCAAACATACAGTGGTCATATCGCACCTGAACTCATGCATATCAGCGATACAACGCGCCGCAATTGGTTGCAACATCGCTTAGAAAGCATCCGCTCTACACCACATTTTGATGCAGAGAAACGCCAGCGAATTTTTGGCAAGCTCATGCGTGCTGAACAGTTTGAACGCTTCTTGCACACGCGATACACAGGACAAAAACGCTTTTCTTTGGAAGGTGGAGAAAGCCTGATTCCGATGTTGGATAGCTTGATTCAACGCGCTGGAAAACATGGTGTGAAAGAAATGATTATGGGCATGGCACATCGCGGACGCTTGAATGTGCTTGCCAATGTATTACACAAATCTTTAAGCGATATTTTTGCCGAATTTGAGGGCAACCAGTTTTCTGATACAGAGCAAGGTGCAGGTGATGTTAAATATCACATGGGGTTTTCGTCAGACATTGAAACCGAAGGCGGCAACCTGCATTTGTCTTTGGGTTTTAACCCATCTCATCTTGAAATTATTTCGCCCGTGGTTTTGGGCAGCATACGTGCTCGCCAATGCCGCCGCAAAGATACTGCCCGCCGTGAAGTGATGGGCGTGTTGATTCATGGTGATGCCGCATTTGCAGGGCAAGGCATTGTGGCTGAATCTTTGAACCTTGGCGATTTACCTGGCTACCGCACTGGCGGCACGATTCATATCGTGGTCAACAATCAAATTGGTTTTACCACCAACCCCTTTGATGCCCGCTCCACATTTTATTGCACAGACATTGCAAAAATAGTACAAGCACCTGTGTTGCATGTGAACGGAGATGACCCTGAAGCATGTTGCATGGCGATGGAGCTGGCGATGGACTATCGCCATAAATTCCGCAGCGATGTGGTCATTGATTTGGTATGTTACCGCAGGCTTGGGCATAACGAAGCCGATGCACCAGAAGTGACCCAACCAAAAATGTATCGCCGTGTACATGAGCACCCAACCACGCTGACATTGTACCGCGAACAATTGGCAAATGCGGGGGTGATGAGCCAAGCAGAAAGTGAACAAGCCATCACTGATTACCGCACATGTTTGGATAATATTCGCCGTGAAAACCTTGCCCACCCTGCTCCCAAACTTGAAAATAGTTTGCATGGTCGTTGGGAAGGTTTTGTGCGCGAAGGTGCAATCCTTCCAGTGACCACTGTTGCTTCTAGTACATTAAAAACATTGGTGCGTCAGGCGACAACAGTGCCTGAAAGCTTCAAGCTGCACCCCAAAGTGAAAAAGATTTATGAAAGTCGTGTGCGTATGATGGATGGTGAAACACCCATAGATTGGGGCTGCGCTGAAATGATGGCATATGCCACTTTACTTGATGATGGCGGTTGGGTGCGGCTAACCGGGCAAGATTCTGGGCGTGGCACCTTTTTCCACCGTCACGCCATCGTTTATGACCAAAACACAGGCAAAGGTTTCACCCCACTTCGCCAATTAAGAAAAGGCGAGTTATCACGTTTTTTAGTCGTTGATAGTATGCTTTCAGAGCTGGCTGTGTTGGCTTTTGAGTATGGTTACTCTGTTGCTGAGCCACGTGCTTTAGTGATTTGGGAAGCCCAATATGGTGACTTTGCCAATATGGCGCAGGTGGTGATTGACCAGTTTATTGCCGCAGGTGAATCCAAATGGAAACGTATGTCAGGCTTAGTATTATGGCTTCCTCATGGTTATGAAGGACAAGGGGCTGAGCATTCATCGGCGCGGTTGGAAAGATACCTCCAGCTCTGCGCAGATGATAATATGCAAGTGGTGTATCCATCCACCCCAGCACAAATATTTCACTTGTTACGCCGCCAGTATTTAATAAATACACGCAAACCTTTAATCATCATGGCTCCCAAAAGTATGCTACGCAATAAAGCATCCACATCTTTGTTGGAAGACTTTACCGACCACGGATTTTTGCCTGTGTTGCCAGAAATACATATGCCAAGTGCGCAATGTAAACGCATTATTTTATGCAGCGGAAAAGTGCATTTTGACTTGCTGGAAGCGCGTGAAAAGTTGGGTGTCACCGATATACATAGCATCCGTTTGGAGCAACTGTATCCCTTCCCTGATGAGGGCTTGCGCCAAATATTAAGCCAAGCCCCTTATAAAGATTGTGCGCAAGTGTTGTGGTTGCAAGAAGAGCCTGTCAACCAAGGCGCATGGCGACAAATCAAACATCGCATTCATGAAAACTTGCGCCCTGATCAAACATTGTTTGCCTTAGCACGTCCTGAATTGGCAGCACCTGCCGTGGGCTCTATGAAGCGGCACAACGAACAAAAAGAGAATTTATTGCAAGCAGCATTGGCTGATGATGTGAATCAATTTATGCAATACAAGGCAGGGTGGAATCATGTTTGAAATCAAAGTGCCCAGCTTGGGCGAATCGGAAAATGAAGCAACGCTAATCACATGGCTCAAAGATGTGGGCGATGATGTGTTTGTGGATGACATTATTGCTGAAATTGAAAGTGATAAAATCACCATGGAAATCACGGCAACCGAATCGGGAAAACTGGTTGAGCAACTTGCCGAAGAAGAAGATACCGTTGAACCTGGGCAAGTGATTGGGCGCATTGATACATCTGTGGTGGTGGTCGCAGGTGAGAAACCTGTCGCCACACCCAAAGAAACACCTGCGCCAGTTGAGCGGGTAAACCTTGATGATTCGCCTGCGTCAGCTGGTCTCGCCGAACGCGAAGAAATCCGTGAGCCCATGACGCGCTTGCGCAAACGCATTGCAACTCGCCTCAAAGAAGCGCAAAACACCGCCGCCATGCTCACCACATTTAATGAAGTGAATATGCAGCCCATCATGGATATCCGCAAACAATATCAAGAAGATTTCACGGCAAAGCACGGTGTGAAACTTGGCTTTATGTCCTTCTTCAGCAAAGCATGTGCAGTGGCTTGTGCTGAGTTTCCGACCGTGAATGCCATGATTGATGGTGATGATGTGGTGTATCACAACTATATTGATATGGGCATTGCGGTGTCCACGGAAAACGGCTTGATTGTGCCTGTATTACGCGACGTGGGTATCAAGTCATTGGCTGAAATCGAGCTGGGCATTATCTCGCTTGCAACCAAAGCGAGAGAGGGCGGTTTAGCACCTGATGATTTGCAAGGTGGCACGTTCTCGATTACCAACGGCGGTACTTTTGGCTCTATGCTATCCACACCAATTTTAAATACACCACAAAGTGCCATTTTGGGTATGCATACTATTCAAAAACGTGCAGTGGTTGAAGATGATGTCATCGTGGCAAGACCGATGATGTATTTGGCACTGTCTTACGACCATAGATTGATTGATGGCAAAGATGCCGTGCAGTTTTTGGTGCGTGTGAAGCAACGCTTGGAATCCCCTGATTTATTTGATTTAGACCTTTAAAATACCTCGCATCGCATATTCATGCGATACCGCAACTTTCTCCCAACACCTAACATTCGCACATCGAATGTTTTGAGGGAGACGGTTATGGCAGCAGTAGCTTTGGATTCAACATCATTATATATGAAAGATATTAAGCGCTATGCTTTATTGACGGCTGAAGAAGAAATTAAGCTTGCCAACCGCATCGCAGAGAACGATGAAGCAGCAAGACAAACCATGATTAATGCCAACCTTAGATTGGTGGTCAAAATCGCCCGTAAATATATGAATCGCGGGCTTGGTTTGGATGATTTAATCGAAGAAGGCAACCTTGGTTTGATTCATGCTGTGGGCAAATTTGATGCGGCACATGAATGTCGCTTTTCAACGTATGCAACATGGTGGATTCGTCAAAATATTGAGCGTGGCATTATGAACCTTGCTCGCACCATCCGTGTTCCTGTGCATGTTTGTAAAGAAATCAATGGCATGAAACGTTCAGCAAACACCTTACGGTCTATGCTTGGCCGCGAACCTACAGAAAATGAAATCGCGCTTAAAATGGGTAAAACAAAAACACGTATTCAAGCCTTAAAAGAAGCTGCACTGCCCACCAATAGTGCCGACCAAATGCTTCTCGGTTGCGATGATTTCACGGTGTATGATATTATTGCAGATACCAATGCAGAACAGCCACATGAACAAATGCACAACAATATTCGTACTGATTTGGTACAAGCTTGGCTTGGTTTCTTAAGCAAAAAAGAACGTGACGTGATGATGCTTAGATATGGCATTGGCGATAGGGACGACCCTTGGACATTAGAGGCCATTGGTGACCATTTTGGCGTGACACGTGAGCGCATTCGCCAAATTCAAGTTGCAGCATTGGCTAAATTGCGTAACCTACCAGAGGCACAAAATATGCTTCTGGAGGAAGTGATTTGACGATACAACCAGCCCTTCAACTTCGAGATTTTATTCGTAACATCCCTGATTTTCCTAAACAAGGAATCAACTTCAAAGATATAAGCCCTCTACTCGCGGATGGTGGTGCATTTTCTGAATGTACATCCGAGCTTTCGATACACATGCCTGATGATATTGATGCCATTGTTGGCATTGAATCGCGCGGCTTTTTATTTGGCGCAGCCCTTGCCCAATTAACAGGTGTTGGTTTTGTACCGATTCGCAAGCCTGGAAAACTGCCCGCTGCAACCCATGCCATTGAATATGAACTGGAATATGGCACGGATATTTTAGAAATTCATAGGGACGCGCTAAGCCGAGGGCATAAGGTTGTCATTGTCGATGATTTGTTAGCCACAGGCGGCACGGCTGCTGCGACCATCAAACTGGTTGAACAGTTGGGTGGGGAAGTGGTCGCATGTTTGTTTGTGATTGAATTGGACTTTTTAGGCGGCAAAGAAAAGTTGGGCAACACGCCTGTTTTCAGCCTTTTACACTACGATGATTAATCTTCCAAGAGGCTTGCAAACACTGTTTGGCAATGTTTAATCACTAATTTCTCCACATGTTCCCGCTCAGCATCAACGCCTAACTTTTCCAACGAGGTTACAGGAGCATCAGCCATGCCACACGGCACAATACCTTTAAAGTGATTGAGCTTGGGGTTGATATTTAAAGCAATACCATGCCAAACCACCCAACGCCGACAGCGAACACCTGCGGCGGCAATTTTTAAGCCACCCACCCAAACACCAATCCCACGCTCATCCCGTGTTGCGATGACATCCAAATCAGCCAACGTACGCATAAGCATTTCTTCCAAACGCCAAATATGCTTTCGTAAATCTTGCTCTTGCGATAAATCAGCCACCACATAACACATCAACTGCCCAGGGCCATGATAGGTGACTTCACCACCGCGCCCTGTTTCAAACACTTCAATGGTTTCACCATCAATGTCTCGCGTTAATACATCCTGCTCTGTGCCTGATGTACCCAGCGTATAAATGGGTGGATGTTCCGTGAGAATTAGGTGAAACTTATTCTCCCCAGCCAGTAAAGCATCGCGCAACTTTTCCTGCTCAGCCATGGCTTTAGGATATGTTTGTTGAGCGTGATGAATGCGTGAAAAACACGGTGACACAGTGATGGAACCTTAATCCAATGCAGGCAAATAAACCTTAAAGATACTGCCTTTACCAACACCTGTTTTGATACGAATTTGACCATTATGTTTCTTAATGATTTTAAGCACTTGTGGCAAGCTCATGCCTCGCCCTGCAAACCGCGTTGAGAAAAAAGGTTCAAAGATTTTCTGTTGCGTTGCTGCATCCATGCCATGCCCATGGTCTTCGACGGCAACAAGTACATACTTTTTATTCAAGCCTGTTTTTTTATTCAACAGTACAACATTTTTGCTTGAAATAAGAATGTCCCCGCCTTCCTTGGTGGCATCCACTGCATTATGCACCAAATATTTTAGCATTTTCACAATGCTTTCGTGATTGGCAAAAAGCCTATGCAACTTCTTATGCGTACGAATCGTTAAGCGGCGTGGTTTGTCCGCCGCCAATTCAGCTTTATAATAAGCTTCTACTTCTTTGATAACATCTTCAAGGTGCACTTCATCCAACGTTAAATTGTCTGATGTGTCCGCAAAATCGACCAAGTTATGTGCAACATCACTCGCCTGCATACCACTTGCTGAAATACGATCCAATTTTGCAGCAAGCTCAGGTCGGTCAGCAAGCTCCATCTTCACCAAATCTGCCGTGCCGACCACTGAAGCCATTTGATTATTAATCAAGTGTGCAATGCCGCCTGTCACTGAACGCAAAGTTTCCGCAAACTCATCTTTTTTCTTTTCATCCACGGTAATGTCCGTGACCAAGCATTCTATCACTTTGCTGTAGTCTTCTTGGTTAATCACAAGTTGTGCATTGATTGAAGCGATAAATGTTTCTCCGTTGGCGCGTTTCATATCCGTGATGTAACCACGAACCAGTCGGTCAGAAATCACTTGGTCAACCAAAGCATTGCCCATATTTGGTACAATCCAACGCGAGAAGAAATCATGCCCAATCAATGCATCCTGCGTAAGCCCAAGCAAATGCTGCGCTGCTTCATTGGCTTCATGAATATCACCATCCAAGCCAATCACAATATAAGCGTTATCAATCAAGCTCGCCAAGCTAGAGCCTTTTTTTACAAGGTCTTTTTGTGGTTGTTTATTCGCTTGATTGTGACGGTCTTGTGCCAACGATTACGCCCCCATATCCCAAAGCTAAAATACTTACGAAAGCAAAATACTGACATTAACCTCATAATTGGCAATAATTTTGCTACCTTTGATATTAATCACTTGCTTTTAAACCCGCATTATTCATAAATCGTCGTGATGGTTGCGCCGAAACTTTGTTTGCAACGCATATTGAAGA
>DQSL01000087.1 GCA_015663235.1 Mariprofundaceae bacterium
TAGTTCGTTTCCTCTGACTCATGGGTAATCTCCTAAGTTTGAATTATTACCCTTTTCTAAACCTATACAATTACTGAACCACTACATTGCCGCAGCTGATGCCTTCAACAGATTTTCAAAGTTGCACTTATGCGTTGAATGCGCGCCTCTTTTTTTACGGTGCAGGATTAGGGTATTGCTGATGCACCTTCTCTACTTGGTTGAACACTTCTCCACTTGGCTCAATATGCACAGTTTCTAGGTTTTCTTTAAGTTGTTCCAAGTTTGTTGCGCCAATAATCGTACTGCTTGTAAACCAACGGCTACGCACAAATGCCAATCCCAGTTGAGTGAGCGTTAACCCTGCATTTTCTGCAATAAATGCATATGCTTGCAATGCTTCTGGCACATTGATTTTGCTGTATCGTTGGGTAAATTGTGGGAATTGCGTCACCCGCCCTTTGGCTTGCGGATTTTCAAGGTATTTTCCCGATAAATGCCCAAAAGCAAGCGGGCTGTATGCCAATAGGCCTACGTTTTCATGGCGGCAGGTTTCGGCAAGCCCTGCTTCAAAGGTTCGGTTCAGCAAATGATAGGCATTTTGAATGCTCACAATATGTGGCAACCCCAGCTCTTTGGCGCAACGGTTAAACTCACTTACGCCATAGGGTGTCTCATTGCTTAACCCAATATAACGCACCTTGCCCGCATCCACCAATACCGATAATGCTTCAAGTTGCGCCATGATGGGCGTGGTATCATGTTCGTTTTTGATGTCATAACTGGTGCTACCAAACATCGGCACATAACGGTCTGGCCAATGGATTTGATAGAGGTCAACATAATCGGTTTGCAAACGTTTTAGACTTCCATCAATTGCCGCATTGATATGTTCAGCAGTGACACGTGGACCACCACGAATCCACTCAAACCCACGAGAAGGTCCAGTAATTTTAGTGGCAACAATCAAATCTTCTCGTTTCTGATGCTTGAGCCATGAACCAACATAAGCTTCAGTCAAGCCCTGCGTTTCTGCTCTGGGTGCAACGGGATACATCTCTGCGGTGTCGATAAAATTCACACCATAGTCGGCTGCCATATCAAGCTGATCATGGGCATCGTCTTCCGTGTTTTGTTCGCCAAAAGTCATGGTTCCCAAACAAATTTCAGAAACCTTTAAGTCGCTGTTTTCAAGTTGATTATATTTCATGGCTCACCTCGCAAGGCTCAAGCATAGCAAGCATTCTTAAGCTTTAAAATGAGTATGAATAACCTAGCGAAGCAATAAACGCAGCTTTATCATGGTCTTTAATCTCTTTTGTCACATCATAAAGACCCAAAGAAAGGCTCACAGGCCAAGCTGCAACAGGCACAATACCAAGCCCAATCGAGGCTATGCCTGCAGTATAATCTGCAACCACACTTAATTGCGGTAATGGGTAAATGGCAACAGAGCCAAACATTGAAGCTCTTTTACTACGCTCAGACTTTGAAGCTGTATCATAAAGCGTGCGAAAAGCGTTGTTGCCAAAACCAATATTCATAATGGTTCGATATTCGCCTAACATGGCTATTTTCGTAGCTGCAAGATAAACGCTTGGTGTATTCCTGCCCGCTGCTGCGTGCCATAACGTGATACTTTTAACGCCCAGTGAAATGCCTGCATTGTATTTATCAAAGTATTTTCCGATTGCCAAACCCAAGTCACCACGGTCAAAAGCACCACCATCACTAGGGTTAATACTTCCCATATCTAAGCCAACCAGAACGCCTATTTTATTCTCTTCTGACAAAGCAAATCCAAAACCTGTGCTCATAGCGCCATCCACACTGACAGATCTTCCAGGCATGTTTTTGCTTCCACCAATGCCAACAAATGCTACTTTTTGAAACGGTGTCAGCCCTGATGGAGCAGCTAAAGAAAATGTTGGTGATGCATGGACTTTATTAGGGTCTAGCGTGAAAAAATAGTCACTATCTCGTGCTTCCGCAGCCTTTAAAGAAAGCGGATTTAACATGATAAATAAAACCAATAACCACTGTTTCACTGTTAAGACCCCCCAAAGCCCAGTTTGCATCCAAAGTTATTATTGTACGCTGTTGAACAGTCAAACTATGGGGCATTCTATGTTAAAAACTTTAAATATTCTTGGCATTACGCTACTTACCTTATTATTTTCTCATGTCACTCATGCACAAGAAATAGGTCGGAGTATCATTGTAATTGGTGATGCTTGGGTACTCTATGGGAACAATAAAACCAAACTGACTCCGGGTCATATTTTACGACAAAGTGACATCATCGTCACAGGCGATAGAGGGCGCGTTCGTTTAAGCATGTCGGATGGAAGCAGAGTGTATATTAGCCCTAAAAGTCGAATTTCTCTCAAGAAATATGCGAAGACAGGAAAAAGCACACTTGTTGCTCGCTTTGATATGTTTTGGGGTAAAGCGCGCTTTTGGGTGAACAAACTAACCTCTCGTAAATCTAGATTCAATGTGCATACCACAACCGCTGTGATAGGCGTTCGTGGCACTGAGTATGAAATCAATATTCCCATTCCCAAAAACGCAGAGAGCATGGCATTCAATTCTCAATTGAGTTTGGATAGTTTGCCCGCAACAACCACATCTGTATCCCTCAAAACGGGGGCAGTTGTTGTAACAGGCAGCAACGGGTCTCAACAAACTTTAGCACCTGGCGAACAACTTAGTGTGAGTAAATCAGGTGAGGTTTCTTCCCCAACATCATCAGAATCAACCAATAGCGGTGATGCAGAAGCATCTGGTGAAGAAGGCTCAAGCGAAAGTGGCAGTTCAAGTGGTGGTGACAGTTCAAATAGCAACTTTGCTAACTCCGCAGCAGCTTCAACGGCTGCAAGCTCAGGTGTCACCCAAGGTGTAACCATTACAACACCTTATACTTATGGAACACCACAACCTGCAAACCCTTAGGCATATAAATTAACTCCGAAATGCACGAAGGCGTTTTAACTTTGTCATGTTGAACATAGCCGAGACATCTATTGAGCCGCAGAGAACGCGAAGGTACGCAGAGGTACCGCAACTTGTCATGTCGAGCGCAGCCGAGACATCTTAGATCCCTCGACGCTGCTCGGGATGGCACCGTTTTACCACTGGGAGTGAAGGAAAAATCAGAGTTTAAAGGGGTCATTTTTGCACGCTGATTAACAGTGGCACTGGCTGTTTTTCCAAAAATAGCACTACCTGTGATACCTATGGCGTTGATTTGCAGTGTGGGTTGGGTGTGGTTGCTTGTTTCGGGTGCAATTCCTATACGCTAAAGTTATTTTATCCTAGTTTGCGGGTGTAAACGTAAAAGGGTTTGGTATTCACATGATTTATTTTGAGCATGTCACGCTGCGGCGTGGTAAAAAGGTGTTGTTCTCTGATTTCAGTTTAACCATTCACTCCAAAGATAAAATCGGAGTGACAGGGGCGAATGGCACGGGAAAATCTTCCTTTTTTGGTTTGATTCTTGGTAAACTTGAAGAAGATAAAGGTCAATTTCGCAGCAAAACCAAACTTACCATCTCACATGTGGCGCAAGAAACACCTGCGCTTGATATGGCGGCTGTGGACTATGTGTTGTTGGGTGATGTGGAGCTTACATCCTTGCAGCAGCGGATTGCCGATGCTGAGGACAAACAAGACGGTATATTGTTAAGCAAGTTGCATGAGCGTATGGATGCCATTGCGGGTTATCAAGCGCGGGCTAGGGCAGGGCAGCTACTCAATGGTTTGGGTTTTACCACGGTGCAAGAAGGTCATGTGGTTTCCAGTTTTTCGGGTGGCTGGCGTATGCGTTTGAATTTGGCGCAGGCTTTGATGTGTCGCTCGGATGTATTGTTGCTTGATGAGCCGACCAATCATTTGGACTTGGAAGCAGTGTTGTGGTTAGAAAAGTGGCTGAAAAGTTATCAAGGCGCATTGCTATTGATTTCGCATGACCGTGAGTTTTTAGACAGTACCATCACCAGTATTGCCCATATCGAACAAGAAAAAATTACCATGTATGCAGGCAATTACACGGCCTTTGAATTAAGAAGGGCAGAGCAGCTTGCCTTGCAACAATCTTCGTTTGAAAAACAACAGCGCGAAATTGCCCACATGGAAAGTTTTATCACCCGCTTTAAAGCCAAAGCGACCAAAGCCAAACAAGCGCAGAGTCGTATCAAAGCATTGGAGCGCATGGAGAAGATTGCACCCGCACATGTAGATTCGCCATTTTCTTTTGCCTTTAAAGATGCAGGTTTTATGCCCACCCCTTTGTTACAGTTGCAGAAGGTCAGCTTTGCTTATACCGACGTTTCGATTTTAGAAAAGATTTCAATCAGCCTGCTTCCCAATGATAGAATCGGGTTATTGGGACCAAATGGTGCTGGTAAATCGACATTGATTAAACTGCTGGCAGGCGAGAGCAAACCCAGTGTTGGACAAGTGATTTTATCCAAAGGTGTACGCATTGGTTATTTTGCGCAACATCAACTGGAACAATTGGATAGCAACGCATCGCCCATACAACATTTGTTTGAAATCAACCCAAGTTTATCTGAAAAAGAAGCCCGCTTATTCTTGGGCGGCTTCAACTTTCATGGGGATATGGCTTTGGAATCCATTGCTTCATTCTCAGGTGGTGAAAAAGCGAGGTTGGTGTTGGCGATGCTTGTGTATCAACAGCCCAATGTGTTGCTGATGGATGAGCCGACCAACCATTTGGACTTGGATATGCGCCATGCGCTCACCCTTGCCCTGCAAAACTTTGAAGGGGCGATGGTATTGGTATCGCATGATAGGCATTTGTTAAGAACAGTATGCGACAACCTATGGTTGGTCTCAGGTGGTAAAGCTGATCTGTTTTCAGGTGATTTGGATGATTATGCGAACTGGTTGAACGAACAACGGTTGGTTGAACAACAGGGTGATAATGCAAACTTGCAAACCTCAGGTGAACACACCCGCGATGCACGTAAAGCTAAACGCAAAGAAGAAGCCGAACAACGCAAAGCTTTGCAGCCCAAACGCAATCAACTCAAAAAACTAGAGCAACGCTTAGAAAACCTACATAGCAAAGAAGCCGAGCTTAATGATTTTTTAGCGGATAGTGCACTTTATGAAACCAGTGAAAAAGATAGGTTGATAAAGCTCACTACCGAGCATAACACCGTTAAACAAGAGCTTGATGAAGTTGAAGAAGCGTGGGTGGAATTAAGTGAGGAGCTTGAAAACTTATGAGGTGTCAGCCTCTAGGTATTGATTTGGACTCTAAATTAAAAGGTTATCATGGACAGACTGACTTTATATTTAAAAACAATAAGTTAAGTGGATATAAAGTTAGAAAAGTAACTTGGTTATTTTGTTCTAGAAAAGGCTCTGAGTAGACACAGATATATATTTATATACTATTGCATAAAAATTAGGCAAATTCTAATTTTTCATCATATTTCCAGCAAGAGAGACTCATGACTCAGCAGACAACTTCCGTACTTCCAGGTTTTAAGCTTGGTAAGTTTGACATCAGCCCACCCTTGGCTTTAGCGCCCATGGCAGGCATTACCGATTTACCCTTTCGCCGTATTTGCAGGCGGTTTGGCATTGGCCTTACCGTGACTGAAATGATTGCATCCCGCGCTGTTGAGTTTGGTTGTGAGCGCACCGAGCGCATGGCGGAGCTGGATAAAGACGAAAGCCCTGTATCGATTCAAATAGCTGGTTCAGATTGCAAGTATGTCGTAGATGCCGCACTTTGGGCAGTGGATCATGGTGCAGACTTTGTAGACATCAACATGGGTTGTCCCGTGAAAAAAGTAGTCAAACAAGTGGCAGGCTCTGCCATGTTGCGCGATGAAGGCTTGGTGGCAAGGGTGATTGATGCGGTGGTAAAAGCGGTGGATATTCCAGTCACCCTAAAAATTCGCACAGGTTGGGATAGCGAGAGCAAGAATGTGGAAAATATTGCCCACATTGCCGAAGACAATGGCATTCAAATGCTCACTGTGCATGGGCGTACGCGTGCGCAGATGTTTAGCGGCAAGGCATCATGGGAAGATATTGGGCTGGCTAAGGCTGCGGTGTCGATTCCTGTGATTGGCAATGGCGACATTGTTGATGGTGAGTCTGCATTGGAGATGATTCGTCAATCAGGTTGCGATGGAATTATGGTGGGTCGGGCTGTGCAAGGTAACCCTTGGATATTGGAGCAAGTTCACGCGGCAATTATGGGTTTGCCCAAACCTGAAAAACCCAATGCGGAAGAAGTTTGGGATGTGGTGCATGAGCATATGTTGCACTTGGCTGATTTTCACGGTGTAAAACGGGCATCGAAGTTGGTGCGTAAACATGTGCCTTGGTATTCCAAAGGGCATAGAGGTTCAGCGGAATTTCGCTCATCATTCCAAACAGTGTTTGATTGGAATGCGCAAATCGAAACGGCAAAAGCTTATTTTTTATCGGATATTCATCATGAAGAAACAGGTGAGCGCGGGTTAGACGTTGCAGTCTGATTCAGCCGTGCAGGTGATGTTTGCCGATTTACCAGTATCTTGTTTATTGGTGAATGCGGCGGGTGA
>DQSL01000053.1 GCA_015663235.1 Mariprofundaceae bacterium
GCCAAAGCCATTGCAGCAGGCACCAACTTTGCCCGTGATTTAGGCAATCATCCTGGCAATGTTTGTACGCCTGAATACTTGGGCGACCAAGCAGAAGCATTGTCTCACCCTAAGCTTAAAACCACAGTTTTGGATAAAGCAGCCATTGAAAAAGCAGGTTTCACTGCCCTACTCGCCGTCAACCAAGGCTCTGATATTGAGCCGCGTTTTATCATCATGGAATACAATGGCGCAGACAACGATGATGCGCCCATCGCTTTGGTCGGCAAGGGCTTAACATTTGATGCAGGCGGCATTTCCATTAAACCCGCAGGGCAAATGGATGAAATGAAGTTTGATATGTGTGGTTCAGCTGCAGTGCTTGGCATTTTTAAAGCCATCACAGAAATGAATCTGCCGATTAATTTACTGGGTGTGATTCCATCCACGGAAAACCTGCTTGGTGGCTCTGCCTATAAACCCGGTGACATTATCACCACATACAAAGGTATTACCCTAGAAATCTTAAATACCGATGCTGAAGGTCGCGTGATTTTAGCTGATGCACTCGCCTATGCCGTGGAACAAAAACCTGCTGAAATCATTGATTTTGCAACACTTACAGGCGCTTGTGTCATTGCATTAGGTGGGCAAGCCTCTGGGTTAATGGGCAATGCTGACGGCATCAAAAAGGAATTAACAACATCAGGCTTACATACCCACGATAGGGTGTGGGAAATGCCCATGTTTGAAGAATACCAAGAACAAATCGACTCCAAAATTGCTGACATCAAAAACACAGGTGGGCGCGAAGCAGGCACGATTACTGCAGCATGTTTCTTATCTCGCTTTGTCGATGATATTCCTTGGGCGCATTTGGATATCGCAGGCACAGCATGGAACATGAAAGGTACAGATATTTCGCCAGTCGGTGGTGCAACAGGTGCAGGTGTACGTTTGATTGTGGATTATTTACGCAACAAGTAACGCAAATACCTGTTGTTACAGGATAGATAGTAAGCTATTATTTTTCTTGTATTTGAGCTTATTTAAACTTGCAAAAGTTTATTGCGTTGTTGGGTGTCAGTCGCATTAGGCGGATTCTCTAACGGGTATAAATGAAGTAATCAAAGTCAATGCACACAACGGCGGAAAAGTTTGGGCAAAATCATGATGGGTACAAGCAACGTAATGCATATAACACGTTAACCTAGATTTCTACAACCCATGATAGACTTTAAGCTTTTCCGCACAGCGTGAGGCATCACACTTTAATCCCCCACTACGCTGATAGTTTGCGCAATATAGGGGATACAACATGAGTCAAGATTTCTGGAAAAATATCGTAGCCTACAAAGACTTCAACTCATCCTTTGATATTAAAGCATACACACCTTTTGACCCAACATGGCATTTGTTTGTTGCTGACATTCAAAGCTCAACCCAAGCCATCAAAGAAGGCCGCTACAAAGATGTGAACATGATTGGTGCAATGTCGATTGTCGCTGTGCTTAATGTTTGTGATGATGTTGAAATCCCCTTTGTATTTGGTGGTGATGGCGCATCTATTCTCGTCCCCAACGCATACTTTGAACAAGCCAAGCTTGCCCTGCTCGGCACGAAAGCCAAATCCGAACAAGACTTTAACCTGCATCTGCGTATTGGCTCAATTTCTGTGCAAGAGCTTAACGATATAGGTATTGATTTACTTGTCTCTAAACATGAAATATCTAAAGATTATAAACAAGCATCATTTTTTGGTGGTGGCATGAGTAAAGCCGATGAGATTATCAAAAATAATCCCAATTATTGTTATGATATGCCCAAAAATATACTTGAAGCAAATTTTACTGGCTTAGAGTGCCGTTGGCAGGATATTCCATCACCTAAAGAGGAAACGATTAGTCTTCTTGTTGCCTCTGATGATGCTAATGAATACAAAGAACTCGTCGCATATATGGCAAAAAATATTGGTAGTGACCAGCAACGCAACCCCGTACAGGAAAAGAAACTTCAACTATCCTTTTCTTTTTCTCAGCTTGCGCATGAAGCGAAAGCCAAAGCCCAAGGATTTGAGCGTTTTATTTTGACCAAAAAGTTATGGCTTGCGAACATACTGGGTATTATTTTAATCAAACTTGATGCCAAGCTAGAAGATTCTTCATGGGGAGAATATAAAAAACAAGTTACCCAAACCACGGACGCTGAAAAGCTAGATGATACATTGCGCATGACCCTAGCCGTTGACAGTAAAGACCGAAGAAACCTTGAAACTTACCTCAATGATAAGCACCAACAAGGTAAACTTTGTTATGGCATTCATATTACCAACCGCGCTTTGATGACTTGCTTGGTATTTGAGCGCATGGGAAGCCAAGTACACTTCGTGGATGCAGCCGATGGTGGTTATGCCATGGCAGCGGTGGGTTTGAAGCAGCAACTCAAAGCCCAAAAATATCTTTGAAAGAAAATCAGTCGGTATTTCGGTATTTCAAAATCATGACCACGATAAGCAAGCAGCAAATTGTACTCAAAAAAGATACCCCAGCCATAAGCCATTGAGATAAATGTATATAAAAAGCTGTGAATATGCCTGATGCAATCGTAAATACACACCATTGAAACAGTGAAATACCATCCACATTTTTTGTCACCCATGTGACGCGAAGTTGATCAACAAAACCCACTGAAAAAATCAGTGCCGCGATTGAGCCTAGCACTTGCCAATAATCTACCATGCCACCACCTTTTTAATAACCAACCGATAACCACACTCTGAAAAAACATAAAAAAAGGAGCTACGTTACCGTAGCTCCTTAATGATATACCAATATGGCATCCCCAAGGGGAGTCGAACCCCTGTTGCCGCCGTGAAAGGGCAGTGTCCTAGGCCACTAGACGATGGGGACATAGTCGTTTCAGACGCGGCGAACTTTATCGCCAAGGCGCATACTGTCAACAAGCAATTCTTATGTTGAAAGTATGCTTATTTTCAGCGCTGCATCAAAACCTTAAAATCAGCCGTTGCCTGTTTAATACCAACAAAAAGTGCATCAGCAACAATAGCGTGTCCAATGTTCAAGCCTTCGATTTCTGATATTGCGACCATAGGTTTGGTATTGTCCAAGGTTAAACCATGCCCTGCATGTACAACCAAACCCAATTCTGCGGCATATCTCGCGCCATTTTGAATATTCGTAAGCTCTGCTTGCAGCTTATCCCCCACATAATTGGCATAATGCCCTGTATGTAACTCAATCACAGCCGCTTCAATCGTTTTACTTGCTTCAATTTGTTTGCGATCAGGGTCAATAAACATCGATACCGCACACCCTGCATCATTTAAGCGCGCTACAACATCTGTCATACGCTTTAAATGACCAGCAACATCCAAGCCACCTTCCGTGGTTAACTCTTCGCGGCTTTCAGGCACCAAACACACCGCTTGCGGTTTAAGCTTGCAAGCAATAGCCACCATTTCATCGGTGGCAGCCATTTCCATGTTTAAGTGCAATTCACCCGCTTTTGCCATGGCGGCAAGGGTTTCCATGTCTTTATCTTGGATATGGCGGCGGTCTTCTCTTAAATGCGCTGTGATGCCATCTGCCCCCGCTTCTAAGCAATCTTTAGCTGCTTGAATGGGGCATGGGTAAGCTGTAAGCCTTGCTTGCCTTAATGTGGCGATATGGTCGATGTTTACACCCAAATGCATATCAATCCCCTTACTTATTTGTTAACCTTATGTTTCTTGATTCTAAGTTTGGCTTGTTCTTTGCGCCACGCTTCAATCTTGGCATGGTTGCCGCTCAACAGCACAGGTGGCACAACTTTGCCTTCAAACACTTCAGGGCGTGTGTAATGTGGCCAATCCAACATGCCGTCTTCAGTGAACGAGTCCAACACTGCCGATTCAGGGCTGCCCAATACATCAGGCAACAAGCGAATCATGGCATCAAGTACACACATCGCCGCTGGCTCACCACCCGACAACACATAATCACCCAAAGACAACTCTTCATCCACATAATCAACAATACGCTCATCAAAACCTTCATAGCGACCACACAAAAGAGTGATGCTATCTTTTTCAATGTATTTCAAGGCTTTGGCTTGGGTAAACTTATTACCAGTCGGTGTTAGCATCACCACATGGGTATTGGGTTGACGCTTCCTTGCTTCACGAATCGCAGCCACCACTGGTTCTGCTTTCATTAGCATACCAGGACCACCACCATACGGCGAGTCATCTACATTTTTGTGTTTACCTGTCGCAAAATCTCGAATTTGGATGCAATCCACAGCCACAGCACCATCAGCAATCGCCCGCTTGGGAATAGAACAGTTGAGCGGTGAATCAAAAAACTCAGGAAATAAGGTTAAGACTTGGGCGTGAAACATGCGTCCATTCCGTCCAATAGGTTAACTTGAATGATAGATTTATCCAAATCCACATCCACAATCACATCTTCGATAAAAGGTAATAACCACTCACCCGATACTTCCATATCAGCAGTGGTTTTGATTTCCAAATTATCTTGTGCACCAAACTCGTGCAGTGCACTCACTTCGCCTAATCTGTTGCCATCTTGGTCAACCACAGTGCAACCAATCAAATCTTGCCAAAGAAACTCATCTTCATCGACTTCAACTTCATCTTCAGGCACAAATATTCTCATACCCTTCAATGCTTCCACCTGTTCAATGGTTTCAATGCCTTCAAGCTTGGCTAAAATACGTTTTTTATGCTGATGACAGTCCACCACAGTAAATTCTTGAACATTTTGCTCATCTTTGCCCACATACCAACGCAAATACCCGGCAACTGCGTGAACAGGCCGGGTATGTGAAAACACAATAAGCGAACCCTTTAACCCGTGCGGATTAAGAATGTCGCCGATGTATAACAAATTAAGCTTTAGAAGATTGTTTGATTAGATATGCGACGCGGTCAGACACTTGCGCACCTGTGCCTGTCCATTTATCAATTGCTTCCATATCCAATTCAATCACTTCTGGATCTGTACAAGGGTCAAAATACCCTACTTTCTCAATGAATGCACCATCGCGACGGTTGCGAGAGTCCATTACGACTACTGCATAAAAAGGACGTTTCTTGCGTCCACCACGTTGTAAGCGAATAACTGTTGCCATGTAACTAATACCTCCGATAAGGATGGCGCACTTTAACGGCAAGATTTATAATGTCATCACTCAATTTAGAATTACCTAAATACGACTGAATCAAATACCTTCCCCATCCAAAAAACGCGTTAATTTATCATGTTCTTTTTTCATGTCTTTGGCAATTTCTTGCTCTTGTTCGGTCTGTTTTTCAGTGGGTTTACCTGCATCGCTATGCAAATTATCCACACGCGCATTCACATCATCTACCATCTGCAACACATGTTTAATCGCTTCAGCCACAGGGTTGGGCATCAAATGATGGTCAAGATTTATTTTTCCATCTTCAAGCATGGTGTCGGTTTTACCCACAACAGTACCTGGAATACCCACAACAGTGCTATGCGGCGGCACTTCTTTAAGCACCACCGAATTTGAACCAATGCGCGACTGCTCACCGATGGTGATGGGCCCTAAAATCTTCGCACCCGCACCCACAACCACGCCTTTTTCCAATGTTGGATGTCGTTTTTCAGCCACCCACGTTGTACCCCCAAGGGTTACACCATGATAAAGGGTTACATCTTCTTCAATTTCAGTGGTTTCACCAATCACAATGCCCATGCCGTGGTCAATAAAGAAGCGGCGACCAATGCTTGCACCCGGATGAATTTCAATACCTGTAAGCCAACGCGCCAAATGCATGATAAACCGCGCCAGCCAGTGCAAACCAAAACGCCAAAAGGCGTTGGCTATACGATAAAACCAAATCGCATGAAGACCAGGATAGCAGGTCAGCACAGTCCAAGTCGAACATGCCGCAGGGTCACGCTCAAATGCTGTTTGAATGTCTTCTCTGATTCCTTTGATCATGTCCTCACCGTGATGTTTTATCGTTTGTACGCCAGCATAGATGTGAAGTTAAAACATTGAAACCATGTTTGCACCTCATCAAACCCTGCTGTTTTAAGACGCGCATGATGCGCTGAAATAGGCTCAGGTATCAACACATTTTCTAAAGACTGTCGCTTTCGGCTCACTTCAAGCTCCGAATAACCTTGTGCCTTTTTGAAAGACTCGTGCAAAGCAATGTGTTGCTGTTGCTCAAATGCACCCACAAAACATACTTTCTCCGAAAGCACCAGCACCCCGCCCTTTCGCATACCCTTATAAATGCGCTTTAGCAGCAATAAGCGCGCTTCTTTGGCAATAAATTGTAAGGTAAAGTTCAACACCACCACTGAAGCATCTTCAATCACAGTGTTTTGAATGTCATCTTGCTGTAATACAATGGTCACAGGACTTTGTTGGGTATTACTGCGGCATTTCTCCAGCATCGCTGCCGAATTATCCACGCCAATGATTTCGCAATCATCAACCTTGATACCATGCGCCAAAGCCAATGATGATGCGCCCAAAGAGCAACCAAGATCATACAGTTTACTATTCTCTTGGGCATACAAACCTGCAATCACGCTAATCATCTGCAACGTCAAACCATAACCTGGCACCGAGCGTTGAATCATATCCTCAAATACGCGCGACACATCCGCATCAAAAGCAAATGGCGCAGCGTCTTTTTGGGTAAACAATATATCTTTTACATTTTCAACCATGCCCTAGTTTAACGCGAGCAAATTATGAATACCAACAAAAGCGAATAAAATCGGTAGGAGCTGCTGTTCAACACCGTAAACAGCAGCCCCTTTTACCCAATACCGTTAGCTGCTTATCAACCTTAGAGTAAGGTTTAAAAGCTCTCCTTCCTACGCACCCCAACAACACCCAACAACAATAAAAGCATGGGCAACAATTGCATATTAAGTTTAGCACCTGATGCTATACAACCCGTTTTGCTTGTGCTTAGCATCACATCACTTTGCGTCTACGCATCAACAAACAACCTGACACAAGCATACCAAACAACAATGCTGTTTGCTGCATTGAAGATGATGTTGGCGCAATACAACCACCACCACCACTTCCTGATGCTGATGCTGGTGGTGTAACGACACTCGCATCAACGACATTTACTGTTCTTGTTTGTTGAGCCGCAGCATTACCCGCAGCATCTGAAACATTATAACTTAATGTATAACTGTTTATGACACTGGTATCCACAGCACCTGTAACGATTGCAATCAGCCCCGTATCGGTATCATCTGCAATCGTATAACCAGGATCAGTGAAAGAGTCTCCTAATGCAACAGTTAATGGATTATTTCCGAGTAAAGTAATCACAGGTGCTTGGTTGTCCGTGATATTCACCGTCATATCAGCCACAACAAAACCAGCATAACCAGGGTCGGAGCTTGTGATGTTATGCGCGACAACGCCCGTGTGTGCCCCCTCAACAATGCCATCATCAATAGCCGTGACGGTTACAGTTTGTGCTATATTCCAATTAGCTGGAGTAAAGGCTAAAGCTGCCTGATTCGTGCTCACTTGAGCATTAGGCACTACATTCACGGTCACATTTAATTGCGGCTGTGAATTAAGCACTACGTCATAAGCATCTGTAATGCCGCCTTCAGTTACATCGGTAGAACCCGCACTTGCTGTCAAGATGACATCAATCGAATCATTGTCTGTCACGTTGGCATTCACATTAGGCACTGCAATCAAGTGGTAGCCTAAAGAGGACGAACGCGGTGTAATCGTAATCGAGCAGCTATGCATCCCCTCAACTACACCATCATCAACTGCGGTTACGGCTATCGTTTGAGGGATATTCCAACTCAAGGGTGTAAATACAATAGGACTGAGGTTTAACGTGCACTGATTGGTAAAGTCAGGCGCTAATGTAACCGATACATCAACACTGGGTTGTAAACCAAGTACAACATCAAAGCTATCCGTTGCGCCACCTTCTGCGATATCCGTAGAACCACCAGACTCCGTAATCAACACACTTCCCACATCATTATCTGTAATCGTTATCGTGCTTAATGATGGTGCCGCAATGGCATTATAATTCACATCAGCGGAAGTCACAGTATGCGAAATATTATCACTGTGCGTGCCTTCGACAATTATATCATCAACGGCTGTAATGGTTACCGTTTGCGGTGTGTTCCAATTGATAGGGGTAAATGTAAGTGTATTCACATTGGTGGTTACCTGAGCCTGTCCGATAGCGAGACCAACACTTACATTGGCTGTTGGAAGCGTTGCTAACACGATATCATAAGTATCCGTAGCACCACCCTCAATAACCGTTGTAGATCCACCTGACTGTGTAATATTCACTGCGGGTGTATCATTATCAAATACCGTCACTGCAATGTCAGGCACTACCAATGCGTTATAACGTGCATCAAGTGAAGCAACACTTGGTGTGATTAAAATATTTTTGGTTGGCTCTTGAATAGCATCATCCACAGCTGTGATGGTCATGGTCTGCGGCGTATTCCAATTAAGTGTCGTAAATACCATTTGCGCAGGTACAAATGACACCTCTGGGTCGGCTGATGGCACAATGGTCACATCTGCAGATGGTGCAGATGTAAGCACCATATCAAAGCTATCGGTTGCACCACCTTCGGTTACCTCTGTTGCACCTGCACTGATGGTGGTCACCACATCAATGTTTGTACCCGAAATGATGACACCTGCGCTACCCCCAGCCAAAACCTTGCCAGCAAAAATATCCAAATGACCTAAGTAAGCACTTGTAATCAGATTATTTTCCGTCCAGTTGATGCCATCTGCACTGCTCATCATTCGGGCTTTTAAATTCGCCGTCCCGCTCACTAAAAACTGATCTCCTGTCCAAACAATATCACCCGACCATGCTGCTGCCGCAAGCCCTGTCGTTTGTGGCAACCACGATATGCCGTCTATGCTGGTAAACACCGTGGTTGAGGACGAACCTGCTGCCAAATAGGTAGTGGCGTTCGCATTCACGTCATAAAGGCTTGCTGCCGTTCCTGATACCTGAGTTGTCCATGTGATACCATCAGGGCTGGTATGTATTGCACCATTATTACCCACGGTAACAAATTGATTATTCGCCCAAACCACATCATTGAGTGCATTGGCAACAGCTTGCTTGGTCCAAGTGATAGCATCTGGACTACTCCAAATTTCGCCTGTTACAAAATCAGGGCTGCCCACAGCTACAAAACCTGCCGTTGGTGAGTAAGCAACAGCTCGACTACGAAAGGGGCCTGCTGTGGACACCAGCGTCCAATTCACACCATCAGGACTAACATATACATTCCCCACTGCACCTGCAAACGATGTAATCGCCACAAACCGACTGTTTACAGAATCCCAAACAGCACCTCCGCAAGCATTTGATGCTGGCATAGCTGAAGCATAAATATTCCAATTTATACCATTTGTACTGGTCATAAAACCACATTGTTCCCCCAGCGCTAAAACCAAACTACCATTGTTAACAAGAGCCTCAATAGACTCCTGCATTCCTCCAATTCGCGATACCCAAGTGGTTGCATTTAAATTGGTAAAAACACTGCCGCCAGTGCCAACTGCAATCCAAGCGCCTGCTGCGGGGTAAATAGATGACATTGCGATACGGTTATTACCTGTATAGGTGGCAGTGCCCCAGTTACCATCCACACTGACATATGCGGCACTGCCAACGATCGCTACAAACTGTGTCCCATCCCACGCAATATCCTGCAAGGAGTAAGCAAACACTGTCCATACGATACTTGTCCATGTGATGCCATCAGGGCTACTCATGGTTGCCGCCGAGTCACCAACGATGACAAAAAGGCTACCATTCCAAGCTATACCATTCAGCCCGCCTGTAAGTGGCGAAGTTTGCTGTACCCATGTTATCGCATCAGCACTGGTTAGAATCACACCCAGTTGACCGATGGCAACATATTGGGTTCCCGTCCATACAATATCTTTCAACCAACTAGTAGTAGCTAAGTTTAGTTCAGCCCATGTGACACCATCAACGCTCGTCCAAACCCTGCCCGACTGCCCAACCGCCACATATTGTACCCCATCCCAAATCACTGCATTGATGTTAAGCGTAGTGTTCGCACTACTTGCCACCCACGTTACCCCATCCATACTTGTTACAACTACACCTGCATCACCCACTGCCAAATATTGTGTACCATTCCAAATGATATCATTCAGCGCTTTTGTTGTACCTGCTGAACCATTAATCCAAGTATAACTATCAACACTGGTTAAAACCGTGCCAAAATCACCCACGGCTACATATTGATTGCTACCGTTATAAACAACACCATTAAGGTCATTGCCTTGTGGTGTTGGGTTCACCCATTGCCATTCAATAGCGGCCTCTGCCGTGCTTATACCTAGCACCGCTAGCATAAACACCATGGTAATCACATTACCGATTCTCTTTTTAAAAAACATATCATACTCCTCTCGCAATTGGTTGATGTATAGAGGCAGAGTATAGGTGTCTGGGCATACGCGTCATGTCGCATGTACATGCGACAGTGGTTTGTTTGCGTTTTCTAAAAAGTTAGTCTATTGGCAGTAAAAAAGTAATGGATGTTCCTGATGTGTCTGATTGTATTCGTAGCGAAGCATGGATAGCTTTAGCCCGTAACTTCATATTATTTAAACCATGCCCTTGTTTAGCAGCTAGCATACCCTGCCCATTATCTGAAATACACAGCGTCAACATGCCACCATCCACAGTCGCTACAACGCAAACCTTAGATGCATTTGCATGTTTCATAATGTTGGTCAGCGCTTCTTGCAGTATACGAATAAGCTGCATACCAGCTTCCGAATCATGAAGACGTGATACAGCCAGCATAGCTTCAACTTGCCAATCCAATGCGATATTTGATGCAAGCAGTGTAAGTTTAGTTCGCTCTTTAATGAACACCAAAGCTTTTTCAAAATTAAATACCAAGCTGTTTGCCGAACCCAAAATTAAATGCATTTCTGACATGGCTTCTTGAAGAACTTCTTGTAACTCTGACTTGGCATTGTCTTCATTCCTAGACAATGCCATCGCTGAAACCAGTGAATTGCCAAGCCCATCATGCAAATCGCGCATAATACGTTGGCGCTCATCTAACACAGCTTGCCTTCTTTTATCTTCGGCTTCTAAAGCATCAATTTTGCCAACAAGTTGTTGATTGACCGTCTCTAAGCTCTTCAAGCTTTGCAAAAAACGCTCTAAAAGTAATGCCGATGCAATCAAAATAAGGATTGATGTGCCCAAATGAAATACAAAAAAGTTGTTAATGCCATGTAATTGCCACAATAAAATACTCACCCAATCTATCAAACCAGTCATCAACAAAGAGAAAATAGCAATCAACCATGCAAGATGCCCCCAACGCCGAGATTTCCACCAGCAATGTGCAGACACAAAAAGCACGTAAAAAGCCAGAATTGCAAATCCTCCTTGCCACATTGTTCCCGCAAACATCAGTTGATTTGTTGGTAAAAGTATCAGCACCAAAGCACCAGCTAACGCATAAACAATGATGATACGCTCTAACCCTGTGCGTTTAATGTTGAGGTAACGGTGGGCAAACATAAATATAAACCAATTGAGCCAGCCGATAGACGTTTGAACTATCCATTCCCACATATGATGTGAAATGATAATGTCGCGGACAAACATATTAAGTGGGAATATTGCTCCCATTAAACTCGCCGCCGACAACCACAAAAAAACGCTTTCTTTCTTCCGAATAAGCCAAAAACCAAATAGCAACAAACACAGCGCCAACTGCATATAAAAGATAGCTTGACTGGAAAGAATATAATACGAAAAAAGCGCGTCATATTTGGGTTGAAGTTCGCTATGTTTGCCTACATAAACATGCTCTAAACCACCCAAATCTATCGCGGATGAAAACGCCCTGATATATATCACATCGCCATGAGCATGAATAAATGTTTTAGGAATTTTAAAGAGTAGAGGGCGCACCCAATTTCGACTTACGGGAGCCTCAAACGAGCCACCATCACCCAAATAGTGTTGCCCGATAAACACCGCTGCATTCATGCTTATCCGTTCAATGAACACCACCCAATGTTCATCAGTATTAGGGGGAATATTCACTTGAAAACGATACCAACCATTATCACTAATCTTTGTTTCTGAAACGGTCCAAATATGAGGTAATGTCACCTGTTTCCAGTTTGCAGTCGCATCAGGTGGTGTTTGACTATCCGAAAAAATAAACCATACATTTTCTTTTATTTGTTCACATAAAGCAGGACTTGGCACAGCCAAAATCAGCAAGGCAAAACCAAGGAAGCTAAAAAGAAAAATTTTGGATTTAATCAAGGTTTATATTATGTTTATTCATGAGGTGCATGGCTTGAGAACGTGAATTAACCTGTAATTTTTTATAAATACGGCGTACAAACTCACGTACCGTGTTGATAGAAATATCCATTTCATGGGCAATTTCTTTATACATTCTTCCTTGTGAAATATATGACAAAACAGTTTTTTCACTATCCGATAGTTGAAAATCATCAGGCTTTTCATGTGGTTGTTCCGCCACCAGCTTTAGCAATGCTCGTGCAACCCGATGATCAATCGGTGAGCCACCTTCTTGCATCGACACCAATGTATCCTGTATATTATCCAAGGCTTGGTCTTTCAATAAATAGCCTTTAGCACCAGCCTGAATTGCCCGAACCACCGATTCATCTTCACCAAATACTGTAAGCACCAAAATTAACATGTTAGGGTTGGTTTGGAGTGCAGGCTCAATCAAGTCCATACCATCACCATCAGGAAGCCCTAAATCCAACACCAAAAAATCAAATCCTGTTGTTAACAATGCTTTTTTTGCCTCATGGCACGAGGCAACAGCAGAAACTTCAAAACGATTATTTTTGACAATCACCTTACCAAGGTGTGTTCGCGTATGCTGATTGTCTTCAACCAACAATACATGAACGGGTACGCTCGAATCACTAAGCATAAACGAATACTAATCCTTATCCCTATCCCTATCCCTATATTGAACCCAACTCATCATCACACAGCCTCCGCAAAGGTGTTGATTATAACACGTAAAAGCAATATAGTATAAAGTGCATCGAATGGCAAATGCGCAGGTAACCCAATAAAAAAAGACAACCTACGCAAAGTAGGTTGCCTTTTAAAAGCTAAACATTTAAATCAACTTAAAAACGATAAGATAGGCTCAGCGCACCAGAACCGACCAAGTCTGTCGTTGCTGGGTAGTCTGATTTCGAACGAATATTTAATATATTCCAATCCAAATTCACACTATCCCAATTGTAGCCAATACCAACACCCAAAAAGAAAGGGGGTCAAGTCTATCATTATA
>DQSL01000073.1 GCA_015663235.1 Mariprofundaceae bacterium
CTAAAATATGGGTAAACGCCCATATTTTAGAGAAAAACTCAGAGAATGTTGGTCGATTCTCCCTAAAATTACAAAACTTGATGCTTACAGCGAAAAGTACGCGCTTGTTCAGAGTTGCCCTAATAAGCTGGTCTCCCATTAGGGGAAACCTGCTCATCACCTTCAGCCACACCTGCCGCATCAATAGCATTTTGCTCATAAGGTTTTTTGCTATGCTGGCTTTTTTCAAGTTTGGTTGGTTCAATGCTATCACTACAAGCCGAAAGCAGTGTGAATAATGCAGGTATAAGTAATAACTTTATCATGGCCAGTAGGTCACTTTGGCAGTACACGTTTCAGAAATTTCAACGCGTGATATTTTAAGGCGTTCATTTTCCAAACGTTTGACCATTTCTTTGTATAACTCGGAGGCAACATTCTCGCTAGTTGGATTAATAACATCAAATGGCGGAACATCGTTTAAATTATAGTGATCCCAAGGCTCTAATGCTGCTTTAAGCTCTGTTTTCATAATTTTATAATCTATGCCCATGCCAAGCTCATCAAGTTCGCTACATCCCACATACAGGCGAACATGCCAATTGTGCCCATGCAAACGTGCGCAATCACCCGCGTAATCCCTAAGCTGATGCGCTGCCGAAAAATGGGTTTCAATCATCAATTCATACCGTGGCATTATAAGATTCAACTTTTCACGTTGGGTAAAAGCATAGCTGCAGCAACACTGCGCGCCTCACCCACCAAAATATTAAATGTGCGTGCGGCTGACAATGAATCCATGCATTCATAACCCACATGCAAAGATGCCAAATAATCCATCACTTCAATGGAAGGGAATGCGGTGCGTCTACCCGTGCCAATCACCAGCACTTCAGGCGTGTTATCTTCAAGCCACTTTAAGTCGGAAACTTGTAATTGTGTTATATCACCATCAAACCAAGGTGAAACAAGCTTACCGGCAAAGAAATGTAGGCTGGACTCAACCCTATCCTTACCCAATTGAAAAAAATCATCGCCATAAGTATGAAACAAGCGTTGCCCGCTTTCCAATGGTGGCGTGATGTCGCCTTGCATAGCTGTGCCAAGCATAGTTAAGGCTTCGCTTCCATTTCTTTAAGCTCTTCATCGCTCATTTCAAACTTACCTTCTAAAGAAAGCATGATGGGTGAGGCGATAAAAATGGATGAATATGTTCCCACTGCGATACCTACAAGCAAGGCAAAGGCAAAGTTATGAATCACTTCACCACCCAAGAAATACAAGGAGAATACGACCAATAAGGTGGTGACTGATGTCATCAAGGTGCGGGCTAAGGTTTGATTGATAGAGCGATTACACACAAGAACTTCGTCTTCAGGGTGTTTTTGTTTTTTGTTTGATGCGAAGTTTTCACGGATACGGTCAAATACCACTATCGTATCATTGAGGGAATAACCCAAGACAGTGAGCAGTGCAGCCACGACAGAAAGTGAGAACTCTAAACCAAGCAATGAAAATACGCCGACCACGATAATAATATCATGTAAAATAGCCGCATCAGCGCCCAAAGCAAAGCGCAATTTAAAGCGGAACATAACATATAACAAAATGCCGCCCAAGGTGTATATCACAGCCCACATACCCGCTGCTTTAAGCTCTTCACCCACCTGAGGCCCTACAAATTCAACGCGGCGCATTTCCACTTGGTCTGCACCAAAGGTATTGGTCAATGCATCCAAAATCGTTGTACTAATCACTGAAGACTCAACATCTTCACGATTTTGCACCCGAATTAAAATTTCTTCAGGCGAACCAAACTCTTGAATCACCGCTTTGCCATAACCTTCAGGCTCTAATGATGCGCGAATATCAGCAATTTGAACTTGTTGATGAAAGCGCACCTCAACCAATGTTCCACCCGTAAAATCAATGCCCAAGTTCAGCCCTTTGAACATAATCAATGCCAATGAAACAATCAGCATAATGGCAGAAAAAGTGAGTGCTTTTTTACGGTTAGCAAGAAAGTTAATGTTAATATCAGGACGTATAAGTTGCATAATAATCTCCTAAATACTCAATGCTTTCAGGTTTTTTCTATTTTTGTGCGTTAAGTAAGTCATAGCGCGTGTCACCACAATCGCTGTAAACATCGAAGCCAAAATGCCAACACTCAATGTGACCGCAAAACCTTTGATAGGCCCTGTACCAAACTGAAACAACACAATCGCAGCGATTAGCGTGGTGATATTGGCATCCATAATGGTTGAAAATGCTTTATTGTAACCACCGTCAATGGCGGCGAAAGGTGTTTTCCCATTATGCGTTTCTTCGCGTATTCGCTCAAAAATAAGTACGTTTGCATCCACCGCCATACCAATGGTCAACACAATGCCTGCAATACCTGGAAGCGTTAGTGTTGCGCCAATCATACTCATGGCTGCTGCAATCAATACGATATTGAATGCCAAGGCAATGTTGGCAAACAAACCAAACAAACGATAATACACAACCATGAAAATCAATACCGCAATAAAACCATAAATAATGGAGTTCAATCCTTGTTCAATGGAGTCTGCACCTAAACTTGGACCAATCGAACGCTCTTCCACAACCTTGATGGGGGCTGGCAATGCGCCTGCGCGAAGAACAATAGCAAGATTATGCGCGTCTTCGGTTGTAAAAGACCCCGTGATTTGCGCAGTGCCGCCTGAAATACGTTCTTGAATGACTGGGGCTGATTGCACCACGCCTTCGAGCAAAATGGCAAAACGTTTCTTCACGTTTTCTTTGGTTAAACGGTCAAACTTGCGGCCACCTTGGTTGTTAAATTTAAGCGACACCGCAGGCTGATTGCTTTGGGAATCAAAGGTAATACGCGCCATTGTCACATCTTTACCTGATAACTCTGTGCGTTTTTTCAGCAGAATTGGGCGACCATCCGCAAAGTATGCAATCATGCTTCCTGGGGGAATACGACCTGCAACAGCGGCATCCAAATCACCTTTTTCATCTACAAGTTTAAAATCCAACTGCGCTGTTTGACCAATGATGGACTTCGCTCGTGCCGAATCTTCATAACCAGGAATTTGCACCAACACACGCCTATCACCTTGGCGCATAATCACAGGTTCTGTTGTTCCCAAAGCATCCACACGGCGGCGAATCACTTCAATTGTTTGCTCAATGGCATACGATTTTATTTCTTTGGACTCACTTTCAGAAATGGTGAATACCAGTGTGTTGTCATCGAGTTGTTCAACATCATAACCCACCATAGCTTCAGTTAGCAAACGTTCGGCTTGGTTGACATCATCCGCTTTTTTAAGTGTAACGATGACTTGTGTTGCATTGCTATCGAGTTTTCTATAACGAATTTTCTCTTCACGCAGCGTGCGCCGAATCATATTGATATTATCAGAGACCTGTTGAGAAATGACCTTCTCAATATCAACATCAATAACAAGATGAATGCCACCTTTAAGGTCAAGCCCAAGATTTAGAGGCTGACTCATGGATGCAGGCCACCAACTGGGTACTGTCGTTAAATTGGGTGTTGC
>DQSL01000153.1 GCA_015663235.1 Mariprofundaceae bacterium
CATCTGCCAATCAGCGGGCAGGTCGCTGTGGGCGCGTGGCGGCTGGTATTTGTTTTAGGCTTTACAGCGAAGAAAACTTTAACAACCGCCCTGAACATACCGACCCAGAAATTCGCCGCACCAACCTTGCCAATGTGATTTTGCAAATGATTAGCCTTGGTTTGGGGGATATTCACAAGTTTGATTTTATGCAGCCGCCTGAAAAACGAAGCATTCAAGATGGTTATAAGTTGCTTGAAGAGCTGCAAGCCATTGATGACCAACAAATGATTACCCAACAAGGCAAACAACTCACCCGCCTGCCCATAGACCCGCGATTGGGGCGCATGGTGTTACAAGCAAACCAAGAGCGCAGCCTGCATGAGGTGTTGATTATCGTGGCAGCGCTGTCAGTGCAAGACCCTAAAATTCGACCATCCGACAAACAACAAAAAGCCGATGAGAAACACAGTGTATTCACCGACAAAACATCCGATTTTTTATCATGGCTCAAGCTCTGGAACTGGTATCACGAACAACGTAAACATTTGAGTAAATCTCAGCTACGCAAAACCTGCACCCAGCATTTTTTATCCTATTTAAGAATGCGCGAGTGGGTTGATTTGCATGGACAATTGCTGGGTATTTCCCGCGAATTAAAGCTTACCCCCAACAAAGAAGAAGCCAAACCCGATGCCATTCACAAAGCCATGCTGGCTGGGCTGCTTAGTCATGTGATTAAAAAACGTGAGGAAACCAAGAAGGGCGAAGCTCCATTTATCGGTGCGCGTGGTTTGCAAGTCACCCTCTTTCCAGGCTCGCCCTTAAACAAAAAACCACTGCGTTGGCTGATGGCTGGAGCATTGATGGAAACATCACGCCTGTTTGCGCGTGACCTTGCCCCGATTGACCCTGTTTGGCTGGAGGGTTTAGCTGCTCACCTGCTCAAACGAACATACAGCGAACCGCATTGGTCAAAAAAACGCGCGCAAGTCTGTGCTTATGAAACCGTGACTTTGTATGGCTTGCCCATCATCAGCCGCCGCGTTGTGCATTTCGGTATGATTGAGCCTGAAGTATCGCGTGATCTATTTATTCGTCATGCTTTGGTGCATCAAGAATTTCAAAGCTTTGGCAAATGGTTTAAGCACAATCAAAAGCTGCTTGCTGAGATTGAAAATATGGAAGCCATCAGCCGCCGCCGTGATTTGATGCATGATGAACAAGTCCGCTTTGATTTCTTTGCTGCCATTATTCCTGAGCATGTGTGCAGTGGTAAATTGTTTGAAAAATGGCGCAAAAAGTCTGAACACGACAATCCTAAATTGTTATTTTTATCCAAAGAAGTTTTGCTGCAAGATGAAAATGCAGGCATTGATAGCAAACAATTCCCCACCCACTTGGCAACCAACGGCTTAAAACTCAAACTGAACTATCATTTTGACCCCACCCATCATGCCGATGGTATCACTGTGACGGTACCTATCATGGCATTGGGGCAACTCAAAGCAGAGGCTTTTGAATGGCTTGTGTTGGGTTTGCTTGAAGAAAAAATCACGGCTTTGATTAAAGGATTACCTAAAACATTGCGCAAAAACTTTGTGCCAGCCCCACAGTTTGCTGAGGCATGTGCAGGCAATATGCCATTTGGCGAAGGCTCGTTATTGCTTGCCCTATCGCGTGAATTGCAACGCATGACAGGCATCTATATCCCCACCCAAGATTGGGATGTAGATAAACTTCCTGCACATTTGTTTATCAAGTTTGAAATCCGAGATAAAAACAATAAGGTCATCGACACAAGTCATCAATTGGGTTTGTTGCAAAAACAATATGCCCACCTCGCTCGCGTGGACACGGCAGAGCACAAGCAAACCCCCATCAAATTACAACAAAACATCACCCGCTGGGACTTTGGTGAGCTACCTGAAGTCGTGACCACGCAAAAACATGGCATGAGCATTGCCCAGTTCCCAGCCTTGGAAGATAAACAGGATAGTGTATCCATCGCGCTGATGGAAAGTGAAGCGGCAGCTTATCAAAGCACGCGACAAGGTATCAAACGTTTGCTTATGCTTAGCTTGCATCAACAAGCCGATTTATTGCGCAAAAATATGCCCAAACAAAAAGAGCTGGCTTTGTATTATGTCAGCCTTGGCAAAGCTGAGGATTTGCGTGAATCCATCATCAGCCAAACATTTGAGCAGATATTTTTGCAAAGTTTGGAAAGCTTTCCACGCAATGAAAAAGACTTTCAAATGCTTTTGGATAAAGGCAGAGCCAAGGTAGTTAAAGCAGGGCAAAATATTGCTGAGCAAGTGTTAGAAGCATTGCAAAGTTATGCCGAACTGCAACAAAAGTTAGCTAGCATCAAAGCCACAGCCCTAACCCCAGTGGTACAAGATATTCAACAACATATGCAATACCTGATTTACCCTGATTTTGTACAACACACCCCAGCCCAATGGCTAGCCCACCTGCCGCGATTCATTCAAGCTGCTTTATTGCGCTTGGACAAAGCAGGACAAAATCTCAACCAAGACCAAACCAACACCGCAATCCTGCAACAGTTTTGGCAGCAGTATCAACAACAGAAAGAACAGCGTGAAACGCACAATGAAGATATAGCAGAGCTGGTTGAGTTCCGTTGGTTGCTTGAAGAGTTAAGGGTTTCTATGTTTGCACAAAGCTTAAAAACTTCCGTGCCTGTATCCGTCAAACGCCTTGAAAAACGCTGGACACAACTTACACGCTAGACTTTACAACATCAGCCTCCATAGTTCGCCGCCTTATGAAGGCAACTGCGATAAAACAAATTTCCAAGCTATGGCTACTCTTGCCATTGGCTGTGGATTGTTTTGTCTAAAGGTTACACTTCGTAGTACCTTCACAAGCAACCGCAGAGACTACTGTGCGTTGCTTGTTCTAACTTAAAACATCCCGTTATCAGTGCCCCTGCGTTTGCTCTCATTTTTAAAGGAGCAACATCATGAACACTCACGTTCATCAGCAACATGAAAAAAGAAACTTACACATCGGTATATTACTTGCCACAGGTGCAGCCCTTGCCTTTTCAGTCAAGGCAATTTTCGTCAAGCTTGCCTATGAATACAATGTAGATGCAATCACCATTTTGATGTTTCGCATGATGTTTGCCCTGCCTTTCTTCGTTGTAATTGCTTGGATGGAGGAGCGCAAAACCAAGCTTCGCATTAGCCGTAAAGATTTTATATCCATCACTCTATTGGGTTTGGTGGGTTATTATGTGTCTAGCTTATTGGACTTTATGGGTTTGATGTATATCAGCGCAGGTTTGGAGCGGTTAATCTTGTTCTTATTCCCAACTATGGTGGTGTTTATTTCGGCTATATTCTTGGGTAAACATATCCAAAAAGAAGCTTATATTGCTTTGGCATTAAGTTATGCGGGTATTGTGGTCGCGATGGTAAATGATGTGCAAATATCAGGTGAACATGTCGTGCTTGGCTCAGTATTGGTATTCATCGCCACCATCACCTATTCCATCTTTTTGGTGGGCAGCGGCGAAATCATACCCAAAGTTGGTGCGCGCAGATTTGCAGCTTATGCCATGATTGTGTCATGTTTTGCTGTGTTCATACATTTTGCTGTGACCCTTGGTTTTGACGACTTTAATCAACCGATAGAAGTATACGGGTATGGCATGGCGATGGCAGTGTTTTCCACTGTACTTCCTGCATTCATGTTGGCGGCTGCGATTCATCGCATTGGTGCAAGCAGCACATCCATCATTGGTGGTTTGGGCCCTGTGGTAACCATTGGTTTGGCGGCTATATTTTTAGCAGAACCTTTGACCTTGATGCAAATGGTTGGTGCTGCTTTGGTGATGGCGGGTGTATTTGTGTTGAAAAAAACGTGATAATTCTGTGAAAGGTTTATGCTAACCTAGCGACTAACAGTCAAACATTCACTTTGGAGAACATCATGTTAAACACTCTGTTGCTACTGGTAGCACTTTTATCTGCGCCTATCTTTGCCCATGCCGAGAGCATTCGCGTGGGTCAGTTTTCTGCTGGCACATTACATGGCTGGGAAGAAAAGGAGTTTGATGGCAAAACAGAATACCAGCTTGTGGTGGATGAAACTACGCAACAAAAAGTGTTGAAAGCCCAAAGCAGCAAAGGTGCATCGGGTTTATTTCGCGAGCATCGTATTGATTTAAACAAAACACCCTATTTGAACTGGTCGTGGAAAACAGCATCTTATTTTGATGGCATCAATGAAAATGAAAAAGCGGGCGATGATTTTGTCGCCCGTATTTATGTGGTGGTGGATGGTGGTTTCTTTTTCTGGAAAACCATTGCGCTCAATTATGTGTGGTCATCTACGCATCAAAAAGGCGACAAATGGGACAACCCTTTCACATCCAATGCCACTATGTATGCTGTAGAATCAGGGCGCTCCAACCTTGGTAAGTGGCAATATTATAAACGTAATATCAAAGATGACTTGGCAAGTATTGTTGGCAAAGATACACAATATATTGATGCCATTGCGATTATGACAGACACTGACAATACAGGGCTATCCGCTATCACATACTTCGGAGATATTTCTTTTACATCTGAATAACCTTTGCCACAAAGGCATAGCTTTGTTGACCACCACATTTCGACCAAGCCAAACACGCGGAGAAATCTTCAAGGTGCTTTGGCTCATAGAGATAGCGCCACTGCAGTTGGCATGACATTAACCCTTATACCCCCTACACTTCAGCCATGAGTGTAGGTATTGAAGTTCGTGTGGATAAATGGTTATGGGCAGCCCGCTTTTATAAAATGCGCAGCCTTGCTACTGAGGCCTGCAAAGGTGGGCATGTTCTTATCAATGGGATGCGCGCTAAGGCATCTAGGCTTGTGCACATCAATGATGAAATTCAGCTTCAAAAAGAAACTGAATCATTTACTGTCATCATCACAGGTTTGGCAGGAAAACGAGGCTCTGCAAAAATTGCGCAAGGCTTATATAGCGAAACACCTGAAAGTTTAAAGTTTCGCGCGGAATGCAGTGAGCAGAAAAAGTTTCAAACCTACTTTGCGCCCTCCCCTGATAAACGCCCTGATAAACGTGATAGGCGCAAAATAAAAGCATTTAAAGGTCGCATGTGAACAACGTTAAGTTTCTTTAATCTTAACCCTTGTATATGACCAAAACCCTGTTAAGAATTGCACCTCAAAATTACAACTTGGTTGTATAAATCTGATTCAAACTTCTTGGAGGAAGTATTCTCATGAAATATATTTCAACTGCACTTGCACTAAGTGCAATGCTTGTAACACCTGCATTTGCCAGTGACCACAGTCACCATGAAAGTGGTGCACATGGTCACCAAGCTGTCGCTGATAGTGTTGTTGCAGAACAACGTTCAGCACTAGCAAAAAATACAGATGGCAAAGGCTTTGGTCCGCAATCACCACGTGATATTGATAACGCAGCGGGCAACAATAAACGCATGTTCGGTACTGCACCTGTTTACACAGAAATGAACCTTTGCAACATCCATTTCCACAAAAATGCAGAACATAAAGGTGGTGAGTTCACAATTTATGCAGGCAACGGTAATGGTGAAGGTTATCAAAGTGGCTACCGTGCTGACATTTCACACTACAGCCATGCTGAGTTAAAAGCGACCAAACATGATATTTGCCCAAGTTCACACTCTCACTTGGTACCTGGTGATACCATTGAAGTGCACTATGTACACACCACTGCACAAGTTAAACCAGGTGCTACACTTGGTGCTTGCTTAAATGACGCGATCGGCAACCCTCAACTTCGTGTTGAAACACAAGTTTATACAGTGGTGAATGACAAACACGCGGCAAACTTCATGGACTTAACCAAGTACGCTAAAGTTGGTGAATACTATCAAGCCACCAATATCCCGAACAACACAGGTACACCTATCGCATACGAAGGCTCTACAACTGGTCCTGGTTACAACGAAAAAGGTTCACCTTTCCAAGTATCTTGGAGTGTTCGCCCACAAGTGATGAAAGTAAACATCGAAACTGTTGGTGAGTGGTGTAAAGGAAACGACTTTAAAGAAGACCATGCACACGGTGTTCGCAACCTTGTAAAAAACCCTGATTTGTTATCTAAAATCAAATAATTCACACAAAATACACCAAAGCTGCCTTCTTGTAGGGCAGCTTTTTTTATGCCTTGAATACACGG
>DQSL01000128.1 GCA_015663235.1 Mariprofundaceae bacterium
CGATTCTCCCTAAAATTACAAAACTTGATGCTTACAGCGAAAAGTACGCGCTTGTTCAGAGTTGCCCTAACATAATCTTTGGGAATTCAGGCATTTTTTAATGACTCACTTTTTTTCGTCGGACAGTAGTGAAATTATACTTCTGAGTGCCCGCTTTGGGTCGAAAGAAGACACTAGTAAGTGTTAGTTACTCTGTGTAATCAGCCCAAAACTCTGTGCCTTTACCCATTTGTCTGATGCGTTTAATCAACATATCAAGTGCTTCGGGGTGTTCGGCGAAGTTAATGCGGTCTGTTTGCACCACCAATAGTGGTGTTTCTTGGTAGTGAAAGAAGAAGTTATCGAAGGTTTCGGTGACTTGTTTGAGGTAATCCAAGTTGATGCCATGTTCCATGCTGCGATTGCGCTTTTGTACACGCTTCAATGCCACTTCGGGTGAGGATTGCAGGTAAATCACCAAGTCAGGTTTAGGTAAATCGGCGGCGACCAACTGGGCGACTTGGTCATATAAGGCGAACTCTTCATCGGAGAGGTTGGTCATGGCAAACAAACGGTCTTTGGCAAATAAATAATCACTGACCATTACCGACTGAAACAAGTCCTGTTGAATCAGGGATTGCCACTGTTTTAGTCGTGAAAATAAGAAAGAAAGCTGTACCGATAAGCCGTGTCTTTCAGGGTCTTGGTAGAAGAGTTCAAGGAACGGGTTCTCATTGATATCCTCAAGTAATACATTTGCGCCTAATTTTTCCGCAAGCCGTGTGGCAAGGGTGGTTTTCCCCACGCCAATGCCACCTTCAATGGCTATATGGGTTAAGTTTAACATGCACTCACCAAAGCTTTCCTTCGACCAATACTTCCCCCTTCTGCTGCAGCAAGCAAATCATACCCTGCACATTTAGGTTTGTGACAGGGTGTATCCAGTTGGGTATTACATCGTGTAGTGGCTGTAATACAAATAGCCGTTGCGCCATAGCTGGATGTGGCAACATTAAAGCAGAATCGTTGGATGTGAAGCCTTCATAATCAATCAAATCCAAATCAAGGGTGCGTGCGCCCCATCGTTCTTTGCGCTCTCTGCCGTGAGCTGCTTCAATGCGATGCAGCTCAGTCAGTAAATCAGCGGGGGGGAGTGTGCTTACAACATGGATAATAGCATTGAGGTAATTGGACTGGCTAGCTGCACCTTTTGCAAGAAGTGCGGGTGTTTGGTAAAGCTTAGACTTTGTGATGATATGGCAGTTGTGTTGTAACATCTGACAAGCTGTATCAAAGCTTGCCCTGACATCGCCAAGATTGCCTCCCAAGGCGATTAAAACATTACTCATGGTTGCTCCAAACTGCTTCAGCTAAGAAGAGGAGCAATGACTAGGGATACAATCGCCATTACGTTGATAAGAATATTCATCGAAGGGCCTGAAGTATCTTTGAATGGGTCGCCAACGGTGTCACCAACAACAACTGCGGCATGTACAGCGGAGCCTTTGCCGCCAAGGTTGCCTTTCTCGACATGTTTCTTGGCGTTGTCCCAAGCACCACCTGCATTTGCCATCATCAATGCCATAAGGACACAGCAGACTAAAGCACCTGCTAACATGCCGCCTAAAGCTTCGGCACCAAGACCAAAACCAATCACTACAGGTGTCAATACGGCTAAAACACCTGGTAGCACCATTTTTTTCAAGGCGGCATTGGTGGCGATTTCTATGCAGCGTTCATGGTCAGGTTCAGCTTTGCCTTCCATCAGCCCTTCAATCTCTTTGAATTGGCGGCGAATCTCTTTGATCATTTCAAAAGCAGCATCACCCACGGCTGTCATGGTTAGTGAAGCAATAAGGAAGGGCACTGTGCCACCAATAAATAATCCAATAAGTACAGTGGGGTCGCTCAAACTGAGTGAAAAATCAGGGATATGTAAGGACACTGTTTCCACAAAAGCTGCGATAATGGCAAGGGCAGCAAGCGCTGCTGCACCAATGGCAAAACCTTTGCCGATTGCAGCCGTTGTATTACCAAGCTCATCCAAAGAATCAGTTATTTTACGGGTTCCTTCACCCAAACCTGCCATCTCAGCAATGCCACCTGCATTGTCTGCAACAGGACCATAAGCATCAATCGCCATGGTGATGCCCACAGTTGCCAACATGCCTACTGCAGCAATACCAACACCATATAAACCACATAACATGGTAGAGACAAAGATAATGCCACAGATGGTTAACATGGGGATGACCACCGACTGCATACCAATGGCTAAACCTGAAATCATGACTGTTGCAGGGCCTGTCTCGCCAGCTTTTGCAATATCAAGTACAGGCTGCCCACCTGTATAGTATTCGGTAATCAGTCCGATAATGATACCACCTACAGAGCCTGCAAGCACAGCCCCCCATATACCTGTTGCCACATCAAAAGATTGAATCAGGAAGTAAGAAGTCACGATGAAAACGACAGACGCACCAATAGTGCCTATGCGCAGGGCAACATCGGGAGCTTTGCTGGCATACATGCGCACGAGGAAGATACCAACCACCGAACAAAGTAAACCCAGTGAGGCTAAAGCAAGTGGTAAAAACATTAATGTTTGTTGTTGACCCAAAGGATCAAGAATATCTGCTGCCATAGTTGATGCCATAGCAATGGTTGCAATAATTGCACCGCAATAAGATTCAAAAATATCTGAGCCCATGCCTGCAACATCACCCACGTTGTCACCCACATTGTCCGCAATCACGCCAGGGTTACGCGGGTCATCTTCAGGGATGCCTGCTTCAATTTTGCCCACCAAGTCAGCGCCCACATCAGCACTTTTGGTAAAAATACCGCCACCAACACGAGAGAACAGGGCAACAGATGAAGCGCCCATACCAAAGCCATGAATGGCATGTGCTGTTGCAGGATCTCCACCAAAGAACAAATAAAGTGTACCAAGCCCGATAAGCCCTAGTGCGGCAACGGTTAACCCCATCACAGAGCCGCCATAGAAGGCAATTTTTAATGCTGCGGCAGCACCTTTCTGATTGGCTGCAACAGTGGTGCGGATATTTGCTTTGGTTGCGGCAAACATGCCAAAGTAACCTGCGAGAGCAGAGCAGCCAGCACCCAATAAGAATGAAATGGTTGTTTGTAGACCTAAACTGACAGCAAGCAGGGTTGCAACAATGATAACGAAAGCCAGTAGAATAGAATATTCACGCTTTAAAAAAACCATTGCGCCAAGGTGAATAGCCTCGGCGATAGCAACAGCCTTGCCTTCACCTGCATCATGTCGCAGAATTAGTCGGTAGAGAAAATAGGCGCTGATGAGCCCTCCAAAACCGATTAACATAGGAATTAATTGCATATCCAATATACCTCTCCTGTCTCCCAGCTGGTATGAGAGACTATTGATTGTAATACATAATAAATCAAGAAAGAAGATTACGGTTGACGAATGAAGTCCATATCCTTAAGTTTCGCCGCCTTCCAAAGTTGGAAGATGTTTTTAAATGTCGGGGCGTAGCGCAGCCTGGTAGCGCATCTGGTTTGGGACCAGAGGGTCGGGTGTTCGAATCACCCCGCCCCGACCATTTAAAACAAAAGGTCTGCTGGAATTAAGCGCCTGTAGCTCAGCTGGATAGAGCAACGGACTTCTAATCCGTAGGCCGCAGGTTCGAATCCTGCCAGGCGCGCCATTTCGGCAATCGTTTCAAAGTTATGGTGGATGTAGCTCAGTTGGTAGAGCCCCGGCTTGTGATGCCGGTGGTCGCGGGTTCGAGCCCCGTCGTCCACCCCATTTTTTATCTTAGATTATCTTTTATAAATAGGTGAGTTACCTATGTTTTTATCTTTGTTCAAGGCTTGGTCTTTTTGAGCTGTTTTTATTGGTGTGCCCAGATTGTGCCCAAACCGTGCCCAAGTTTTTAGCCCTAAAAATTCTGTGTTGTTTTACTTGAGTACCAGCTTATTTTCGAGGTCGATGGTTGAGCCTCTCGGTGATGAAGCCAATCTCTTGGCTATATGCCGTATTGAACAACCGCTTCTTGGGAATGTATTGCCTGACTAAGCCGTTGGTGTTTTCATTTAACCCTCGGTCCTATGAAGCATAAGGGTTGGCAAAAAAGATGTCTGCTTTGAGGGCTTGAGCAACACGAACATGGTCGCAGAACTCCAAACCGTTATC
>DQSL01000075.1 GCA_015663235.1 Mariprofundaceae bacterium
AGCGAACGGGGTCAAGTCTATCATCATATCACTCTCCACCCTATCAACGAAAACAAAAATCCTACTTGGAACTTGAATCCACCATTTTATAAAGCTCAGTGGGCTCTTTTGAAGTTGTAACTTCTCTCATGTGCATACCTCAAATAATTATGTTTTTGATGATTCTTCACGGACTAAATGATGGTCTCTTATTTTCTTTTCAAGATAAAAGCAGCCGAATGGGATGACAGACGTAATAAAAGCGATGCTTAACATGGATGACGGCCATTTTTGTTGGCGGCTGGTGGCATCAAGCATAGGCAAGTAGGCAAGCCATAAGAAGCCGTGGATAGGGCCAACGATTTTGACGAGGTCAATGCCATACTGGTATTTGGCAGGCATAGCAATAAACAATAGGGCAATCAGCGATAACCCTTCAATCATACTTAAAATTCGGAATGCCTTTAACATAGGACGAATACCGCTCCATTTTTTTATATCATTACAACTGGCACGCTACTTTAGAGCCGTGAATGTTATTGTAAAATGAAGAACGATACGCATCAGGTGTTCATTGCTTTAAAAATGAAATAGCATTATGACATATGAGAATTGATATTGTGAATATAAAGCCGATTAAGGTTGCAGCATTAGAGCATTTGGATAAACCCGAAACATTGGAGCAATCCATTGAAATGTTTAGAAATTGGCGCAAAGAAAGTGGTTTTTCACCGATTTCACAGAAGCGAACGTTTGGCGTGGCGCATAGTCGTCCAGAGGTTATGCCGCTTCAACCCTTTCGCTTTGATATATGTGGTGAAGTGGATGCGAATGTGCCTGAAAATAGTTATGGTGTGTTGAATAAAAAAATTGAAGGTGGTCGTTACGCAAAGTTACGCCATAAGGGCTCACACGATAACTTGGAGCAAAAGGTGAATGCGCTTTACCGCACATGGTTGCCCAATAGCGATGAAATGAAACGTGATACACCACTCTTTTTTGAATATATAAACTTTATGCCTGATGCTTTAGACAGTGAATGCATCACGGATATTTATTTCCCTTTAAAACCATTGAGATAATAGCGTTTCAACCATGCTGAGATTGATATGCCATTAAATTATCATATGCCTTTATACCGCCCTCCGAGTGAGGGAAACAATCTGATTATTCAGGTGACGCTGGGGTGTAGTTTTAACCAGTGCAGTTTTTGTTCGATGTATCGAAGTAAGGTATACAGCCAGCGTCCACTTGAAGCTGTGGTTGAAGGTATTACACAGGCAGCGAAGGCTTGTCCTGGTACAAGGCGAGTATTTTTGGCGGATGGGGATGCATTTTGTCTGCCTACAGATGATTTGATTACTATTCTCGATGCTTTAAAAGCAGCACTGCCGCGTGTATCGCGGGTATCGTGTTATGCTACGCCGAGCAATATTTTGAATAAAAGTGATGATGAATTGGTTTTATTGAAAGAAAAAGGGCTAAACTTGCTTTATCTTGGCATTGAATCGGGTTCCAATCTTATATTGAAGAAGATTACCAAGGGAGCCAGTCAAAATAGCATTGCCAAAGCCATGATCAAGGCTGATGCAGCAGGTTTAAAGGTGTCTGGTACAGTGATTTTGGGGCTGGGTGGTCAAGAGTATTGGCAAGAACATATTGATGGTACTATAGCGCTATTAAATCGTGCGCCCATCACATATTTATCTACCTTACAACTGCATTTAGAACCTGACATTATTGAAGAATTCCAAACCAAATATGGAGAACCTTTTGAAATCCCTGATGATAGGGCGATTCTGAAGGAGCAGGTTCGATTGATTTCGGGCCTAAACCCAGTCAAACCTGTTATTTTCCGTTCCAACCACGCATCCAATGCATTGGCACTTGCTGGAAACCTGCCAAGGGATAAAGATAAACTCCTTGCGCAATTACAAGATGCGTTGGCTGGGCAAGTTGGATTAAGGGCTAAGCATGTGAGAAGCATGTAGGACGATGTCGATAAAATTGAATAGGTTTGTATATGAAAGAAGCCCTCGGATGGAGGGCTGTGATTTTAAGATTTTGTACGACTAAATCGTGATTTTATGCTGAAACAACTTCTTGTTTGAGGGCTTGTCTCATGCGTTTGTTCATTGCTCTTTTGAGTCTTCTTTTTTCGTGGGTGTGGAAACTGTGGGTTTGTTTGAATGCTGCTGTAACCAAGGTTCTTTCTTTTGCTGTTGTACGTTGATGTCTTCCTAGCATGAATGTTCTCCTTGTCTTAAAGTATGCTCCACGAGCGATTTAGTTTATACCATAAATAGCGATGATTTGCAATCATTATTATATTTTCATGATGTATAACAGCAGCTTAGAAGCGAGGTGCTTATGAACCCATATCCAGAGAAAACATGCAGCATTGACCGCTTGGTGCGTCATCCCAAGCTTGTTCAAGCTGCACTGGCAGGCAAAAAGACGCAGCAGCGGCGTGATGGGGTGTATGCCTACCCTGGTGAAGAATTTGAGCTTGATGGTGTGATATTTATCGTGACAGGCCTAAAACGGGAAACTTTGGGTGATATGAATGATGAAAGTGCACAAGCTGAGGGTTATCCATCGTTTGCTGCGTATAAAAGTTTGATTTTGAAGATGCATAAAGGCATGGCATGGCAAGATGATGCGCAAGTGTGGGTGCATTGTTTTGAGATTAAAACATGATACTTACTTGTGATGCATAAACGCTTAGCAGCTTGGATAAGCCAACAAAAGCAGGCTGAGACTACACTTGTTGTGGGCATCAGTGGGGCGCAGGGCACAGGTAAATCCACGCTAGCCAAGGTTTTGCAGGGTTTATTATCGGATACTTATAACGTGGTCACCCTTTCATTGGATGACTTATATCTTAACCAAAACAAACGAAAAGAGCTTGCGTCATCTATCCACCCATTGTTTGCCACACGTGG
>DQSL01000147.1 GCA_015663235.1 Mariprofundaceae bacterium
GTCTGCCCACTTTCTCTTCCACCATAGCTTTACCAATCTCAGCCAAATGCGCGTACTCCACACCCGATGGGCATGTGGATTCGCAAGCACGGCAAGTTAAACACCTATCCAAATGTTGTTGGGTAGTTGTGGTCACTTCACCACCTTCCAACATATCTTTAATCAGATAAATCCGCCCACGCGGACCATCCAGCTCATCACCAAGCTCTTGGTAGGTTGGGCAGGTCGCCGTGCAAAAGCCGCAATGCACACATGAGCGCAAAATATCGTTGGCTTCTTTGCCTTCAGGTGTATCAAGTATGGACTGGGGGATATTGGTTTGCATATCTATAAATCCTTGTACATGCGCCCAGGATTGAGAATGCCCTTGGGGTCAAAGCTATGTTTAAGCTTTTTGTGCAATGTCATCAAAGCTGGTGACAATGGTGCAAACACTTCTTCGCTTCTATCGCCGCCACGCATGATGCGGGTATGACCACCAAGCTTTTTGGCATAAGATTGAATGACCGTAAAAGGTAAGTCTGATTTTAACCAACGCTGCGCACCACCCCAGCCGATAAACCAATCACTTTCACTTGTACCCTCAAGCGGTGTAAATTCAGCCGCAGGTGGCACAGATAAACGATACAATGTTTTGTCCGTATCAAAGAAGGGCAAATGATGTTCTCTTAAACCTTTCCAGAATTCCTTACCATCATCATAAATGCTGCCGCCAATATCTTTCATGCTTCGCTCAACTGCGCTTGGTGCACCGCAAATGCGAAAGTAAACCGATTGACCATCTGCGCACATTGCCGTCACGGGCAAGGGTGTGCCCGCCCAATGATTCATCAACTTAATCGCTTGCTTGAAGCCTGCATCAATGACCACCGTTTGCTCTGCCAAACGGTGCGGTAAAATCTTAAATGAAATATCAAGCAACACCCCAAGTGTGCCAAGGCTTCCCGCCATCAAACGCGACACATCAAATCCCGCTACATTCTTCATCACTTCGCCGCCAAATCTAAGATTTTCACCCTTGCCATTGAGCATAGTGCAACCTAAGACAAAATCACGGCATGAGCCCGCATAAGGTCTTCGTGGTCCTGAAAGGTTGCAAGCCACTGTGCCACCAATGGTTGCGCTTTCACCAAAATAAGGTGGGTCAAAAGGTAAGCGCTGCTGGTGTTTATCCAAAGCATCTGCAATTTCCGATAATGTCGTGCCTGCGCGAACCGTCACCACCAATTCCGTAGGCATATAATTGATAATACCTTGATGTTCGCCAACATGTAACGCTTCGCCCACAGGCTCACGCCCATACCACGATTTACTATCACCACCGATAATGTTTAAGGCTGTTTCAGCCTGATATGCCGCTTCAACTTGGGCTTGTAATTGTTGCGTTAAATTACCCATCAAAACCGCTCCAATTCAGGGTGTGGTAATCCCCCATTATGCACATGCATTCGCCCAAGCTCTGCGCAGCGGTGCAATGTTGGCACAGCTTTACCTGGATTGAGCAAACCTTCATCATCAAACACATCTTTAATGGCTAAAAATTGCGTCAGTTCAAGCTTACCAAACTGAACACACATGGAATCCAACTTCTCCACACCCACACCATGTTCGCCTGTGATTGTGCCGCCAACTTGTACACATAATTCAAGGATTTTTCTGCCAAATTCTTCCGTTTCTTCCAGCTCACCAGGTTTATTTGCATCATACAAAATAAGCGGATGCATATTACCATCGCCAGCATGAAACACATTCGCCACAGGCAAACCATACTCATCCGACCACTTGGATATTTGTGCCAGAACTTCTGCCAAACGCGATTTAGGAATCGTGCCATCCATACAATAATAATCGGGTGCAAGCCTACCCACAGCGGGAAACGCAGCTTTTCGACCTGCCCAGAATTGCATTCGCTCTGCCTCACTTTGGGATACCCGCGTTTCCACTGCGCCACCCTTGATTAACACAACTTCAACTTTCTCAATAAATTCAGCCACACCATCTTCTGTGCCATCAACTTCACACAACACAATCGCTTGGGCATCAATCGGGTAACCCGCTTTGGCATAGGCTTCTGCCGCTTGAATCGCCAGCGCATCCATCATTTCCAAACCCGCAGGCACAATGCCAGCGGCAATCACATCACACACGGCTTGCCCAGCTTTTTCAATATCATCAAAAATTGCCATACAGACTTTAGCAACTTCAGGCGTGGGCAAGAGTTTAACGGTGACTTCAACCATCACCCCCAACAAACCTTCCGAACCATGCATCAGCGCAAGCAAATCATAACCCGCATCATCCAAAGCTTTGCCGCCAAGCTCGATTAAATCACCATCAACAGTTAGGAATGTTACACCCAAAACATTATGCACCGTTAAACCATATTTAAGGCAGTGAACACCACCTGAATTTTCCGCCACATTGCCGCCAATGGTGCAGGCGATTTGCGAGGACGGGTCGGGTGCGTAATAAAGGCCATGCCCTGCAACAGCATCAGAAATCGCCAAGTTACGTACACCCGGTTGCACCACGGCAGTGCGGTTATCGACATCAACATCAAGAATTTTATTAAACTTCGCCAAGGATAAAACCACCGCACCTTTGGTCGGCATCGCACCACCTGCAAGACCTGTGCCTGCGCCTCTAGCAATGATGGGCGTGTGATGGTGTTTGCATAATTGGATAATGGATTGTGCTTCTTCAATGGTTTGCGGAAGAACAACGGCAAGGGGTAAACCTTTGTATACCGACAAACCATCGCATTCATAGGGTGTTAATGCTTCTTTGGAGGTCAGCAATGCCGATGCAGGGAGAAGCTTGCTTAATGCTGATAACAATATGTGTTCTGCCATTTCACCTCCACCAAACGAGATGAAACATTAGGTGTAATGAGCGATTTTGTCGATATATAGGATGTAGGGTTTTTTGAAATTTTATATTTCAAACACAATGTCAGGCACAAAAAAAGGGCGGCAAATGCCACCCTCTTCAAGCTTTTTTATAACGGTTAACTTAGTAAGAAAATACCAAAGATGCAGCCAAAATTGTGTCTGTATCTTTGGTGCCTGTTGGCGCTTTTGAGTTGTTTTGCAGTGAATAAGAAATCTTACTTGAAAGATTACCTGCCACTTGGTTGGTCAATGCTGTAACCGAATTGGTTGTATAACCTGCATCACCACCTTCGGTTTTCAACTCTTGGCTGAATGTTGCTGTATCACTGATTTTCCAGTTGAACACTGTTGATGCGCGAACCACTGTGTCTGAAGTTGAAACACCTGCTAGGTCTTCACTTTGACGCGCACCAAGACCAATTTCAGCATTCCAAGTCATGTCATCTTCTTTCATAATATCAAAACCATAACCAACAGTTTCACTCATGCGGCTATTGTAACCACCAAATTTGTCTTGCTCATAACCATAACGCGCAAACAAATAACCTGATTCAGACATTTTCCAATCCAGTTGAACAGAGAAGTTGTATTTCTCAGATGTTGTTGTGCCGCCGCTGTCTGAATTTAATGCCGCTGCTTCAACAGTTGTACGCCATTCATCGCCATCATTGATGCCTTTACCTTTCAAGTTCAAAGAGCTGGTGTCGGTATTGCCACCTGTTTGTACATAACCCAATTCTGCATTGCCCTTCCACTCTGCTGCAGTGGCTTGCCCTGCAAATGCAACTGCTGCAATCATCAATATATATTTCATTTTCATACCCCTAACCAAATTTTGCGCGCATAGTAACTATACCATTCAACTTTGTCGGTGATAATGGTCACCATTTGGTAAAAGGGGCTGTCCATGCTACCTTTCGCCGCATAAAATAAATCACTCCAGAAGACGGTACTCCAATGTTTATCATCAAACACGAGACTGAAGCGGAACGGGGCAACATGAAAAAGAAAGTAACAGCAGCAACTTTACGTGCTGCAAAAGAACAGGGTCAACCTATGGTTTGGCTTACAGCTTACGATGCTGGGTCTGCGCGCATAGCTGAAGAAGCTGGCGTGGATGTGCTTCTCGTTGGCGATTCTGTGGGCATGGTCAACCTTGGCTATGATTCTACTATTCCCGTCACTACCCAAGATATGATATTGCATACCGCTGCTGTTGTACGTGGTCGGAAGTCTGCATGGGTTGTTTGTGACTTGCCCTTTGGCTCTTATCAACAATCGCCTGAACAAGCTTTGGCAACCAGCGTGCAAATTTTACAACAAACAGGTTGTGATGCCATCAAACTTGAGGGCGGCGCACATATGCTTGAAACCGTCCAATTTTTAAGCCAACGCGGCATTGCTGTGGTTGGGCATGTAGGTTTAACCCCGCAATCAGTGAAACAATTTGGTAATTATAAACAACGTGGTCAAAGTCAGGATGAATACCAAAGTATTTATGAAGATGCGCTTGCCATTGCGCAAGCTGGCGCTGTGGTAGTTGTTTTGGAATGTGTACCCGACAGTTTAGCGGCAAAGATTACCCAAGATTTAAACATTCCAACTGTTGGTATTGGCGCAGGCAAAACATGTGATGCCCAAGTCTTGGTTTGGCATGATGTGTTGGGTTTATCCGAGACAGTGCCACCTTTTGTGCAGCCTTATGCCAATCTAAGAAAAGACGCAGTCGCAGCAATATCAGCATGGGCGACTGACGTGCGCAAGCGCTTATGAAAGTCATCACATCCATTGCCGAGCTGCAACATGCATTGGGCAGCTTTGACAAAGAACAAATCGCACTTGTACCTACCATGGGCTGCTTGCATGAAGGGCATGTTTCACTCATGCGCAAAGCCAAACGGTTGGCAGACATTGTGGTGGTTAGCATTTATGTAAACCCTCTTCAGTTTGGGGAAAATGAGGATTTAGACACATACCCGCGCCCCTTTGATGATGATGTGCTGCTTTGCCAAGATGAAGGTGTAGATTTCATTTTTCATCCTGAAAACTTGTATCCGCATGGTGCGCCACAAGTCACTTTGCATGTTGATGATTTAAGCCAACATTTGTGTGGTTCTTCAAGGCAAGGGCATTTTGATGGGATGCTAACTGTGGTGAATATTTTATTCAATATTGTGCGTCCACATCTTGCTGTGTTTGGTGAAAAAGACTTTCAACAGCTTAGTATTATCCAACGTATGGTTGCAGATTTACACATGCCAATTGAAATTATTGGTGCTGATATTGTGCGTGAACATGATGGTTTGGCAAAAAGCAGCCGCAATCGTTACTTGAATGATGTTGAGCGAACACAAGCCAAAGAAATCGTTGCCGCCTTACACATCATGCAAGACGCAGCCGAGCAAGGTTGCGATATTCAAGGTATTCTCAGTGCAGGAAAGGCGCATGTAACACAACAGAAAATCAACTTGGATTATTTAGAAGTTTGTGATGAACACAGCTTGCAACCCATCACTGCATTATCCGATAAAGTCACTGCGCGTATTTTTATTGCAGCCTTTATTGGCACAACCCGTTTGATTGATAACAAACCACTTTTTGCCAAAAAAACCGAGGAAACATCATGCGTTTAACCATGCTTAAATCCAAACTTCACCGCGCCAGCGTCACCCACGCAGAACTTGATTACGAAGGCTCTTGCGCCATAGCCCAAGATTTGATGAATGCCGCAAACATCCTGCCATTTGAGCAGCTACACATATACAATGTGACCAATGGTGAACGCTTTAGCACCTATGCCATAGTTGCACCCGCTGGCTCAAAAACCATAGGCATCAATGGTGCAGCAGCGCATAAAGCCAATGTGGGTGACACACTGATTATCTGCACTTATGCCGAGTTTGAAGCGCAAGAAGCAGCAACCTTTTCCCCTGATTTGGTGTATTTAACCCAAGACAATCAAATCAGTCATCAAACCAAAGGTGAGTTAGCTCAAAAATAGAAAAAGGCGGTAGAATTTCGCCATTTGCCTATTTTTTGTATAAGCTATGCCGCATATGTCTGAAATTGTTATCATTGTAAGCACTGCAACTTATTTTATTGGCGCGATTCCCTTTGGTTTATTGTTTGCCCGCTGGCTCACAGGCAAAGACCCCAGAGAACACGGTAGCGGCAATACGGGTGCAACCAATGCTTTGCGTACTGGTGGTAAAAAGGTTGGTATCCTCACGCTCATCGCAGATGTGTTTAAAGGCGTGATTCCAGTAAGTATTGCCATCACTTTGGACTTTAATGAATCACAAGTACTCATTGTCGCATTGGCTGCATTTTTGGGCCATATCTTCCCCATCTACCTGAAGTTTAAAGGCGGAAAAGGTGTTGCCACCATGTTTGGTGTGTTGTTGCCTTGGGAACCTATGACAGCCGTCATAAGTTTTGCCGTGTGGTTGATTACATTCAAACTGACGCGTTATGTCTCTCTCGCATCTATACTTGCTGGTTTTTCTTTGCCTTTGGTAGCGTGGCTTTGGGGCGCAAGTGATGCCGCAATTGTCGGTTGTTTAATTGTAGGCGGGTTGATGACCGTTCGCCATCATGAAAATGTATCTCGCTTAATCGCAGGGACTGAATCTAAGGTTTAAGCATACGACTGAATCAGTGTTTGAATATCACTATCTTTCACATCTTCCGCAATAAACGCTTCGCCAATACCTCGTAGCAAAATATAACGAATCAAGCTACCAATATTCTTCTTATCATGCCCCATGGCATCAAGCCATTGTTCGGCTGTAAACATAGGTGGTGCAACAGGTAGTTCTAAGGCTTGCAAAGCCGACACCATAGAAGACTCTGTGCCGTGCGGTGCGTGTCCCAACTGCTCAGATAAACGCGCTGCCATACACATGCCAATCGCCACAGCTTCACCATGCAGGTATCCTGTATAATGCGTCATGGATTCAATGGCATGACCAAAAGTATGCCCAAGGTTAAGCAATGCTCTGGCACCTTGCTCTGTCTCATCCTGCATCACGATTTCAGCCTTATAGCGGCATGAATCTAAAATCACTTTGCTCATGGTTTTGGTGTCGAGCTCATGCAGTTGTTTGGCATGTTGTTCCACGTATCGGAAAAACTCAGCATCCCAAATCGCACCATATTTAATCACTTCAGCCAAACCTGCCCTAAGCTGGTTCGGAGCTAGTGTTTGCAATACGTTGGGGTCAATCCACACCAGCTTGGGTTGATAAAAAGCACCAATCATATTTTTTCCATGAGCATGGCTGACTGCTGTTTTACCACCAACACTAGAATCGACTTGCGCAAGCACAGTCGTTGGCACTTGCACAAAAGGAATGCCACGGCGGTAACAAGCTGCGGCAAACCCCGCCATGTCACCAACCACACCTCCACCCAAAGCAATAATAGGTTCATTACGCGCCAACTTGTTGGTCATTAAACTATCCATAATTGCCGACCAAGTATCTATGGTTTTAAATTGTTCACCATCTGGAATAATATGGGTTGATACTTGCCAAGCTTGGCTTTCAAGTGATGTCTGAACTGTTGCTAAATATAAAGGTGCAACCACATCATTGGTCATAATCAAACAACGCTTGGCTTGTTCACCAAAAAGAGACGTACATGCTTCACCAATGCGGCTAAGGCAACCCTTTTCAATATGAATGTCATAGGCTCTATTGCCCAAATCAACGCGGTAATTTTGTATTTGTGAACTCATGCGCCCTACTCTGACAGAAAATATAGAATTTTCGCTACTGCTTCTTCATCCGTTAGCTTTCCTGTATCTACATACAAGTCTGAGACCTCTTCATACAATGGATTTCTTTCCAAACTTAATGCTTTCATTTTAGCCAAAGGGTCAACGCCTGTAAGTAGTGGGCGATTACTATCGCCTGTAATTCGCGCTGCCAAGACTTCTGGGCTAGCGCCCAACCAAATCACAGCGCTTGATGCTTTCATCAACTCACGATTCTTTGATGATAAGACCGCACCACCACCTGTGGCGATAATACTTTCTTTATCAGCCTGCAATACTTTGGCTAGCACTTCACTTTCCATACTGCGAAAAGCCGCTTCACCCTCACCTTCAAATATTTCAGGAATCGTTTTACCTGCTTGTTCTACAATATAATCATCCAAATCCACAAGCACCAACGACAAACGGGAAGCTATGTGCTTCCCGAGAATCGATTTTCCAGAGCCCATCAGCCCAACAAGCGTTATTTTCAACGCTTACCGCCCAAAGCTTGAATCAGGAAGTTCCCCTTTAACAGCTTCACCAGCTTCACCTGGTAAAGCAAAGGTTACACTGGAAGATGACTCGGTTCCCAATACTTGGGTTTTAGCCGTCACTTTTGCATCAATCCATATAGCACTCGCTTTCAAATAAGTTAAATCAAAGTTGGCAATACCATTGGCATCCGTCACTACCGATATAGGCAGAGAACCCGCAGCCGCCTGAGGTGCATCCAGTTGTGTGTTCGCTGGATAACTAATCCCAGCTGATAGCACATCAAGCGCTCCATGTTGTGCCAGAGAAGGGTCACAGAGTGAGCGAGCCACATTATGCGCAACATCCTCACCAGCATCCAAAATTAAATTCTTATTGAGGTCTTCATTGATAAATGTTCCCGTGATGCAAGGCTCGAAATAATCTGTTGTTGCGGTTCCATGAAAAGTATTATGATTGTACCAGTAGCCTGTTCTAAACACTTCAGGCCATATCTCTAAACTTACAACAGCACCCGAGACTGCGCCTCCACTACTGTCCGTCACAATCACAGACATCGGTAGCTGATACTCGGTCGCGTTAGGGACAACGACTTTGCTAGCCGTACCAATAAATATTGACCCAGCTGTTGCACCTACAATAATATTTGTGTTACTTCTTATTGCAGGAAAACCCACGACTTCTGCAAAAATATCTATGCCTTGTGCGCCACTACTTAAGTTACCTGATGTAAAGGTCGATTGAGCAATGCCATTCGCATCCGTAAAGACCAAAACTGGTGAAATACTTGCCCCACTGGCTACACCTGGAATTGAGAAGGACACGGGTGCATTGCCGATTGGTTGGTTAAGAGCATCTGTTACTGTTGCTGTAATCACGGCTGTATGTTGTAACCCTGCTTCACTTTTTGGTATCACACCATTACTCGTTTGTACGCGAATAAGAGAGGTCGGAGCCAAAGGTGGGGAAACTGTGATTTTAGTGAAGTCTTGTGTTGCAGGGTTATTTTGATCATAAACTTGGATGTTGGCTACACCTGCACTCCCTCCAGTAAATATTACACTTGCTACCCCTCCAACAACCGTTTCATTTACCACACTTCCTGCGGGTCCTACAGTGCCCAATAACGTTCCTGTTGTTGTTGCAAACGTGACAGTTGTAACACCTGGTGCGTTCACTGTTATCGTATACGTATCACCCACAGCCATAGCATAAGGGTCGACTGCTGGCGCAGTAATGCCAAATGCAGTTCCTGTTACAGATACGGTATATTGTTGCGTAGCTGTTGCACCTGCGGCAGCAACAGTAAGTGTTACATTGCCTGCAGTTGTGCCCGCAACAGCAATGGTAACTTTACCATTCACATCTGTGTTCACTGCTGACGGGGTAGCTGTTACCAGACCTGTGCCTGCTTGCGTTACTGTAACTGGAACATTATACAATGGTGCATTACTCGCATTTCTAACCGTGACCTGCAATGTATCCGTAATGCTAAGATCATCTGTGATACTTACATTGCCTGCGACCAAATCAACCGTTGTGCCAACAATTTGAATCGGTAGCTGTCGGGTCACAGCAGGTGTAATACCAGAAAGTGTCGCTGTAACCGTTTCAACCCCATTAAAGCCTGTTGTCCCGCTAGAGAATATGACTTGCACCTTACCTGCAACATCACTAACCCCCGATGCAGCACTCAAAGTTCCTCCTGACGCGCTGAAAAGCACAGTTGCATTTTCAACCACAGCATTGCTTGCGTCCAAAATGGTCGCTGTAACTGTTGAACTATCAATGCCGTCACTAAGCACAGTAAAAGAGGATGCAGATAAATTAACACTCACTGGCGTAGTTGTAGGTGCGGTGGTAGGAGTCGTGGGTGCAGGAGTCGTGGGTGCAGGAGTAGCGGGTGTGGCTGACGTAGGTGTTGCCGCATCACCTGTGGCAGGTTTATCCGTACATCCTGATAGCCCAATAATCACAACAATCGTAATCATCACTTGCTTTAATAGTATATTCATCTTCTCACCTTCTTTTTACAAACTTTCATGTCTTTTGTTTTACGAACTGGTAGAACCATTCAATATTTTCGGCGTGATAAAAATTAACAGCTCACTTTTATTGTCGCGCACCGTTTCAGTTTTGAATAACCAGCCAAGAAAAGGAATCTCAGACAGGTAAGGCACACTGGTTTTTTCATTCACTTTATCACGTGTATATACACCACCAATCACAATCGTTTCACCATCTTTCACATATACATTGGTTGTGACTTCTTTCGTATCAATGCCTGTTGCCACACCAACACCCGTGGGTGCATTTTTGGTTACTTTAACATCCAAAATAACACCGCCGTCTGCAGTTATTTGCGGTGTGACCTGAAGCGTTAAGGCAGCTTCAACAAGTTTTACAGTAGCGGGATTATTGGCTGTACTTGGTGTAACAAAGGCAATTTGCACCCCTTGTGTTACCGTTGCCAATTTCAAGTTGCTGGTTACAATTCTTGGGTTGGACACAATTTTTGCATCACCATCAGCTTGCGCTGCTGATAGCTCCAAGTCCAAATTAATCGCATTACTAAAAGAGCCAAGGCTCAAACCAATCGAACCGCCATTACCTGAAGCAGGTAAATCAACCAAAAATCCACGACCCGTTGCCGCAGACTGACCACCAGATATAATCGCATCTGAATTAGCTGAGGTTGTTCCTGAAGCACCAATGGCAACCGAACCAGGGAAGTTTGTTGCTGTTTCACGGTTCACACTTCCGCCCCAACGCACGCCAATACTATGCGTGAATCTATCCGATGCCTCAACAATTCTTGCTTCAATCAATACTTGCTGAATGGGCTTATCAATCACAGCCACAAGGCGTTTAACATTATTAATAGCTTCACGTGTATCTTTAATGATGAGCGTGTTTGTTCTTTGATCAGTCAGCACACTACCACGACTAGACATCAAGCCTGAACTATCTGCCGTCGGCATACCGTCGCCATCACCTGAACTTTTGTTTTTACTATCTTTTGAAGTTTCAAGCATCTTTTTAATTTCAGACACCTTTGAATAGCTCAACGTAATAAATTCCGTGAGCAGTGGTTCAAGCTGCAATGAACCTTTCCTCGCCTCAATTTTAGATTCATATTCAGTTCGCAATACTTCAATTGGTGCAACACGAAGCACATTACCATTTTGCTCCTTACCCAAACCTCTTGCCGACAAAATAATCTCTAAAGCTTGATCCCAAGGCACATCCACCAAGCGCATAGTCAGTGTACCTGTAACATCATCAGACATGATGATGTTTAAATCACTCATCTCAGCAATCAACTTCAGCGCATTACGAATATCAATATCTTTAAAGTCGAAAGTAACTTTTTCGCCTGTGTAGCTAAAGCCGCCATCGGCACCTGATTCGCCTCTCGCTGCAATTGCCAAAGAAGCTGGAATAAAACTAAGACTAAACACATTACCCTGCTGGAAACTATTTACTTCTACTTCTTCACGCACACGCACCACAACTTTCACGTCATCACCGACGCGATAACTATCAATTTGAGCCAATGGCCCAGCAAAAGCACGCAAATCTTGTGATATTTCTTTCCCCTGCTCAAGTTTTGCATTGGCAATGTTAATAACTGTATTACCCTTTTCTTCGGACACATCAATAATTGGGTTGGTTGTGTTCGTGCGAATCAATACTTTTGCAAGCGCACCATCAGGCTGAAAATCTACACTTTCCACCTTAACACTATCTGATTGCGCACCCGATACTGCACCCAAACGAATCACCATCTGATCAGCTGATGCGTCAATTTGTTGTGCCATATTCCCCGTTGGTAACAAGTCTATGATTAAGCGCAGCCTATCATCCGCCTCACCAACAGCCAAAGACTTCACATGTTGTGTAGCGTATTGGAATCTATCCTTTTTCAGCGCTGACTTCCCACCCCAAAGGTCTACAACCAAGGTTCTATTTTTATTGGTTAAAAAAGCATTATGACTTGAATCCATATTGCGACCATCAATCACAATTTCAGTCACACCTGATCTATCACTCACATTTAATCGCTCCAATAACGCATGTTTGGATTGCATCGTATCATCCATATCAGGAGCATCGAAACGAATAATCAACGTGTTTCCTTGTTCATCAACATCATATGATAAAGCTTCACTTAAGCTCATTTCAAGACGAACACCCAGTTCATTTACTTTGGGAAACAAGTTTACAACACCCTGCCCGTCACCTTTAATGGCAACGATTGATGGGTCAATTTCTGAGCCTGGAAATGTCATCACCAACCTTGGTGGCTCACTTAAATCAAAAACTTGATACTCAAGCGGCGCATCGGACTCAACAATTAAAACATCACCGTCTTCAGAGTCTAACAGCGAAACACTTTGAATACTCCCTGCACTTACATGCATAGGTAAAGCTAAAAATAGCAACATCAAACAAACGATGTTCCACCCTGCAAAACTCTTATTTTTTTTCATAACAAACTCCTGAATTTACAATAACCATCACTTAGCGCCTAGCTCTTCTTCTTTTTTGTTTTTTCTTCTTTTTGCCTTCAACAAAGCGATAAGTCACAGCCTGACCTTCGATATTCAATATTTGGTTTTTATCCAATTTTAACTTCAAGTTTTTGACATCAACAATACGTGACATTTCACCCACACGCTTTAGAAAGGTAAGCATTTGTTTAAATGTCCCTGAAATAGCCAGCGTAACTGGAACTTCAGCATAAATACTCTGCACACTTTCTGTATCCGGTTTAAACTCAGTAAACAATAACCCAGAATCTTTACCTGCCCAAGTCACACTTTCCAATAAATCAGGGATTTGCGACTTTTTAGGTAGCATGTTAAGCGCAATTTTTAGCTGCGTTTGCAACTTTTTATACTCTTCTTTTTTCTTGGGTATATCACTCGCCAAACGTTCGTTTCTTTGCAACAAAACCCTTTGGTTTTCCACTTGAACTTTTTCAGCTTCAATGGCGTCATGCAATGGCGTCAAAAACATGAAAAAATAGACCACAAATATGCCAATAACAACAGCAACAAGCGTCAGTACTTTGGCAATCATTGGCAAAGGTATAAGTGGCTTTAGCACATCAAGGTTGAAAGCATCAAAGTTCATGATTCAACTCCTGCGCTTTTCGCTTTTTCTTTTGCTTCTTGTTGTGCCAAGGTCAACCTACGTAGCGACAATGAAAATGATCTTACTTCAGCACCTTCTGCCTCGGCTGATTTGTCAACAGAAAGCTTCACATTGTCAAATAAACTATCTCGCTCAAGTGCTCGCATAAAGTTTGCAATGGCTTGACTACTCTCGGCAAAGCCATCCAATGAGAGTGTCCCATTATTATCTGCAAAAGAAATCAACCAAATGTTTTGAGGCATTGCATTGGCTATGCCATCAAGTGTTTCCAGCGAACGGAATCGCCCAGCCTGCAACTCATCAACAATTTGTAGCTTGCCTTCTACTTCTTCTCTTAAACTGCCCAAGTTTCTTAATTCGCCAATCTTTTTAGACAAGCTTTTATTTTTCACTTCTAAATGAACCCGCTCTTCTTGCAAGGTTGTTAAATCTTGTGTAATAGACGCATTGATAACAACAACAATCGTAATTGATAAAAGAACAGCAGCAGTAAAAGCAACAATATATTCAATAATTTGCTGCTGCCTAAAAGCTTCGCGGTGAGGAATTAAATTAATACGAATCATTGGTCAAAACTCCGCATCGCCAAACCAATAGGCACAACCATCATAGGGCCTATTTTACGCAAGCTTTCAACATCAAATAGTTGCTCTGGAATTTCAATTTTTTCAAAAGGGTTCAAAATTTTTGTTTCAATACCCAACCGTTGATACAATTCAACATCAATATCTGGAATCAAAGCGCAACCACCACTAAGCAATATTGTTTGCACAGGATACTCTGCATTGTTGGCGCTATAAAAATCTAAAGACCTGCTAATTTCTGAGCTAAGATTACTATAAAACTCTTCTGTTACGTTAGGGTCGATTTCAGAAAAGCTATTTTTCTTCATTTCTTCCGCCGCAGTAAAGCTAACAGCATGTGTTTTTTGGATGAGTTCTGTTAAGTTTTGCCCACCATAAAACTGATCTCGCACAAACGCCATTTGCCCTTCACGCAAAATGTTCACATTAATAATATTCGCACCAATATTAATCAAAGCGCTTGCGCCACCGCCCTCAATTTCACCATCCAAAGCTTCAGCAGCATCAAGCTCTAGGGAATCAACATCCAACAAGCCGACTTCTTCAGCAGCATTTTCAATGGCAAACACAGCACAATCAACGCAGCTAGCATTTAAACCCGCCTCACTTAGTACCAATTGATAATCATCAACAATTTCTCGCTTACATGCCACCAAAACAACATCCATCAATTCTGGGTCAACTTCATTAACACCCAAAATTTGAAAATCTGAATAAACATCTTCAATATCAAATGGGACATGCTGATCAGCTTCAAACATAATTTGGGCTTCAAGGTCAAACTCGGTCGTTGTGGGTACTTGAATCACTTTAATAATAAGCGCATTACCCGAAACAGCAATTGAAACATTTTTTGTTTTCGCCCCTGACTCTTCAATAGCATCCAGCAACGCTTGCGACACCGCAATCGAATCAATGACTGTGTTTTCCACAATCGCATCCCTAGGCAAGGGAATATTAGCAAATGCTTTCAAGACATAGCCTGATTTTTTCTTGCTTAGTTCGACCAATTTAATCGCTGTCGCACTAATATCCACGCCCATAACGGCATCTTTTTTTCGTGAAAAAAGCTTCATTTGCAATCCTCTGCTAAGGCATTACTAACACACATTGGGCTAACATAGTAATTTGAAACATCAAAGTCAATCTTGTGTGTGGCAAATTTAATACTGTGTCGCTCTCGATTCACACGCATCTCCTCTTCAAGCAACTGCCACTAAACACCTTTGAGTGATGCTATCCTATAAAAAAATCGTGCCTCTAAAGTGATGTGTCGCACCAACAGAGCAAAAAAATAGCGCCCATATGGGCGCTATTTATCATTTTAACATTTTACCTTAAAATGTTTGGAATACACCTGGTGGGCCAGCTGGTCCAGAACCAGGTGCCGTACATTGGCAATAACCTGGAACCGCAGCTCCGCCATCATCAGAACTTCCATCATCAGAACTTCCATCATCAGAACTTCCGTCATCAGAACTTCCGTCATCAGAACTTCCGTCATCAGAACTTCCGTCATCAGCATTGGCTACCCAAACACCAGTCAACGAACCACAGTTACAAGCAGCTCCCTCTGCAAGCCCGTCATCAGAACTTCCGTCATCAGAACTTCCGTCATCAGAACTTCCGTCATCAGAACTTCCGTCATCAGAACTTCCGTCATCAGAAC
>DQSL01000009.1 GCA_015663235.1 Mariprofundaceae bacterium
GAAACAGGTAGTTTCGTCTGCAGTGCTTGCTTCTCAACACGCTTGAAAAAATCATCAAATGCCTCAGGTCGATGCGCCAAGTCAAACTGCTCAAGCAGCTCGCCATCAGGCATACCAATCGCCACACGATGTTTTCGACAACCGACATCGACTCCTACCAATAATGCGTCCATATCGAACTCCTACTATAGTGGCTAAGTAAATTTGGCCATCAATTAAGAGCAAATATACTGTTCAGATTGATGTGGATACACTTGCCCAATATCGCTTATTATTGCTTGAAGAAGGACATTGCTTGCGCGACCACGCTTTGGAAGTTTGTCATCAACATAACATCGGTGAAGAGCAAGATTTTCGCGCCACAAGCCTTGAAACCCTGCGACAAATGGTCAAAGCTGGCACAGGCATCACCATGATGCCTGAAATCGCCATCAACCATACTGAAACAGATATACATTATATCCCTTTTATTAAACCAGAGCCTTATCGAACCATTGCCATGGTTTACCGAAAAACATCAACCAAAAAAGAGATTATCAAACATATTGAAGATATACTGAAAGCCTAGGGAGACTTCTTAGAAGTCAACCATACCAACAGAAACTGGCATAAGTGTTTAAAGGCGATAGGTTTCAATTTTGAGAAACATCAAAACGCTTGGAGGAAACATGGCTTACCCCATTGATAAAAAGTTAGTGATTGCCGTATCTTCAAGTGCATTGTTTGATTTGAGCGAGTCCGATAAAGTTTTTCGTGAGCAAGGTGCTAAAGCATACAAAGCTTACCAAGAAGAGCATTTGGATGATGTGCTCGGCAAAGGCGTTGCTTTCCCCTTTGTGCGCCGCTTTTTAAGCATTAATAGCAGATTCAAAGAAGAGCAGCCTGTGGAAGTGGTATTGTTATCACGTAATTCTGCGGTGACAGGCAAACGTGTGTTCCGCTCGATTGAGCACCATAACTTAAACATCTCCCGCGCTGCGTTTATGGAGGGTAAGTCGCCTTACGCTTATATTCCAGCATTTAATGCATCTTTATTCCTCTCTGCCAATGAAGAGGATGTGCTCAAAGCCATTGATTCAGGTTATCCTGCAGGCATAGTGCTTCCCTCTAAAGTCAATGATAACACTGATGACCATGAATTGCGCATTGCCTTTGATTTTGATGGTGTGATTGCCGATGATGAAGCAGAATCAGTATTTCAAGATGGCAAGCTTGATAAGTTTGTCCAACATGAAATCAACAACAAACTCAAGCCACACAACCCAGGCCCGCTTGCTGACTTGTTCAAAAAACTATCTTACTTGCAAGCCTTAGAAGCCGATGAAGAAGCCAAAGATTCATCGTATCAACGTATCATCCGCACCAGCATTATCACCGCCCGCAGCGCCCCCACCCATGAGCGTGTGATTACCACCTTGGAAGACTGGGGTGTAAGTGCCAATGAAACCTTTTTCTTGGGTGGCATGAAAAAAGAACATATCCTCAACACCTTAAAACCACACATGTTTTTCGATGACCAAAAGAATCATTTGCAATCCAAGCTTGGCAATATTCCTATGGTACATATCCCTTTTGGTATCACCAATCATGGCAAAGAAAACACCTCCTAAAACTTGGCATCATCATTGCGTAGCTCCTATGTTATAAACTACACTATGAGGAGTACCTATGGTCAACTGCAAACAAGATTGGGGGCAATATCCTGTCACCGTCTTTTTAATTGATGACCAAAAAAGTGTTACCAAAGCCATCCAAAAGATGCTAAACCATGTGGAACATCTAAATTTTCACGCTTGCAACAACCCGCTTAAAGCGATGGATGAAATACTAAAAATTGGACCAACCGTTATCTTGCTTGATATTCATATGCCCATGATGGACGGCTTTGACATATTACGTCAATTGCAAACCCATGAAGCTACCCAAGACATTCCTGTACTCATTTTGACCATTGATACAAGTGCTGCCACAAAGCAAAAAGCTTTCGCTATGGGCACTGATGATTACTTGATTAAAACACCCTGCAAAACAGAACTTCTGCTTCGATTGCGCTATCATACACGCGCATATATTGACCATTTGGAACGTGAAGCAACACTTCAAGCGCTACAGGAAAAGAAACAAGAGTTAAAAACACTGATTAAAAAGCTGGAGCTATCATCCTATCAGGATAGTTTAACTGAAATACCCAATCGGCGTTCGTTTGATGAAGCTTTCCACCGCGAATGGCAGCGCGCCATGCGAGAAACCACAGCCCTATCGCTCATCTTTATTGATATTGATCACTTTAAACAATACAACGACTTTTATGGGCATTTGGCAGGTGATGACTGCTTAAAAGAGGTTGCTCAAGGTTTGATGCAAGTTTTTAAACGCCCAACCGACCTCTTTGCCCGCTATGGTGGCGAAGAGTTTGTTGCCCTCTTGCCCAACACAGATGCTATGGGTGCAGTTTACATTGCGGAAAAGCTTCGCTTGCAAACGATGGCTCTAAAGCTTGAACATGAAAAGTCATCAACAGCCGACTGTATCACCATAAGCCTTGGCATTGTGACCACTATTCCCATGGTAAAACACCAGCCGCGCAAATTTGCCCACATGGCAGATGAAGCACTCTATGAAGCCAAACAACAAGGGCGAAACCAAACGGTTTGCAAAAGTATTTAAAAAACAATATATCAACATGCATAAAATGCTTGCAAGCCATCTCTATCCATGTTGAAATGATTAAATGGCAACGAAAAAAGTTAAACAACAAGCAAAAAATGTATTAAAAGAAGTATTTGGCTACGATGAGTTTCGCCCCCCTCAGGAAGAAGTGATCTGCTCTGTTCTCGATGGTAAAGACGCATTCGTCTTGATGCCGACAGGTGGTGGTAAATCATTATGCTACCAAATCCCATCCATCATGCGTGAAGGCACGGGCATCGTTATCTCCCCACTCATTTCTTTGATGAAAGACCAAGTGGATGCACTCACCCGTTGCGGTGTAAGTGCTGCATACTACAACTCATCACTCAAAGCGGCTGAAGCCAAAGAAGTGATGGAACAATTTGAAAATGGTAAATTGGATTTGTTGTATGTTGCACCAGAGCGACTGCTGACCAAAACCTTCCAAACGCGTTTAGCAAAGGTGAAAATTGGTCTTTTCGCAGTCGATGAAGCGCATTGTGTATCCCAGTGGGGGCATGATTTCCGCCCTGAATATGTGCGCCTTGGCGAGCTTAGAGAAAGCTTCCCTGATGTGCCTATGATCGCACTGACAGCAACCGCTGATATTCATACGCGTGATGATATTGTAAAACGATTAGGCATGAAACGTGCCAAGCGTTATGTTTCAAGCTTTGACCGACCCAACATTCGTTATTTGATTGCTGAAAAGCGTCAGCCGCTCACCCAAGTGCTTCAATTCTTGGATGATTGGAAAGATTGCTCAGGTATTATTTATTGTTTATCGCGCAAACGTGTGGAAGAAATGGCGGTGAATTTGCAACGCCATGGTATTCGTGCATCGGCTTACCATGCTGGTATGCCAGGGCGTACCCGCGAGAAAGTGCAAGATGATTTCTTGCGTGATCGTGTGAAAGTCATTGTAGCAACAATTGCCTTTGGTATGGGCGTGGACAAGCCCAATGTAAGATTTGTGATTCATCATGATCTTCCGAAGTCTATGGAATCGTATTACCAAGAAACAGGACGCGCTGGGCGTGATGGCATGGAATCTGAAGCCATGCTCTTGTATGGCTCTGGCGATGTAAACTTGGTACGCCGTTTAATTGAGAATGTTGAAAAACCTGAACAACGCAGGATTGAGGTTCATAAGCTTAACAGTATGATTTCATTGGCAGAATCACTAACCTGCCGCCGCAAAGTATTGCTTGGTTATTTTAATGAATATTTGCATGATGACTGCGGTAACTGCGATGTTTGCCTTGACCCACCTGAGAAATATGATGGTTCAAAACAAGCCAAAATCGTTGCTAAAGCCATTGCTGAATTAAATGGTGATTATGCTGTGGGTTATATCGTAGATTTTCTACGTGGCTCCAAAAGCAAGCGCATCATAGAAAAGAAACATGATGAACTTAAAACGCATGGTACGGGTGCAGATATTAATGCTGATGAGTGGACATCTATTGTGCGTCAACTGATACATCAAGGTTATTACAACCAAGATATTTCTCGCCGTGCGTCTTTAAAAGCTACCGACAAAACACCTGACTTAACCAATGCTAAAGTGAAAATAACCTTGGCAAAGTACCAACCTGGCATCAAACGAAAACTCAAACGTTTCTCTGTGGTAAGAGACAATACATTGTTCAAAAAACTTGTCGAAAAACGCTTTGAATTGGCAGAAAAAGAAGACATTGCCCCCCATGCTTTGCTCAGTGACGTAACGCTCACTGAAATGGCACAATTGGGTAAAATTGATGATGTTGAAAACCCTTTTGAACGCGTCAGTGGCATGGGTGTTCACAAAATCGAAGCCTATGGTGATATGTTTGCTGATGTGATTAAATCACATGTTGGTAAAAAATCAGCGAAAAAAACAGCCAATGATAAACCTGCGCTTCTTGCCAAAGGCCCATCGGCAACAGATACCCAAACCTACACTTGGAATTTATATAAAGCTGGAAAGTCGCTGGATGAAATTGCTGCTGAGCAAGGCATGAGCAAAAAAACAATTCTCAATCATTTCATTGCCCTCGTTCGCGCTGCCAATTATGTTGAAGTGAAAAAAATTATTGGTGAAGAACGCTTCAAACAAGCCATGGAAGAGCTAAATGACGCTGATCCTTATGCCTCACTTTCTGAAATCAAAACTGATTTGGAAGTGGAGCTTACCAATGAAGAGTTCCGACTTATGCTGGCGTGGCGCGAAGGCATTGGCGTTTCGTAAGTGTTTAACAATATTGATAAAGCCGTTGCCTTGCAGCGGCTTTTTTATGCACTATGACACATCTCTAAAAGCGTGGGTGATGGGATAACGTCTATCGCGCCCAAAAGCACGCTGCGTGATTTTAACGCCTAGTGGTGATTGGCGACGTTTGTATTCCGCCAACATTAACAAGCCCACAATCCGCGCTACTTCCTCTTTATCATAACCAAGCGCTGCAATTTCAGTCACACTTAATCGAGCCTCAATACTTGCCTTTAATATCGCATCCAACACTGCATACTCTGGCAATGAATCGGAATCTTTTTGGTCAGGTCTAAGTTCTGCCGATGGTGGTTTATCAATCGTGTTTTGCGGAATAACTTCAATATCCCTGTTCAAATAATCGCAAAGTGCAAACACTTCCATCTTATACACATCTTTAAGCACGGCAAAACCACCCGCCATATCTCCATACAAGGTGGCATAACCCACTGCCATTTCAGACTTATTACCTGTGGTGAGCAACATACGCCCTGTTTTGTTAGAAATTGCCATCAACAACACACCACGCGCTCTGGCTTGAATATTTTCTTCGGTCACATCGGCTTCTGCTTTACCCCAAGCTTGAAAGGTATCCGCTAAAGTATGCTCAATAGCGGACACACTTTTAGCAATCGGCAAGGTAATGCTTTCAATGCCAAGGTTTTTGACCAAATCCTGCGCATCTTTAATGGAGTGGTCGCTGGAACATGATGACGGCAACAACACAGCCAACACATTGGCTTTGCCCAAAGCATCCACTGCAATCGCAGCCGTTAGTGCTGAATCAATACCGCCTGATAAACCAAGCACAACTTGCGTGCTACCATTACGTTGCACATAATCTTTTGTGCCTAATACCAATGCTTTATAAATCTGTGCAATCGGTTCAGGAACGTCTGCAAGTTGATATTGCCCCACATCCGCTAGGTTGATAGTCGCTTCTGTGTCTTGAAACAGCGGAAGGCGCATCAGCATATCCCCTTCGGCGGCCACAACATGTGATCCACCATCAAACACAACTTCATCTTGCCCACCCACTGGGTTAACATACACCAAAGGACAAGAAAATTGTTTGGCACGCCTTTTCGTTAAGGTTTCACGTTCATGTTGCTTGTTGGTATGAAACGGTGATGCATTAAGATTCAGCCATACGTCACAAGCAAACTTCTCTTGCGCTTGCGCCAGCTTATCTGACCACAAGTCTTCACAAATACCCAACCCAATTTTCCAGCCACAAGCTTCAAACACCACCTGTTTACCATCACCTGACGTGAAGTAACGCTGCTCATCAAACACCCCATAATTGGGCAATTTTTGTTTATCATAATAACCAATCAACTTCCCGTCTTGGGCAACACAAGCACTATTATACAATGCATCACCCCACCATCTCGGCATTCCAAACACCACAATACTTTGTCCACTGCATTGAATAATAGCTTGTGCAGCGACCCCCACTGCTTCCATAAACGCAGGGCGAAGCAATAAATCTTCAGGCGGATAACCAGTAAGCATCAGCTCAGAAAACACCATCAAATCTATATCCGAACTTGCCTGCCCTATCGCCTGCATAATGATTTCTGCATTGCCTGAAATATCGCCAACGCGCGGTGTGGTTTGCATGAGTTGAATCTTCATGTGGCAAGTGTATCGGTGTTGATGCGTGTTGTGTAGAATCTGTGTAAGCTTGCCGCATGGCGGATGCACTTCATATACAAGTTACCCAGCAATTAGAGCGTGGTTTAAGCTATGCGGAAAGCTGCTTTGAAACCTTTCGCGTTATTGATGGTGTGATTTTCCAGTGGGACAAACATTGGCAGCGATTGCAATGTGGTTTGGCAAGTTTTGGGCTGTTTTTGCCTGCAACACAGCAACAAAACATCAAACAACGCTGCTTGGATGCGGCAACCCAACAAGGTGACGATTGTTTACTCAGGCTCACGGCAACAGGTGGTGAAGCAGCTTGGGGTTTGATGCAACAGGCTACACCACGCATATATATCCAAGCCTCCCCTTTTTTTTCAAGCGCAACAAACATCAACCTACAAAGTGTCGAGTATAATTTTCCCCTATTGGATAAACCCGCCAAGTTTTCTTCTGACTACGCGCTCACTCTTCGTGCAAAACAACATTGGTCACTCGCAGAAGGAAATACTGCGCTGGTTTGCAAAGATGATTTCTTGCTTTGTGGTTTGGCTGCCAATATTGCCTTGTTTGTGAACCAACAATGGGTCACACCAAGTGGTACAGGCATACTAGCGGGTATAGTTCGTGCATTTCTCATACAAGAAAACCTGCTCAAAGCCCAACCATGCCCAACCAGCATATTAGATGATGTAGAAGCTGCTGTATTGCTCAATTCGGGTTCTTTTTTGCAAGCCATTCATCGCATCAATGGCAATGTGTTAGATAACAAGCATCCTGCCATCCATTCTTTAAAACAATGCCTTGAAGCACAACAGGGTGTACGCTTATGAGCAAAAAAATAGTTGTTCGTTTCATTGCAATCATCAGCATATGTTTACTTGTCACAGCCATGTACTTTTGGTTTTTGACACATCAGAAAAGCCATATTACAAGCCAAACCATACACATCCCCAATGGTGCACCCAGCACAGCCATCGCCCACCTACTTGAAGATAAACATATTATCCCTTCTGCGTTTACCTTTGCTTGGTTAAGCAGGTTATCGGGGCAAGCAGCCCAGCTTAAACCTGGGCTTTACCACTTTGAAGGCAAGCTTAATATGCAAGATGTATTGGTTATTTTAACCAAGGGTGATGTCTTGCAGTTTAAAGTCACCATCCCCGAAGGTTTGCGCACCGATGAAATGTTGAACCTATTAAGTAGCAGAACAAAAACACCATTATCTGATTGGCACACTGCACTAAACAACATTGTTGGTGATGGCGAATTTGAAGGTTTGTTTTTGCCTGAAACTTATTTGTATAGCAAACCCATCAAACCGCAACAAATGCTGCAACAGATGTTTGATATGCGCAAAAAAGTCGAAGATAAACTGGCTCAAGAGCTAGGTTGGAATGCCACACAAATAAAGCGCAATCGCATCATAGCATCCATTGTCGAGAAGGAAACTGCCCTTCCTAAAGAGCGCATTTGGGTATCTGCGGCTATTCACAATCGCCTAAAAAAGAACATGCGTTTGCAAATGGATCCCACGGTGATTTATGGTTTGTATCTCACCCAAGGCGCATTTAATGGCAACATCAGACGTAAAGATTTAAGAGCCGACACCCCTTGGAATACCTATACACGCGGCGGTTTGCCGCCTACACCAATCTGCAACCCAGGCGCTGAAAGTTTACGCGCAGCAGCCTACCCTGCGGATGTCGATTATCTTTATTTTGTTGCCGATGGTACAGGTGGTCATGCTTTTGCTTCAACATTGGCAGAACATAATGCCAATGTGCGCAAGTGGATTCGTATTGAGCGGAAAATGAACAGGCATAAAAACTAAACGGCTACTCTTTTCCTTTCTCAGGCAAACCCGTAAATTCAATATAAATATGTTTGGCTTCTTCAGACGCTTGGCTCACAGCTTCTTCTAACGATGCCCGAACATTATCCAGCCTGTGCATAAAACGAATCGCCTGCTGCACTTCGGCCTCTGTCATATCGGCAAACAACTCTTCTTCTCGCAGCTCCAACTCTGCCATCAAAATGCTTTCTTCGGGTGATAAAACAATACTATGGATATGACGAACATTTTGTACACGTTCATCAGCACTCCAAGCCTTCAAAGCAACTTGATTGATTTCTTCATCGGACACATTGAGCAAGTATTTTTTATTGGTTGCCGCCAAAAATATCGCCAACAAACCCATCAACACCGCAATACCCATCGCTGCCGCCACGTCAAAAATGGCAGAACCTGTGTATGCTGCCAAACTCATGCCTACAAGCGCAAAGGTTAAGCCGATGACAGCAACGGTATCTTCAATCAAAATAGCCAGTGTAGTTGGGTCACGTGTTTCTTTCACATACTGCATAAACCCCATATTTGCCTCTTTACGCTGACGTGTAAACTCCACAAAAGCTACCCAAAGCGAATAGCCTTCCACCACAAAAGCAAAACCCAAAATACCAAATGCAATCCAGCTCATTTCAGGCACATGCCCTGAATCAAGCTGCCCAACAGCGTGCATCATGGTGTAAATACAGCCTAAAAAGAAAATTGTAATCGCTGAAACCAAGTTCCAAAAATAACGCTCTTGCCCATAGCCAAAGTGATACTTACCATCAGCAACACGTTTGGAACGTTTTAAACCCAAATATAACAAGCCCTGATTAGCTGTGTCTGCCAGCGAATGAATCGCTTCCGCAAGCAGCGCGCTAGACCCAGAAAATGAAAAGCCGATAAATTTGGCAATCGTGACCGAACCATTGGCAACTATTGCCGTGACTACCGCTTTGGTTGAACCATCATGTGACATTCATCAAACTCCGCTTACACTCACGCTATGTGGACATACCAACATCAGCATTTTTTAGTACGCCAACTACCTGTACTGAATGACAACTATATTTATATTATTCAAGACCGCCACAGTCCCGTGGTTTGCGTGGTTGACC
>DQSL01000114.1 GCA_015663235.1 Mariprofundaceae bacterium
CAACAACGCGCCACGCCAAACTCTTTGGGATTCATACCTTTGGCAATCGCATCTTCATTTTTACGTACAATCAAGTCCGCACCAATTTCTTCACAAAATGCATCGCGAAAATCATACATTTCCTTAAACTTAAATCCTGTATCCACATGCAACAGTGAAAATGGCAACGGTGCTGGATAAAATGCTTTGCGTGCCAAATGCACCAACACGCTGGAATCTTTGCCCACGGAATACAACATGACTGGGTTGCGAAATTCAGCCACCACTTCACGAATAATATGAATCGATTCTGCTTCTAACGCTTTAAGTTGGGTTAACTTATGTTTACTCATCTTTACCTCAGTTACTTCTTGATAATCACGCGATGTTTACCATCGCCCACAGCTTCAATGGACAACACTTTGTAACCTTGCTCTTCACAAGAAGCAGGTACATTTTGCAAGGGCTCACCTTCATTCAAAATGACCTCTAAATCTTGCCCTTTATCCATCTTGGCTAATTGTAGTTTAACTTTTACGAAAGTCATCGGGCATGTTTCTTTGGTTATATCTAAAAAATTCATTTTCTCTTATCCTCTTTCTAGCTTATACAAAAATAATATGCGCATTTTCTGAATCATTAAGGAAAGTTGCTACACCAACCACACCTTCAACTTCTTCAATTAAATCATCACGTTCCAGCTCTAAAATATGTAACGCCATTTCACATGCCAACAGACGAATACCAAGTGCATGTGCTGCTTCAATCAATTCAGGCAAGGTCGCTACATTATGTTTCTTCATCATGCTGGTCATCAAGCTTGGGCTAGCACCGCCAAAGTTCAGACGTGAAAGTGGTAACTTATTGCGCCCACCCAATAAAAAGTTAAATACTTTTGCCAAGATACCTTTACCCAGGGCTTTGCGCCCAAAATCTTTTTTAAGCACATTTAGACCCCAAAAAGTGAAAAATATCGTTACTTTTCGGTTGGTTGCTGCAGCACCCGTTGCCATGACAAATGCAGCCAATATCTTATCAAAATCACCACTAAAACATACAATCGTCAAATCTTTCTTTTCTGTTTTTACAGCTGTTTCACTCATCTCAAACTCCTACTTCTTGATTGGACTGGCATGTAACCCACACTCTGCCACCGCATCTTCTTGCTCCCACCACCAACGCCCTGCTCGTGGGTCTTCGCCGACTGATATGGCGCGTGTACAAGGCGCACAACCAATGGACGGGTAAAACTGATTGTGCAACGCATTATAGGGAACATCATGCTTTTTAATATAATCCCACACATCCTGCTCTTTCCACATGATAAGCGGATTAAACTTCTTGATGCCAAACGTTTTATCATCTTCTATGGCTTGCATATCAACGCGCGAACCAGCTTGCTCACCGCGCAAACCCGTTACCCATGCTTTTGCGCCCGACAAAGCGCGTTTTAAAGGCAAAATCTTGCGTATTTCACAACATTTTTTACGCTTCTCAATAGAATCATAAAACAAATTCACCCCATCTTGTTTAATCATCGCTTCCACATCATTTGCATCAGGTAAATATATGTCGATATTTAAACGGGGTTTCTTACGCCATTTGTCCATCACATCATACGTTTCTTGCGGCAAACGCCCTGTATCCAAGCTTATGACCCGCATAGCAATGTTATTTTTCTCAAGAATATCGAGAAGTACTACATCTTCCGCGCCAAAGCTTGATGCAAACACCACTTCATTCTTATACTCTTTAGCCGCTTGTTTTAGCCAAACAACCGTTTGTTCTAATTTATCCATTCATATCCCCAAACCAATCATTGGCCACCAAAAGTTTGCAACCAGTAAAAACATTAAAAACGCAGACAAAGATAATACTGCACCATATTTCAACATCGCTGATGGGCGAATATAACCACTGGCATAAATCATCGCGTTAGGTGGCGTGCCCATAGGTAACATAAATGCAAAACCTGCAATAATACCAATGGTTAAGGCAATGGTCACTGGGTTAATGCCTGCTGCTACACCTACTGGAATGGCTATGGGCAATACAATCGCCACTGCTGCGGCATTACTTACGCCTTCAGTAAATAACAATGTAATCAACAGTAGCAGTGTAATTAATGCTAGCCCCATCAAGTCACCTGGAATCAGGGTGTGTGCTAGCCAAGTCGCAGCACCCGTGTCCGACAATGCTTTACCAATGGCAATCGCACCACCATACATCAACACTACACCCCACTGCACATGCTTTTCTATTTCAGACCAAACCGCCAAACGCAAAGCAAACATCAGCACCACACTGACCAAGGCAATGCTTGCCAAAGCATTGGCATGTCCTGCAAGCAACCATGCGACAACCGTGCCAAACATAAGTGCTGCCATCAACCAACCTTTGATGCTCAATGCGCCCAGTTCCAAACGCCGCTCAACAAACTTATCTTGCACGGCTTGCATGTCCAAATCCACGCGTGACACCATATGATTCAATAAAAAAGCTGCAACCAACAATACACCAAACACCAACGGTAATGCTGCCATACTCCATTGTATGAAGGAAAAACTTTGCCCTGTTAATTCGTCTACCAATGCCAATGCCAACGGCCCGCGCGCACCGCCCAAAAGCGTTGCCACGCCGCCAATAATTGCGCCCCATGCCAAGGCAAAGAAAATTGCTTGTCCGTAGGCATGACCTTTCTTTAAACCAAGCGTTTGCACAATTGCCAAAGCAATCGGTAAAAACAAAGCCGCTACTGCATGTTCTGGCATAATAAATGCCATCAAAGCTGGCAATAACAACATCGCCATCAACAAACTTTTGCTACTCTTCCCAAGCTTTTTAAGCACCACCAACGCCAATCGCTCTGACAAACCACTCTGCATCACGCCCGCCACAAGCATAAATGCACCGAGAATAAAAAAGACCGCAGGGTTGCCAAAAAATGCAAACACCACGCTAGCAGGAAACACACCCAACATGGGCAACAATGCCAAGCCCAATAATGAGGTGATTGGCAATGGTAAAAGTTGTGCCACCCAAAGGGTTAAACACAATATAAACACCAACAAAGCTTGATAACCTTGCTCAGATAAACCCTGAGGTAGCTCAGCACCCAATCCCCAAACAAACAACAAAGCCATACTCACCAGTGCAATGAATGGTTTCACTTCAGACAGCACCAGCTTCTGAATAGACTGCTGCTTACCTTGTTCTTTTAAGCGCAGATGCCGCCTAAACTTATCCAGCCAACCGTCAACCTTGCGCCCTAATGATGAGGCTCCCCATCGTGTTGCCAATGTTGCATCGCGGCTGTTATCCAACACCCCACTTTCCATGGGTGTAAGCACGCGTCCCATATCTCTTAGTCGATGCGTTGGAATATGTGATTTCTCAAGCAGTGCATACTGTTGCAACAACACTTCTTCAATGTCATCTAAACTAGGAATGACTTGATGTTCCAACGGTGTGTTGGGTAGTGGTCTAAATGGAATCAATAGCGGCACAACGCCCTTTTCAACCAAGGCTTGCATACCTTGTTCTGTTG
>DQSL01000034.1 GCA_015663235.1 Mariprofundaceae bacterium
GAAATCTGCGCCATATCCAAATCAAATTCTTCTTTGGCTTTCATGATGTCATAACCTTCAGCAAAGGCTTGCATCATGCCGTATTCAATACCGTTATGTACCATTTTCACAAAATGACCTGAACCGATTGGCCCCATGTGACCCCAACCTTTGCCATCATTGGACGCAAGTGTGGTCAAAGCAGGTGCAATCAAATCAATGGCAGGTTTTTCGCCGCCAATCATCAAGGAATAGCCATTTTGCAAGCCCCAAACACCACCTGATGTGCCGCAATCGGCAAACAAGATACCTTGTTCTGCAAGCTCCGCACCACGGCGTTGCCCTTCTTTATAATTGGAGTTGCCACCGTCAATGATTAAATCACCAGACGCAACACCTGCTTCAAGAAGCTTGGCAATGGTGTCATCAACATATTCATGCGGCACCATCACCCAAATCACACGGGGTGCGGGTAGTTTGGCAATCACATCTGTTAAATCGCTGGCAGCTTGTACACGTTCAAATTCATTGGCTAAAGCTTTGCCAGGTGTCGCATCCACATCAAATGCAACCACATCATGGTCGCCCTGCATCAAACGCTTGACCATATTGCCGCCCATGCGACCCAATCCAATCATAGCTAACTTCATTGTTAAACTCCTTCTGTGTTCTGTGTTTCTGCGGATTCCACCCAATCTTGGGCATCCACGATAATATTATAACGTTCACGCGCGACCTGCATCATAGATTCAGCAAAGATGGGATTATCCATCAAAACACGGCAAAAGTCGCGCTTACTCATGGTGTATAAGGCACAATAGGTCTTGGCATAGGTATTGGTGGCAAGTTGTTCGGCGCTTAAAAGACTTAACTCACCAAAAATATCACCCTTTTGCAGCGTTTTTAATACTTTATTGTGTTTGTTACGTATTTCTACCCTGCCAATGCGAATAATAAACAACTCATGCGCCTCACTTTGGACATCAACAATCTGATCACCAGCATCAAAAACCACCGATTTCAGCATGGATGAAAATGCGCTAAGCATGGCTTCATCACTGCCCTCAAACATAGGAATGCTTCTTAATGCCACCTTAGATGATCGCGTTGGCCAACGGCGTTTGCTACGCGGTGATAAAAGCTCAAAGGATGCTTTAGGCCCCCATGAGCCAAAGGGGTAATTGGGCAATGTTTCGTCTTTTTCTTTGCCCCAAACATCCAAGATGGGTTGCACAATTTTCCAAGATGTTTCCACCAAGTCAGAACGTGAAAACAATGAGGGGTCACCACGCATGCAATCAAACAACATGGTTTCATAACCAATACCGGGTTGGGTGGTAAATGCATCTTCATATTCAAAGCGCATATTTACATTGCGCAAATTCATAGATGGACCGGGTCGTTTGGCTAAAAAATGAAGTTCAATGCCTTCTTTGGGCTGAATGCGAAAAATTAACTGGTTGGCTTCGAGTTGTTCGGCAGCAGGTGTGCCGCGAAATGTGAAGTCGGGTGCTTGTTTGAACTGCACCACGATTTCCGTCGATTTCCTGCTCATACCTTTACCTGAACGCAAATACACAGGCACACCATCCCAGCGCCAGTTATCAATGCGCAGTTTAATCGCGGCAAAGGTTTCAGTGTTGGAATCAGGGTCAACATGAGGTTCATCACGGTATGCTTTAGCGGGCGTTCCATCAGGGTTAAATCCTGCATCATATTGACCGCGTACTGCGTGTTCGTGTACTTCTTCATGTTTCAAAATACGCACGGTGTTCAAAAGCTTATGTTTTTCATTGCGAATCGCTTCAGCATCAAACGATGTGGGCGGTTCCATGCACAAATATGCCATCATTTGAAACAAATGATTTTGAACCATATCACGAATCACACCCGCTTTATCATAATAACCACCGCGCCATTCTACGCCAATTTGTTCATTGGCAGTGATTTGGATATGGTCGATATGGGTATGGTTCCACAGCGGCTCAAACATACCATTGGCAAAACGAAATGAGACAAGGTTTTGCACTGCTTCTTTACCCAAATAATGGTCAATACGGTAAATTTGGCTTTCATCCCAATAGGTGAGGATGTCTTTATTGAGTTTCTTGGCTGAGGCAAGGTCTGTGCCGAATGGTTTTTCAACCACAATACGCCGCCAACCTTGATTTTCCTGATTTAAATTAGCACTTTGCAAACCTTTAGAAATCATGCTGACAATGCTTGGCGGTGTCGCCATATAAAACAGTACATTACCTTCAGTTTCATGACGACCATTAAATGCATCAAGAAATTGGTTTAAGTTGACATAAGTTTGATTGTCTTCAAATGAACCTTGTAAATAATGGATATTGGCACAAAACTTATCCCAAGCATCTTCATTAAAATGTTCGCGGCGTGAATGTTTATGTACATCCACGCTGATTTTCTGGCGAAATGAATCGGTACTAAAATCATCAATCGCCAACCCCAACACCACAAAATTACTAGGTAATAAATTATCACTATAAAGATTGAACAATGAGGGAATGAGCAACCGCTTGGTCAAATCACCCGATGCGCCAAAAATAACAAAAACGCATGGGTCAGGTGTTGCCAAAGGGGTAATGATGTTTGTGGATGTCATGTTAGATTTTAATCAACTTCTGGAATGCGGTGTGCATATCGCTGTTGCCAACAAGTACATCGCCTTTTTCCAAGTCAACGGTTTCACCGCTCAATCCTGTGACCATGCCACCTGCTTCTTGAATGAGTAAAATGCCTGCGGCGATGTCCCAAGATTTCAAACCCGCTTCCCAGTAGGCATCCATGCGACCAGCGGCAACATATGCCAAATCAAGTGCGGCAGAACCACCACGGCGATAACCGTCGGCTGCGCGCATACATTTATCCATGCGCTTTTGAAAGTCATCAATGCCATCGCGTTGGTAAGGGGGTAAACCTGATGCAAACAATGCATTTTTGACCTGTTTACAATCGCTCACACGCAAACGACGGCGATTTAAGAATGCACCACCACCATCTTTGGCTTCAAATGTTTCATTGCGAATAGGATCGTGAATCACGGCAAGCAAAGGTTTACCTTTTTGCCATGCAGCAATGGAAATAGCGAAGTGTGGGTAGCCATGAATAAAATTGGTCGTGCCATCAAGTGGGTCGATATACCATTGAATATCAGCATCAGCATTGATGCGAGAAGATTCTTCACCCACGATGCCGTGGTTGGGATAATGTTTACGAATTTCACGGATAATGATGTCTTCAGCTTGCTTATCGACTTCTGTGACAAAATCACGGTCTTGCTTTTGTTTGACCGAATATGAATCTCTTTGTTCATAGTGGCGAAGAATTAAATCTCCAGCGCGGCGGGCGGCGCGAACGGCAACGAATAACATTTTAGGACTCCTGACGGTAAAATTGATGTATCCGATGCTTTTTTGGCTGCGCCTGTGTTAAAAAGCTTAGCCAACATCCTCATTTGCATACAGCAAACTGCGGTGTCGCCCAACCTTTTTGCCTTGGCTCGCGCAAAAAATCAAACGGATTCAACCAATTTTCAATGGTTGTTTGAAACTTAATTTTAAAAGAACTGCCGCAACCTAACATGTTGCAAGGCTAGGTCACTTCAAATGTGATTTAAGGTATACTAAACCCTTCTAAGGGATTATTTTTGTCTAAGAATTCTTTGAATTCATTTGATATTCTTTTATCACTAGCAACATTATGCCAAAAGGTGTTTGCTAACTCTGTTATGTTATCTAATGCTACAATAGAGGGGTATAGGCTACTTGGTTCTGGAGGAGTAAACTGAAAGGGCGGCACTTCACCACCTTTTGGTGCAAAACCCATTGAACACATATCATAGGTGGGTAATAGTCGAAACACATCACCTTCAATCCCAAAGCTTAGGTTTCCTAGGTGCATATCAGCGTTATTAATGAGACGACCAAACACCCACAAATAGGCAGTCTCTTTTACGTGCTGCACACTGACTAGCCCTTTTGCATGTAACTCTGAAACTACGGGTATCCAACCATCCCCAAGCCCAACAAACTCTGCATCCATTACTTGTAGAGATAACATAGACATGCGACCATGCTTGCCTCGTCGGTCAAACCGTTGAGACTCTAGAAACAAACGACCTTCTTTTTCAATGAGGCGTGTTTCTGCAGCAGCAAGCTCTACATCTAGTAGAACCTTGGCGGCATGGTATTCAGTAATTAATATATCTTTCCACCTGCGTGCAACAGGGTTATTACCTTTTGGGGAAAACTTGACGATTACATGAGCAGATTGTTCTTTACAATAAGTAGTGAACTTAGGTTGTTCACCACCCGCAGATGACTCTGGAATCTCACCAGCAATAACGCTCTCTGCAAGTTCGGGATAATCATTAGGTGTAGTCTCCATAAGCTTTTGGCGCATACGATTGTAGGCTTGTTGACCAAATATTAAGTTACCAGACAAATTACCACCATTAGATATTAGATACTTACCAATATGACTGGCGTTCCATCGTTCAGGGTTAAGTGGGAAGTCATCGGATTGCTTTGAAAGCTCTGTGGCTATTTGGCGACCAAGAAAACCTTGTGGTCTTAAATCATAGAGGAAATAGGGCAGGTCTTCATAAACACCATTCTTGCCTTCTCC
>DQSL01000125.1 GCA_015663235.1 Mariprofundaceae bacterium
AGCAAATCACGAAACAACTGCACATCCAAATCAAACTTGCGCATCACATCAGCCAAGGCGATAAACACAGGATTTTCCGACTTATCCTCTAAACACAAGTCCAACTGATGTTCCCAGTCATCCAACATGGCTAGGCGCTCAGCAACAGTAAAATCACCCTCATCAGCAAAATCATCAGCAGCGCGGGCAAAAGTGTAAATCACTGCTACCGCAGGACGCAGCTCTTTTTTCAGCAACAATGATGCAGTCGGGAAATTTTCATAATGGTCGTTGGCAATGCTTTGGCAATGCGCATAAACTTTATCAATGGGCATAGATGATGACATGCCTGCATCTTAGATTGGAACTTTGACAAGGCAACCGCTATGCTTGGTTTTTTACTTTTATAGCTTAAAGACAAGAGAGTTTTATCATGTTTGATTCATTAACCAGTAAATTAGGCACTATCGCCAACAAACTACGTGGTTCTGCCCATGTTACCGAAGCCGATTTAGATGCAACCCTGCGCGAAATGCGCATGGCATTACTCGAAGCTGATGTTGCGCTTCCTGTGGTTCGCCACTTGCTGGATGCGGTGCGTGAGCGGGCATTGGGTGCTGATGTCGCCAAAAGCCTGCAACCAGGGCAAGTCATCATCAAAATCCTTAATGATGAACTCACTATCGTGCTTGGTGGACAACGTCGTGATTTGGACACCTCAAAAATTCCATCCGTGATTATGCTTTGTGGTTTGCAGGGTGCGGGTAAAACAACTACCGCTGGTAAACTTGCCAAACTTCTCACCGCGCAAGGTAAAAAAGTGTGTGTTACATCCGTGGATGCCACTCGCCCTGCTGCACGCGAACAATTGGAGCTATTGGCTGAACGCGTAGGCGTGCCTTACCTTCATGGTGAAGGAAGCTCGCCTGAAAAAATGGCGGTATCTGCGCTTAAACAAGCAAGAACTGGTGGGCATCATATTCTGATTCTCGATACGGCAGGTCGCCAAGTGGTTGATGATGCTTTGATGACAGAAATCAAAGCCGTTGAAAAAGCAGTCGGCACAACCGAACGCCTGTTGGTGCTTGATGCCATGACGGGACAAACGGCTTTAGAAATCGCTGAAACATTCCACAAGTCTGTACCACTTACAGGTTGCATCATGTCCAAAACCGATGCGGATATGCGCGGTGGCGCGGCATTATCGGTTGCCTTTAGCACAGGTGTACCTGTGCGTTATGTGGGTACAGGCGAGAAGCTTGATGCCTTTGAATTGTTTGACCCTGAACGTATGGCAGGTCGTATTCTTGGGCAAGGTGATATTGTTGGGCTGGTCGAAAAAATTCAAGCCAATGTTGACCATGAACAAGCTGAAAAAGCCGCACAGAAAATGCGTAAAGGCAAGTTCGATTTGATGGATTTCGCCGAACAAATGGGACAAATGCAAAATATGGGTGGTATTGGTAGCATTATGAAAATGATGCCAGGTATGAATGTACCGCAAGAAGCATTAGGGCAATTTGATGATAAACCCATCAAACGTATGCAAGCTATGGTCTATTCCATGACAGCCAAAGAACGCACCTACCCCAAACTTATCAATGGTAGCCGCAAAAAACGTATTGCCACAGGTTCTGGCACATCGGTGCAAGAGATTAATAAAATGCTCAAACAATTTGCCCAAATGCAAAAAATGATGAAAAAAATGAAAGGCGGCAAAGGCAAACGTATGATGCAAGCCATGGCTGGAAAGATGGGAATGCCTGGTATGGGCGGAGGCGGAATGCCTGGAATGCCAAAGTTCTAACCATGCAAAAGCCGATCGGTGTAACAACACTACTCGACTCTTAAATGAACCCAAACTAACTCTTTAAACGCGCCACAAAACCTTGCACTTGATTTTGTACCACTGCCATTTGCTCTATCATACCGTTCACAAGCTTCAAATTCTCTTCTGCTGAATCATCCACGGTGGTTGCCGAAGAGGACACTTCACCCACGGAGTGTTGTGCTTCTTGCATACTTGAGTTGGCATATTGTGCACCCGAAGACATTTCACGAATAGCCGCGCTTTGTTCATCCATGGCAGATGCCACATGACTGCTATGATCATTAACTTCACCAATAATATGATGAATTTTAGAAATCGCATCACCAGCTTCACTACTCTGCTTCTGAATATGCTCCACTTTACTTCGGATTTGCCCAGTGGCTTGCGAGGTTTGATTGGCAAGCTCTTTGACTTCTCCCGCCACCACAGCAAACCCGCGCCCTGCATCACCTGCCCGCGCTGCTTCAATACTGGCATTGAGTGCTAACAAGTTGGTCTGTTCTGCAATATCACTAATGGTCGCAACCACTGAACCAATTTCTTCCGATGCCGTAACCAACTCCTGCATAATGCTCGCACTATTCGTTGCTTCATGCACAGCCTGCTTAGATATATCCAAAGTCCTATTGATTTGCTCAACCACATTGGCAACAGAAATCGACATTTCTTCAATGGCTGCTGCCGTTGTACCCACATAATCAGAACTTTGTGACACACTTGACTGCGCATCTTCAGACTGTTGATTCAAACTGTCTGCAATTTGCGATAACTGCTCCATGGATTGATAAACACTGGATGCATTTTCACTTAACGATGTCACCAGTGAACCTACTTCTGATTCAAATGTATTGGCAAACTCTAAATCTTCAAGCCGCTCCTCTTCTTTACGCTGTTTATCAAGTTCAAGCTGTTTTTCTGCCGCATTTTTCGCTTCAAAAATTTCAAAATGTAATCGGGACTGCGTGATTTCAATCAAATCAAGCACATCACCCAGTTCATTATCCTGTTGTTTGTTGATAGGTGTTGAATAATCATTCGCTACAATTCTACCCAACACGTGACGAACAAACTCAAGCGGTTTAAGAATGTCAGCCATGGTATAAAGTTGTACAAGTAGTGTAAGCAATATAACAAGAACAGCCCCAACAACAATACTTATCAAACGCGACGAATCGCTTACCAATCTATCCTCACGAAATGCCTTGAGCGAGCTGGCTACCTCATCAAACATTTCAAGTATGGACACAAATGCAGCCGAACCTGTTGCAAAATATATTTCTGGTGAAACATCAACGCTACCAGAGGACAAAAATTCTTTTTTCACCATTTCCGTAAACTAAAAGGTATCGTGTTTCATGGTGTCAAATTTATCTTTGACATTAAACTTCAATGAACCTTGCTCTTGTTCTCCACTGATATGTACAGCTTCGTTTAAACTCGAAATTACCTGCTCTTGCAATAAACTGACGGACACATGCAGCTTGATAACTTTTTCTCGTTCTTTGGCTGAAATACTACCCTTTGTTGCTAAACCTGTGCCCAAGCCTCTTAGCTGCCCCAATGATTCCAACAAAGTTAAGCTTTCAATACTCAACGCGCGAGAAGCCATGGATTCAGCCATGTTATCGGAAGCCAAAACCCAGTGTTCTCACTCGCTTTAAGCGATAGTTTAACCAAGCTTTGGACGATATGAGTATGCTTTTCAAAGCTTTCTTCAACCGACATTGATTTCCAGCTTCTTGAAAGCAATGACCACTCATGCTCAATCGCCTTAACCATACCTTGCAAACGCAAACCTTTCCCATACTTCGATTCTACCATTTGCAACTCTTCAAGCGCTTCACCAACCTCTTGCTTGGATTGATTCAGTTGTGCATTAAGGTTTTTTGCACCATGCAAAGCAGCATTGGATAAACCTCTATGCTCAGAAATATACTCTAGAACATGTCGCACACCCATCACATACTCAAGCCCTTTAAGGTGTTTCTCATCTTCATTAATACTCTGTGACAAATCACCATACACCAGCCACAAAAGACCCAGCATGGTTATGGCTGAAAGTATAGAAACTGCAATCAACTTTGTTTTAATTTTTAAGCTTCGGATAAATGAAAATTTTAAAGTCGATGGTAATTTTGCTCTGTCTGCATTGACATCAGCATACAATGCCTCAATTTTACTGATTTCACTTTTCGTGGGGCAGGTGCGAACAGAAATATAACCAATGCTCCGCCCTCCATCATCAAATTCTGGTGCAACACATGCTTTAACCCAATAAAAACCACCATCAGCAGACCTGTTCTTCACATAACCCGTCCAAGGTTTGCCAGCTTTCACCGTTGCCCATAAATCAGCAAAAGCTTCTGGAGGCATATCGGGATGGCGAACCACATTATGCGGCTGACCAATCAGCTCTTCTTCTGTCATGCCTGAAATTTTACAAAAAGCCTCATTAGCATATGTTAATTTCCCTTTCAAATCCGTTTTAGAAACCAATATATCATCAGGTTTCATACGGTGTTCGATATTGTTCACAGGTTGATTGTTTCTCATAAACTTAAACTCCAGACATGGCTTTGTCATGAGTCATGAGTCATGAGTCATAAGCAATAAACATACCAACTTATTTTTTCACAAAAAAAACGCGTACAAAAAATATGGGTTACGCCATGTCATCATTTTATGCTACGCTTGCCCAACTGTTTAGATTTAAGGAGTTACAAATGAGCGTATTAGTAGGCAAAGATGCACCACAATTCACCGCAGTAGCAGTGATGGCTGATGGTAGTATTAATGAAGAGTTTTCATTATCAGATTATGCAGGGAAAGAAGTGGTATTGTTTTTCTACCCATTGGACTTCACATTTGTTTGTCCAAGTGAGTTGATTGCATTCGACCACCGCATCAAAGACTTTGAAGACCGTGGCGTGCAAGTCATTGGTTGTTCTGTTGATTCTCAATTCTCACACGTTGCATGGCGCAACACTGCAATCAACGATGGTGGCATTGGCCCTGTGGCTTACCCATTGGTAGCTGACTTGAGCAAATCAATCGCAGCGGATTATGATGTATTGATGGGCAATGAAAGCGTTGAAGATGAAGAAGGCAATCAATACCACTTGTTGGGTGGCGATGTTGCACTTCGTGGCTCTTTCTTAATCGACAAAGCTGGTAAAGTTCGTCATCAAGTCGTGAATGACTTGCCATTGGGTCGTAATGTTGACGAAATGCTTCGCATGATTGACACATTGCAATTCACTGAAGAACACGGCGAAGTTTGCCCTGCTGGCTGGAACAAAGGTGATAAAGGCATGAAAGCTGATGCTGAAGGCGTTGCATCTTACTTGGCTGAAGAAGCAGATAAACTATAATTTAAAGTTTTTCTCTTCATGAATATCAAGCGACCTCAGCAATGGGGTCGCTTTTTTTTTGTCATCTGTTTTAATTGCGAAAGTAAGCGTCATAAACACAAGGTAAACTGTGAAACAAAGCAAAAGTAAAAAAGACCGTAAAACATCTGCATGGTATCACCGCCATGCCAACGACCCACACGTCAAACGCGCCCAACGTGAAGGTAAACGTTCAAGGGCGGTCTTCAAACTGACTGAAATCCTTGATTCTAACCAAATATACATCAAAAAAGATGCGGTGATTATTGATTTAGGCTGCGCACCAGGCTCTTGGAGCGAAGAGCTGCGCAATTATGTAGATAGCTCTGGGAAAATCATCGGTATCGATTTATTACCACTCGACCCTATTCGCGGTGTCACTCTCATTCAGGCTGATTTTGATTCGCCCGAAGGACAACAAGCATTGATTGAAGCATTGGACGGTAGAAAGGTGGACTTGGTGGTCTCCGACATGGCTCCTGAAATGAGTGGGCATAAACTTGTCGATCAAATGCGTATGATTGGTTTGAATGAAATGACCATGCACTTTGCCCAGCAATATCTCAAACCTGATGGTGATGTGTTGATGAAAACATTTATGGGGCAAGGTTATGATGTGTTTCGCCAAGAAATGGGGCAGTCATTCAAACGCATTAAAAATATTAAACCCGCAGCAAGCCGAAAAACATCACCTGAATTCTTTTTATTGGGTCTAGGTATGAAAGTATGGGGTGAATAGTTATGAGTCAAAACACCAGCGATTACTTAGTGTGGATGGACTTGGAAATGACAGGTTTAGACCCTGAAACTGATGTTATCATTGAAATGGCAACCATCATCACTGACGGGAAATTGAACATCGTGGCTGAAGGACCTAACCTTATTATTCATCAACCTGATGACGTGATGCATCGGATGAATGAGTGGTGTATTAAATATCATGGTGATTCAGGTTTGACCCAACGTGTAAAAGATTCAAAACTTTCTCTAAAACAAGCAGAACAGCAGACTTTAGATTTTATTCGTAAACATGTGACTGAAGGTGATTCGCCGTTATGTGGTAACTCCATTCATCAAGACCGTAGATTTTTGGTGAAATACATGCCACGTTTGGAAAGCTGGCTGCATTATCGAAATGTGGATGTAAGCACTGTCAAAGAACTGGCAAGACGCTGGTATCCAGAGCTGCCGACTTGGAAGAAACGAGGCGCACACTTGGCACTCGATGATATTATTGAATCTATTGATGAGCTTAAACACTACCGCGAAGCTTTGTTTAGAAAAACTTAAAGGCTACTTTGGTTTAACTTTCCAAAGCCGATTGTTTGGTTCGCTCGGCAATAATCACCAACACCGATTGCACCAATGCAGCCAAAGGAATCGCGAAGAACACTCCCACCACACCCCAGAAACTACCAAACACCAATACCGCAACGATAATGGCAACAGGGTGTAAATTTACTACTTCTGAGAACAGCCAAGGAATCACAATATTGGCATCAATCAATTGGATAATCGCATATGCCATCAAGCTATACATCGCCATGTCTGTCCAACCCCATTGGAAGTAGGACAACAACACCACGGGGATTGTGACTACGGCAGCGCCGACAAATGGAATCCAAACAGAAATACCTGTGAGCACGGCAAGCAATAAAGCGTATTCATGCCCCATCAACACATAAACAACCCACATCACCAAACCAACCAAAGATGATTCCCAAAATCTACCGCGAATATAGTTGCCCATTTGCACATCCAATTCACCCCAAACACGGTTCAAAAGTGTGCGTTTTTCAGGTAAAAATTGTTGCGCCCATGATTGAATACGCTGTTTATCTTTGAGTAAGAAAAAGACCATCACAGGCACAAGAAACACATAAATGCCAAGCGCAATCATATTGGGTATAGATGATAACGACTTGGATAACAGTAAACCACTCCATTCTTGAACCTTTTCCGCGCCCGAAGCAATGGCTTGTTGCAAATATTCAGCATTTAAACCTGTGGGGTAACGCTGTTGTAAATCATGCACAGTATCTTTGAGAAGTTGCACATATTGCGGTATTTTTGAAACCAACTGCCCAATTTGTTCGGATAACACAGGCATAATTGCCAGCATAGCAAACATAACCGTTAGTAGTGCGCCGGTGCCAACAAGGATAACTGCTAAAAGCCGTGGCATTTTGCATGATACCAACAAAGAAACGATACCATCCAAAACATAAGCCAAACCAATGGCAACAAGCAATGGTGCAAGCATAGAACCCATTGTACCCAACAAAACAAACACAATCAGCAGGAATGCCAACAACATCATCAGCTCTTTATCTTCGAGTTGTTTGTCGAACCAATCCAATACCGTGCGCATAACTATCCTTTAGCCTTGGGTGAACCATGATTTCGCATCACCAACACCACCACAAGTATGGTCGTTATAAGCTGTAACATGCTGCCTATACCATGCCAAAATGCAAAGGCCCAACGCAATGGGTCATCATCAGAAAGCGCTGAAATATCACCCGCTTCAGCTTTAATCATTGTCATCATGCTGGTGACACCAAAAGCATTGATAGCTACCATCAATACCACCAAACCCAATAAATACCACATAGATTTTTTGACTTGAATACGCTGACAGAACAAACCTGCGGCAACCGCTAAAATAAGAATAGCTAAATTAGATGTGTAAAAAATCTTGCCCGCAATCAAACCAGCTTGCGCCGACTCAAGCACGGAAAACAACATCGGCGCAACCACATAAGCAGGCACAACCAAAAGCCCTAACATCAAAGCCAGGCTTAAACGTAAGCCTGAAAAGTGAATGCCTTTTGTTCTATTCATGGTTTACTGATATGAAATTTCAACAATTTCCAGTTCACGGTCACCACCTGGTGCGCGAACGGTTGCCATATCACCTTCCTCTTTACCAATCAATGCTCTGGCAATCGGTGATGTGATAGAAATCGTGCCATTTTCAATCTTGGCTTCATCTTCGCCCACGATTTTGTAAGTAATCTCTTTATCCGTATCCAAATCCACCAATTTCACTGTTGCACCAAACACAATGCGGTCGGATTCAATGGTGCTTGGGTCGATAATTTGCGCGCGCGCGAGTTTGTCTTCCATGAGTTTGATGCGTGCTTCATTCATACCCTGCTCTTCTTTAGCAGCATGGTACTCAGCATTTTCCGACAAATCACCATGCGCCAAAGCTTCTTCAATCGCAGCAATAATACCGTGACGTTTTTCACTTTTCATGATTGCCAATTCTGCGCGCATCACATCTGCGCCTTGTTGAGTCATAGGAACACGTTCCATTATGCCACCTCGTCTTTATGATAATCTTGAATACTTTTCACTTGGGTAACATCTGAGCCATCCACCATGGATTCGGCTGCGGCAAGACCCCCTGCAACCGTCGTGAAATACACAATACCTCTATCCAGCGCTGCTTGGCGAATCGATTTAGAATCGGCAATGGCGCGCTCACCTTCCGTGGTATTGACAATAAAGTTAATTTCATTGGAAAGCAATTTATCCACAATATGCGGGCGCACACCATCAGTCACTTTGGCAACCCTAGTATTTGCCACATCAGCTTCATCCAAGACCAAACCCGTGCCTTCGGTTGTTAGCACTTCAAAACCAGCTTTGACCAAGCTCTCAGCCATTTCAACAATCCGATGTTTATCTGCTTCGCGCACAGAAACAAAGGCTGTGCCTTTTTTCGGCAAACGTGAACCGCCGCCCAATTGTGCTTTGGCAAAGGCTGCGGGGAATGTTGTAGCAAGCCCCATCACTTCACCGGTCGATTTCATTTCTGGGCTTAAAAGCGGGTCAACACCACGAAATTTCACAAATGGAAACACCGCTTCTTTGACTGATTTGAATGTTTTGGGTTGTTTGATTTCATCAATATTCAAATCATCCAATGTTTTGCCTGCCATGATTCGCGCTGCAATTTTCGCCAGCGGTACACCTGTGGCTTTGGATACAAAAGGAACAGTGCGCGATGCCCTAGGGTTTACTTCCAAGACGTATAAAGTCTCGCCTTGCAGCGCAAACTGAATGTTCATCAAACCACGCACATTCAATGCCATGCCCAACGCCTTGGTTTGGCGAATCACTTCATCAATGATTTTTTGCGAAATCGAGTGTGGTGGTAAACAACATGAAGAATCACCTGAATGCACACCTGCTTCTTCAATATGTTCCATGATACCACCAATCACTACGCGATTGCCATCACAAAGCGCATCCACATCCAATTCAATCGCTTGGTTCAAAAATCTATCCAACAATACAGGGTGGTCAGGAGATGCTTGCACAGCTTCATTCATATACCGCAACAAACCTTTCTCATCGCGCACAATTTGCATAGCGCGACCACCAAGCACATAAGACGGACGAACCACCACAGGATAACCCACTTCTTCCGCAACCTTTATCGCTTCTTCGGTCGAGCGCGCTGTACCATTTTCAGGCTGCAACAAGTCTAACTCATGCAACAAGGCTTGAAAACGCTCACGGTCTTCAGCCAAATCAATCATATCAGGGCTTGTGCCAATAATTGGCACACCAGCAGCTTCTAAAGATTCCGCAAGTTTTAATGGTGTTTGCCCACCAAATTGCACAATCACCCCGTAAGGTTTTTCAATATCAACAATCGCCATCACATCTTCAAAAGTTAGTGGCTCAAAGTACAAGCGGTCTGAGGTGTCATAATCGGTGGATACTGTTTCAGGATTACAATTGACCATAATAGTTTCAAAACCATCATCTGAACAAGCAAATGCGGCATGAACGCAACAATAATCAAACTCAATGCCTTGCCCAATGCGATTAGGCCCACCACCAAGTACCATGATTTTTTTCCTATCTGTGGGTTCTGCTTCACATTCTTCTTCGTATGTAGAATACATATAAGGTGTTTTGGCAACAAACTCAGCAGCACAGGTATCCACACGTTTAAACACAGGCTTTACACCCATAGCAGAACGTGTTGCACGAACTGTTGTTTCATCACAGTTGAACAACATCGCCAATCGTTTATCAGATAAACCTTCACGTTTGGCTTGTTTCCACTCCGCTTTACGCAAGCTTACCACATCACGACCTGCTAAGGATTGTTCCAAAGCGATAATCACAGACAGCTCACGAATAAACCAAGGGTCAATCTTGGTAACATCAAAGACTTTTTCTTCACTCCAGCCAGCACGAAGTGCTTCACCCACCCACCATAATCTATCAGCACCAGGTACTGCCAACTTCTCTTGCAAGAAGGCTTTTTCATCCACGTCATCAGGGACAAACTTATCAAAACCACATGAATCGACTTCCAAACCACGCATGGCCTTACCCAAAGATTCGGTAAATGTGCGGCCAATCGCCATCACTTCACCCACAGATTTCATTTGTGTGGTCAAACGAACATCCACACCAGGGAACTTCTCAAAAGCAAAACGCGGTAGTTTGGTCACCACATAATCAATGCTTGGTTCAAATGCGGCAAATGTCTCACCTGTAATATCATTGGGGATTTCATCAAGCGTGTAACCCACTGCTAATTTCGCAGCAATCTTAGCAATCGGAAAACCAGTAGCTTTGGATGCCAATGCAGATGAACGCGACACACGTGGGTTCATTTCAATGACAATCAAACGTCCGTCTTCAGGGTTGACGGCAAATTGAACGTTTGAGCCACCTGTTTCCACGCCAATTTCACGCAAAATGGCAATCGAAGCATCACGCATACGTTGGTATTCTTTATCGGTTAAAGTTTGCGCGGGGGCAACAGTAATGGAGTCACCTGTATGCACGCCCATGGCATCAAAATTTTCAATGGAGCAAATAATCACGCAGTTGTCTGCATGGTCACGCATCACTTCCATTTCATATTCTTTCCAGCCAATAATGGATTCTTCCACCAAAATCTCATCGGTAGGTGATGCCTCAATGCCTGATGCTGCAATTTGTTCAAACTCTTCAGGGTTGTAAGCAATGCCGCCACCTGAACCACCCAAAGTAAAGGAAGGACGAATGATAATAGGATAGCCAATATTATTGGCTAAGTCACGAGCCTCTTGCATAGAATGTGCAAACCCACCTCGCGCCATCTCCAAACCAATACGGTCCATACACTGTTTAAATAACAACCTATCTTCAGCTTTATCAATCGCTTCAGGTTGTGCGCCAATAAGTTGCACATTGTATTTATCGAGCACACCATGTTTGTTTAAGGACAAAGCACAATTGAGCGCCGTTTGCCCACCCATGGTTGGCAAAATCGCATCAGGGCGTTCTTTTTCGATGATTTTTTCGACCACTTCCCAAGTGACTGGTTCTATATATGTTGCATCAGCAAATTCAGGGTCTGTCATGATGGTCGCAGGGTTGGAGTTGACCAATACCACCCTAAACCCTTCTTCTTTCAGCGCTTTGCAAGCTTGAACACCTGAATAATCAAACTCGCAAGCTTGACCAATCACAATTGGCCCTGCCCCTAAAATCATAATCGTTTGAATATCTTTACGAAGTGGCATACTGGTCTAATCCTCATGGTCTAAATCTGTATTGAAGCAAAAAATAAGGCAGGAAAAAATCCTACCTGTTATTTCTTGGCACCCAATTATCGCGTACCCTAACAACTTTTTCGCAGGATTGAAGTGTCTAACGCACAAAAAAACAGAGCACATAAAGCGCCCTGTTTTTGCCTTGTTAAACTGATTTGAAATATCCTCAAAGGTATATTTTACATAAAACTTATAAAACGCGAATTAAATCCACCGCATCTGAAGTCATTTGTTTAATTTTTCCCTTCATGGCATTACGCAAACGGTCAACATCCGATTTCTCCATGCCTGCCTCTTCCAGTTCGTCAAAATCTTTCATGTTCGCCATAGAGCTGCGCAGTTTTTTCAAAATCAACTGCACTTGCGCCATGTTCACATCCTCCGCCGCTCCAGCCTTCGATACCAAAGCAAATGTTGGATATGTAGTACTCAGCCCAAATACAATCATGACTGACGCTAAAATTAATTTCTTTTTCACTAATCCTCCCTTTTTCGAGGCATCCTGCCTCTCCCCTTTTGTGATGTAGTACGCAACTTAACTGGAAAACAATCCCGCATCAACCATATTATTACATACCAATTAAACTTGTTCATTACGCACAGATATGTCACGTTTCGCGTTATATAAAATTATAAATCATTGAAGTGAGATAAAATGAGTCATTCAAAAACTTTACACAAAGCAGATATACAAAGCCTAAAACTTTTACACAGCGGAAAAGTTCGTGATATGTATGAAATCGATGACAAACACCTCTTGATTGTCACCACAGACCGCTTGTCTGCATTTGATGTGATTTTACCAACGCCAGTACCACAAAAAGGTGAAATATTGAATCAAGTGTCTGACTTTTGGTTTGAAAAATTGAGCCATATTGTCCCCAATCAAATGTCTGACATGAGCTTGGATAATGCTATCCCCGACACCGATGAACGCGAACGTGTACGCAGCCGCGCTTTGGTCGTCAAACGTTTAAAACCCTTGCCGATTGAAGCCATTGTTCGCGGATATTTGATTGGTTCAGGCTGGAAAGATTATCAAAAAAACAATGCTGTTTGCGGCATTCCTTTGCCCGAAGGGCTCGGACTCGCTGACCAGCTTCCCGAACCTATTTTCACCCCTTCCACCAAAGCTGCTGTGGGCGAACATGATGAAAACATCAATTTTGCAGCCATGTGTGGCATTATTGGCACGGAACTCGCCACCCAAGTGCGCGATGTTAGCCTTAGACTATACAAAGAAGCTGCCACTTATGCCTTGGAAAAAGGTATTATTATTGCCGACACCAAATTTGAATTTGGCTTGGATGAAGATGGCACACTCACGCTCATTGATGAAGTGCTTACCCCTGATTCTTCTCGTTTTTGGGATGTTGCCACCTACCAACCAGGTGTGAGCCCACCAAGCTTTGACAAACAAATTATTCGTGATTGGTTGGAGACATTAGACTGGGACAAAAAAGAACCAGCACCTGAAGTGGATGCCGACATCATGCAGAAAACGGCTGATAAATACCGCGAAGCTTTAACCCGCCTCACCCAATAAAGAGACTATAATCCAAGCCACCTTTATCGACCAAGTCAAAGCAGACTTCGCACCCGAATCTGCTTTATCAACGGGTTTGGACGGTTATATCTATCGTGATGAGCAAGTGTGCTTGTCTGAAAAAATCGCCAACGCTTTAGAGCAACAAACCATTCTCATTGCCGAAGCTGAAACAGGCACAGGCAAAACTCTGGCTTATTTGATTCCAGCACTACGCTCATCAGATAAGGTGTTGATTTCCACACATACCAAAGCTTTGCAAGACCAACTGATGTTTCGCGATTTGCCTGCGGTGCAAAATGCACTTGGTGTACGCCGTAAAGTTGCCTTACTTAAAGGGCGCAGCAACTATTACTGCCCGCAACGCCTCAATATGCACATTGCCAGTAGCCAGCAAGAAATATGGCAGAAAAAGAATTTACTCAAAGTTGGGCAGTGGGCCGAAAAAACAACCGATGGTGATTTATCTTCACTCAATTTTGATGTGTTTGAGAAAGGTATTGGGCAGTTGGTGACCGCAACGGCTGACCAGTGTACTGGCAGCAAATGTGAACACTACAAACAATGCCCGCTGATGAAAGCCCGACAAAAAGCACAAAGTGCAGACATCGTTATTGCCAATCACAGTTTATTGCTTGCCGATGCCGCCTTAAAGTCGGGTGACTTTGGTGAAGTTTTGCCTATTTTTGATACTTATATCTTAGATGAAGCGCATAGTTTGCCAGACCTCGCCAGCCGCCAGTTCGGCATTCAATTATCGCGCCACAAACTGATTTATTGGGTCACTGATATGCAAGCTGTGCTTGATACATTGGGTGATGAAGCAGATTTAAAAGAGCAGGTACGCAAGCTTGGTGCGGAAGTGATTAGCAAGTGGGCAGATAAAGACCTAAAAACCATCAAACAAGATTGGGAAGCCCTGCTAGACATCGCTATTTCACGTGAAGAACGTCATGATGATATGGTAAAAATGGTGGAGCGCGCCACCATTGTTTTTGAAGAAATGCAGCAGATTTTAAGTCCGCAAGATGGTTATGTGGTGTGGGAAGAGGGCAAAGATGAACGCAAACAATACATCTCTGCACCCATTCAAACAGGCCCTGTGCTCAGCCATCATCTATGGGAGCGAGAAGCCTCATTTATCCTGCTTTCTGCCACACTTCGCGTTTCCGACAAGTTTGACTACAATAGGGCGAGGCTTGGTTTAAATGCGGAGATAGCACAGGAAACATATCATCCGTCTCCCTTTGATTATCAGCAGCAAGCCATGTTATATTTACCCAAACATATCCCAGAACCCCGCGCCCATGATTATCAACAGGTCATGCAAAATGAAATTGAAGCACTGCTTCGTGCTTCGCATGGTAGGGCTTTTGTCTTGTTTACATCGCACTATGCGCTGCGAACTTTTGCCACACATTTGCAACAAACTTTGCCTTGGCAAGTGCTGATTCAAGGCGAAAGCGGAAGTCGTGACGCGATTCTTGAATCTTTTCGCAAAGATAAACATTCGATTTTGTGTGGCACACGTAGCTTTTGGGAAGGTGTGGATGTGCCAGGTGAAACATTATCGCTGGTGATTATTGATAAAATTCCTTTTGCACCGCCCACCGATGTTTTATTGAAAGAGCGCACCAACGCTTGTGAAGCTGACGGTGGCAATGGTTTTATGGATATTCAACTGCCCGAAGCTATTGCCGTGTTAAGACAAGGCGCAGGTCGGTTGATTCGTTCTGTGTCGGATAAAGGTGCGATTGCTATCTTGGATTCACGCTTGCATCACAAACGCTATGGCAAGGAAGTGATTCGCAACCTACCCAACGCACCTGTTGCCCACGATTTGGGCGATATGCGCTGGTTCTTTGAAGATATAGAATAAAGGGTTTTTACATCACCACTTGAGGAAGCGGTGGTGAAATATACATTTTTTCAATAAAAAATATCTTACCCTTTTGCACCTCAACCTCACCCAAATCTACCATACCCAACGACTGCCCATGTCTACCCACCAGCTCAAGTTGCAAAGGGTAAACACCTGCTTTTAATTGCAGCCTCGATAAAAGAATCGACTTCGGCAATGTCAGCCAGCTTCGTGTATCGGCAGTCTCGGTTGCCATTGCCACCACATCCACCAAAAAACCTGCCAGATCCCCACCTTGGTTACCAACTTGATTGGCAATCGCAGCTTTCGCCACAGCCCTCGCAATCAACCTTGCCATCATCTCACCTTTGTGGCTTTCCAAAGAAGCTTTAGCATTGGCATCTATATTATCCACCAATTCAGCTTTGGCGACAACATCGCCAACCATCAACTTTGCACCCATTATAACCGAGGGTCGTGATTGATACACAGGCATAGATATACGCACAGGCACACCATCATCGGCATTCACAAATAAACTTTGAGAGCGTTTAATTGGTGCAAGACCTATGTGTAATAAAAGCACCACTTCGCCCATATTTTTAGCTTTCTGTGCTGGCACATCAGCCAGAGCAAACTTCTTTTGAAAATCAACATATTCATTGAGTAAACCAAGCTTTTTTGTTAATCGAAGTAAGTCTTTCTTAAGGTAAACAGGTGTGGTCACTTGCAATGTGTTTTCGCTCTTTTCGTAAGCCTGATAAGCTTTTCGATACGCAATCAAGGCATTGTCTAGCTCACCGCCTGCTTCATAAATCAAACCCGTGAGGTAGCGCGAAAAAGCGTGTTCCACAAAGCCGCTTTCATCTGTTGCCATTGTTTTTAAGAGCAAGTCCACCTGCAAAGCTTCAACCCGCGCTTCATCCAACAAACCCAAAGCAATATAATTTAAGGCTGCATAAATATGAATAGCCACTTGCTCATAGTCTTCGCCTTCATAACTCATGGTGCTATCGTTGATGGTTAGCGCACCAGCTTGCTCCAGCAAACTCGTACCACGCAAAGATTCAATATGTTTTTTTGCTTCTTCAAAAGTAGTATTACTTTCTTTATATAAACCACTCAAACGTTGCAACATGGCTTTATCCATGAGATACAACAGTTTATCCGTGCCTGTGGCAGGATGTTTTTCCAACTCAAGTAAGGCTTGTTGTGGTTTCTGCTGGGCAAGCAACTGCTCTATACGCTGAAAGCTAGAGCTATAACTGACGCAGCCAGACAAAAACAAAACAACAAGCCCAACAACATAAAGCTTACGCATGGATGCAGGGGCTACAAATATGACTTAGCGAAAACGCCCCGTTTCAAGAACCTTTTTGATTTTCTTCTGACCCAACCAGACTTTGCGATTATCTTTCAAGCTAATCAGTGTTAAATCAACTTGATAATACTTCACTTTTGTGTCCGCAGCCGCATCGAAAATCGTGTTGATTTCTCCTTTAAGCATAAAGTCTGCGCCTGTTTCTTCACCAGCTACGTTTTGCGTACCCATGCTAGCGTTTTCTGCCTGGTCGCTACGTTCGCCCCGAATTTCCTGACGTTCTGTGCTGGAAGCCACAAAATCAATTTCGCCTGAATTAATCAATTCACGCTCCAAATCTGCAATAAAAGTACGCGTATTGATATGCTCGTGGCTCAAGTTGCGCACAGCACCTACAATCAACACTGGATTTTTACCATTTTTCACTTGATAACTGGTCAACCATTTGCGCGACATCATGTCAGTCACCATACGCGAAGAGACAAGTCTCGAGTCCGTATCATTCCAATTGCCACTTAAATCTTGTACTGAATCCGTATCCACACGCTCTACGGTTGTTGTTTTACATGCTGTGAAACCAAGTGCCAAAAAAGCCACCAAAGCCATGTTTATCATTTTGTTTTTATAAGTCATATCACTTGCCCCTTTTGCTCATACTAATCGTTGAGCAAAGGTTATACGACTGCTTGAATTGCGGCAAGCAGTGCGGGTGCTGCGGTCTCTGTGCGCATAATGCGCTGCCCAAACATTAACGCTTTAAACCCTTGTGACTGCAACAGTTGCAGCTCCTGATTGCTCCATCCACCTTCAGGTCCAACCGCCAAAGTCATATCTTCAAAACCCAAAACATCAGCGCGTATATCTTGCCAAAGCAGCGCATCTCTTGGATGCAAGACGAAACATTCACCTCTATTTTCTAGCGCCACCAGTTTATCTACCCATTGCACGTTCGGCATCACCGTGCGTTCTGACTGCTCTGCTGCTTCACTCACAATTTTTTGCCAGCGTTGTAGGCGTTTCTTTCGCTTGTTTTCAGGGAGATTTAATGTTGCACGTTCACTACTGACAACCTGAAAGCTGGCAGCACCCATCTCGGTTGCTTTTTGTAAGACTGTCTCAATTTTTTCACTTCGGTTTGCTGCTTGAATGATATGTACGCGGCACGGCAGCTCACGATTTACATCAGAAAACTCAAGCAACATACATTGCCCACCATCTTTGGCTAAAGCGGTTATCTCTGCCTTAAACTCACCACCTTGACCGTTAAACACAGTAATCACATCACCCGCTTGCAAGCGCATCACTTGTTTCAAATACTTGGCTTGGTCGCTATCAACATCCACCAAGGCATGAAGTTCAAGCTTGGCATTTAAATAAATTCTACAATGCATTATTCGTTTTCTTCCATATGCATTTGCAGCACAATTTTGCCACTTTGATGTCCTTGCTCAACCCTATTATGTGCTAACTTAGCATCAGATAGTGGGAATGTTTCATCCACATAAACACTTAATTTTTTCTCATCAAAAAACTGAGCGCACTGCTCCAAAATTGCAGCATGATGTTCGCCCAAAACAGTGGATGATTGTAACATTGGCGTGAGCATTAAGCATTGGCAAACACGCACATTTTTCACCCGCAATGTTTTCCAATCCAAGTCCTCTGGCACTTGCAACAAACTTACCAAGTCACCATACAAACGCATGGCTGGTACGAGTTGTTTCAAAGCATCGCCACCGACAGTATCCAAGGCAATATCCACACCTTGCCCATCCGTCCAGTCCAACAGTGTTTGCGTTACATCATCGACCTTGTAATCAATCACCAAGTCTGCACCCAATGTGCGCACAAATTCTGCTTTTTCAGGCGTACTCACTGTGGTTGCCACTTCTGCGCCTGCCAACTTTGCCAATTGAATCGCCACATGCCCAACCCCGCCAGCGCCCGCATGAACAAACACCTTCTGCCCTGACTGTAGCCTTGCTCTATCAAACAATGCTTCCCAAGCCGTTATCAATACCAAAGGTGCTGCCGCTGCTGTATCAAAATCCAAACCATCAGGTTTTAAGGCAACATATGCAGCCTTCACCACCGTATATTCAGCATAATTGCCCACACTCTCGCCCGCATCAGACTTCTGCCCCAAGCCGCCAAAACAATAATAAACAGTATCTCCCTCTTGCAAGTGTTGCACATCCGCACCTACTTTTTCAATAAACCCAGCCCCATCGCAACCCAAAATTGCGGGGTAAGCGTCATCAAAAAATGTACCGTTGGCGCGCACTTTGGTGTCCACAGGATTAACCCCCGCCGCCATCACTTTAATCAACACTTCATCAGCAGCACAGCTTTGCGGCTGCTCTATATCTTTATATTGTAAAACATCAACATCACCAGCTTTATCAAACACTATTGCTTTCATTATCTCTCCGTGATGCTTATCACTTACATACCCAAACCAAAGATATGGTTTCGTATCGTAGGAAGCTTATGACTTAGAATCAATATTTGACGAAACTTATACTGCTTACTATGCTATTTGAATTAAACTTATGAAACCATTAATCCATTTGATACGTACAAGCATTGTAAATATCATCAACGCAACGGAGCGCACATGAAACAACTTATCACATTGGCTTTAGGACTTGCTCTGTTTACGCTTTCAACCCAACCTGTCATCGCAGATGATATAAATGGCATTGTTGAATCACCAACCCTTGCTCGGGTTTTAGGTCCAGTTAAAGTCTTTCGTAAAAACAGATTTGAACGCGCTTATCCTGGCATGAAGCTCAAAAAAGGCGATGAAATTCGCACAGGTCGCCGTGGTAGAGCCTATATTGATTTCCCTGATAACAGTCGCGTAAAGCTAGGTATCCGCTCGCGTTTTTTGATTCGTGATTGGAATGAAAAAGAAGGTGTATTTTCTTCCACATTGCGTATTTTTCAAGGCGCATTTCGTTACACCGCAGGGCTTTTAACCAGCGGCATGACAGCGCGCAGAACTTCTTTAACCACACGCACTGCTGTGCTTGGTGTTCGCGGTACTGACTTTTGGGGTCGTGTGGGTAAAGATAAAACATTCTTCTTATTGCTTGAGGGTGAGGTTTCTTTAGCCTCAAAATATGGTGAAACTATTGTTTACAATGAAGCAGGCAAGGCCGTAAATATCAGTAAATCAACCATCTCTGAGCCGCAAGCTTTAACCATGGAAGACATAGCACCTTTGGCTGCTGAAACAGAAATTGAGGCATTATAAACAAACACTATAAGTCGTAAAGCGAAGGCTAATAGCCTTCTTTTTTAAGCAGCAAATAACCAGCAATGCCAAAAAACAAAATATTGGGGAACCAAACCCCATAAATTACAGGTATTTCATCACCAGTGACATATACTTTAATGGCTGAACTCACCACATAAAACAGCAAACCAATGGTGATTGCCAATACCATGCCTTTTGAACCAGAACCCGCACGTTCACCCATGCTGCTACACAAACTATATGCCAAAAGAACCATAATTAAACAGCTTAACGGTGCGGAAATTTTACGCTGCAACTGGAATAAATAATCCTTGGAATCAAGCCCCGCGCTGGCAAGTGTTTGTTCAAAGGCATACAACTCCAACCATTGCATATCTCTAGGATCAGGGGCTGCTACTGTCTGCGGACTTAAATTGGACGGCACAGTTAAGGATTCAACATATTGCGAAGTAAACCCCGCATCTTTATTCGGTTTGCTGACATATACATCCTGCAAACGCCATTGCCCATCCTCATAAAAACCTTTGCCAGCATCCACACGCTCCAACCAAAACCCATTGTTATCTCTTTTTATCATCAACACTGCAAAAAATGATGATGTCAGCGGTGTGAGGCGCAGAAACATATCATCTTCGTGCAACCATTGTACGCCCTGCTCCAAAGCTTCTTTTTGCGCAATATGCACCCGCTCGATATATGCCAAGCGTTTATTCACCTGCGGCTCCACCCACTCACCCACAGCAAACATCAAAAAACCAACCACTGCACCTGCAACCAACAATGGCTGGATAAGCTTGAGAAAAGTGATGCCTGCCGCGCGCAAAGCGACCAGCTCATGATTTCGTGATAGCTCTAGCATATAAATAGATACACC
>DQSL01000010.1 GCA_015663235.1 Mariprofundaceae bacterium
CGCAAGAATAAACTGCGCAACCTTGCCAGCAATGCCAAACGATTACCTTTAATCGCAGCATCATCTGCCATTACCATCACCCCATCAAAGAAGGCATCCACAGGTTCGCGTAAACCTGCCAACACATCCAATTGTGCCTTGGGTGTTTCAGGGAAATTGGTTTCGGCATTCGTCAACGCTGCAAACAAGACTTTTTCAGCATCTTCTTGCAGTAATGTTTCATCAATATCCGTTGCAACATCACCTGCTTTTTTCAAGATGTTGGCAATGCGTTTATTGGCTGCGGCAACCGCTTGCCCTGCTTCGGAATCTGCAAAACCTGTAAGCAATTGGGCAACTTGCACATGTTTGAACAATGGCAATGCCTGATTCGCACCCAATGCCGCATCCGCTGCAGCTTTGGATACTTCAAAGCGTTCTGCAAGCCCAATCAATCGCTCATGGATAAAGGCAATCACCTTGGCTTGTGTTTCATCGCTAATGGCAATGGTCACCCGCTGTTGATTCCATTGTTTGGCTGCTTCTGCCAACACATCCTGTAAGGTCATTTCAATCGGGTTGGTTTCATCAGCAAGCAACCGCACCAAACCAATGGCAGCACGGCGCAAGGCAAAAGGGTCTGCACTTGCCGTAGGGATTTTGCCCAAGTGGAAATAACCAAGTAACTTATCTGCACGTTCCACCACCGCAATGGCTTCGGCAATCGAGCTTGTCGGCAAATCATCATCTGCACCTGCTGGCGCATAATGTTGACCAATCGCATCAGCGACTTCATCACTCTCGCCATCCATCTTGGCATAAATGCCACCCATATAACCTTGAAGCTCTGGGAACTCATTAACCAAACCTGTGGTTAAATCAGATTTAGACAAATACGCTGCACGTTGCGCGTCATTCGCATCCACACCCAGTTTGTCTGCATTATCCAAGACAAAACCACGCAAGCGGCGAGCTTGGTCGCCCACCATGCCAAGTCCATCTTGAAATACAATTTCAGATAGTTTTTCAACCCGCGCTTCCAAGGTTTCTTTGGGGTCGCGCTCGAAAAAGAACATCGCATCAGCAAGTCGAGCATTCACCACCCGCTCATTGCCATGTGCCACCAAAGCAGGATCTTTCGACTTGATATTGGCAACGGCAAAAAAAACATTGGATGTATTTCCCTTGCCATCATGCGTAGAAAAACAACGCTGATGATGTTTCAGCTCAATGCGGCTCACTTCAATCGGCAAGGCGAGAAACTTATCCTCATATTGACCTGTAATCACATGCGGCCACTCGGTTAAATCGGTCACTTCTTCAACCAAGTCATCATCTTCCACCAAAGCCACGCCCGCAGCTTTGGCTGCATCGCTCAATCCTTGGAAAATACTGGCTTTGCGCGCATCTCTATCGGCAATCACCATGCGTTCTTCTAACCACGCAAATGGGTCTGTCACACTGATGTCGCCCTTAGCATCTTTGCACATGCGATGCGCATAAGATTGTTTTCCTGCTTGGATACCCGCAAACGAGAAATTCAACACCTCATCACCCAATCGCGCCACAATCCAACGAATCGGGCGAATAAAACTATCACTTCGCGTATCCCCATCTTGCCATTGCATTTGTTTGGGGCTTGGCAAACCACGCAATATCGATGGCATAGCTTCAGCAATAATCTCAGCCGTTGTGCGCCCTTTGACGGTGATGACCGCTTTCATGTATTTGGCTTTGCCATCGCCTTTATCTGTGAACTCAAAATCAGATACACTTAAACCCGATTTGCGGGCAAATCCTTCCGCAGCTTTGGTTGGCTCACCATCTTTAAGTGCGATATTCTCAGGCGGCCCCCAAATTACTTGCTCGCGGTCAGCTTGCATGGCTGGGCATTGCGCAACATGAATCAGCAAACGACGCGGAGTCACGCCCAAGCGCATATCCGACACTTCTAAATTCGCATCTTGGAACAGTTTGACCAACGCAGTTCTAAGTGCATTGCCCATTTGCGGTGCAACACCTGCGGGGATTTCTTCCACACCAATTTCGATTAACAACGGTTCTTTCATAATTCTACTACCTTAAAAGCTTTTCTGCCGCACATGAATAAAATAACACCCATTATTTTATTCATGATTGTCACCCGCCGCATAGCCTTGAGCAACGGTGCGCGATAATCCACGAACGCGACCAATAAAACGTTGCCGCTCGGCAACTGAAATCGCTCCCCGTGCATCCAACAAGTTAAAGGCATGAGATGCTTTGATAACTTCTTCGTAGGCAGGTAAAAACAAGTTGTTTTCAGCCAATTTTTTGCAATCGCCTTCGGCTTGGTCGAACTGCTGTTGTAAAAATTCGATGTTGGCATGTTCAAAGTTATACGCTGAAAATTCCTGCTCATTGCGTAAAAACACTTCGCCATAGGTCACTTGTTTGCCATCAGGCTGCTCTACCCAAATCAAATCGTAAACATTTTCCACACCTTGGATATACATCGCCAAGCGTTCCAAGCCGTAAGTAATCTCACCTGGGGTGCGCGGCAATTCAACACCACCCACCTGTTGGAAGTATGTAAACTGGGTTACTTCCATGCCGTTAAGCCAAACTTCCCAACCCAAACCCCATGCACCAAGCGTTGGTGATTCCCAATCATCTTCGACAAAACGAATATCGTGAACATCCGTATCAATGCCGATTTCGCGCAAGGATGCCAAATACAAGTCTAAAATATCATCGGGTGCAGGTTTGAGAATCACCTGAAATTGGTAATAATGCTGTAAGCGGTTGGGGTTTTCACCATACCGCCCATCGGTCGGGCGGCGGCATGGTTGCACATAAGCTGTGCGCCAATCTTTATCATCCAACACCTTCAAAAAAGTGGATGGGTGGAATGTGCCAGCACCCATAGAACTATCATAAGGCTGCTGAACCACGCAGCCCTGCTTTGCCCAAAAGTGTTGCAATGTCAGCAATAAATCTTGAAATGTCACAGTTAAAAACTCCGCAGATGAAACAAAAAATAGTTATTTGACCCAAACTATAACCCATAAGCGTTTTTCGTCATTACAAAGTTATTGAAACCTATCACCTTCATTACCAATCAAAGTATCTAAGGGGCTAACCACAGCCCCTAAATTCTACTGCAATATATGGGTATAAATCTCGGTGGTTTTCACATCAGTGTATAATGGGGGCTACCATGTAAAATCCAATGGCAGACCCCGTTCGTTCTTCGTGGATGTCATTCAGGAAAACATCAAATTATGAAAGCCTGACCCTATTTCTGCAATCAGTTTTAACTGCCCTAACGCCCAAATCAGAGCCCTTTTCCACAGTTTTCGTTGATAGGATGGAAAGTGATATGATGATAGACTTGACCCCGTTCGCTCTTAATCCCTGAGGATTTTTATCAATAGACTAAGAAAAGGAGGTTCTTTTCATGTCATTCTCTGGACGTGTCAGATGCATAGATAGCTTAGCCATAAAATAATAAAAGCCATTTCTAGTTAAGCTCAAGCGACTTCCATTCAGGTATTTATGGACATATTCAGATGAAATTGAGCACGCACCATCAAGCTGGGCAATATAACTACCTCCTAATGTCGGAATATTAGGGAGGTACAAAATATCGGTAATGGTATTTTCTTTGATCGCAAATATTTTACTACTGTCATACTTTTCTTCTTCAAATGGAAATAAAGGGATAATGGTATAGAAAAATTTTCTCGGTTTATTAGCATCTAGGCTCATGTC
>DQSL01000056.1 GCA_015663235.1 Mariprofundaceae bacterium
TCATGTTGCGGTGGCGGATCTGGTGGTTCATTGATACTGCCCAAGATGATGTATGCCGCGACAAGCGTTGATATTGCTTATGAAACATACAATGGGTTCTGGGGTGATGACGGGCAATGGCGCGAAGACCCGCCAAGCTCTGACTTAAACCAAAAACGCCTGAGCCTTGGTTTCGCCAAACGCATCAACGACAACTGGCAAGCCTCTTTGTCGATTCCTTATATTTGGAATGACAATGTGTATGCCAACAATACATTTCAAACAAGCGGCATTGGCGACACTTCTATCACCGTGTTATACGAAGCATTTGATGATATTACTTGTACATGGGTTCTCGACACTTGGGAAGACTACAAACCTGCCATGTATTTTGGTGCAAGCCTCACTGCCCCAACAGGTATATCACCCTATGATGATGTGACCAACAACTTTGATATTACAGGTCGTGGGTTTTATCGCTTAGACCTTAAAGCATCATTTGAAAAAACCGTTTTCCCATGGAATGCCACCCTCGCTTTTAATTATGGCACATATTTTTCTCGCTCAATCAATCGAGAATATGGTGTTTATGTCGCCCCTTATGAGAAAAATTTGGGCGATAGGGTGAGTGCCAGCGCTAGCCTTGGTTACACTTTCTTTTTGAAAAGAGGCAACACATTTACCGTCACAGGCGCATATGCCGACCTCCAAGAAAAGAAAGCAACCATTGCGGGTATCACCGATGAAACTTCAGGCTTAGAAAAACGCAGTTTTAATACAACTGGAGCTTGGGCGAATGAAGATAAAAGTGTTGTCATCAAAATAAGTTATGCCTACACGCCCCGTTACCACGATTGGGGAAGAAATTTCCCAACCACCAACACATTATCTACGGGGGTGAGTTATGTTTATGACTAAAATAGCTTTGCTGGCTTGTCTTCTTTTGCTCTCTTCATGTGGCAACATGGTAGACGACCTCAACCCATCTGGTGATGACTTACGACCAGCCATTACTGCCAACAGCATAGGCAACCAACCCAGTCAAATTGCTGCTGATTTTTCTGCGCCTGCCACCAATGGTACAACCTTTAAGCTTTCCAACCACCTTACTGGCGGCGCAACTCCTGCTGATGCAGTCGTTTTGTATTTCACCATGTGGTGTCCCATCTGCATATCACATACTGACCATTTGTTGTTCAATATCATCCCACAATTTCAAGGGCGCGGCACAACAACTTATGTTTTGGTCGATTATGTGTCTGGTTCAATTGCTTCCACCACGGTCTCTGAGGCAGTCAATGGCTATGCAGGCGCGGTATTTACAACCATTGCCGATGAAAACCAATCCTTACTCCATCAGTTTCAAGGTGCTATGGGAAAAACCATTGTCATTGATAAAAATGGTGTCATTCAAATGAATGAAGATTTTAGAACAGGGGATAATCTCATCAAAACCCTCAGCCGCATTCTTCCCTAATGCAGTTGCGTAAAAAATAGATAACATAGCCGCCAAAGAGGCATCTATGAAATTTGAGCAATACCACATTTCCGAAGACATCAAAAACAACTTGAGCAAGTTGGGTTTCAAACGTCCCACGGACATTCAATTTAAAGCCATCCCCTCCATCATGGCGGGCGAAGATGTGCTCGCTATTGCCCAAACAGGTACAGGCAAAACCGCAGCCTTCGCTATTCCTGTGATTGATAAAATTCACAAGTTTAAAAGCAGTAAACGCTCCTATGGTATCAAGTGCATCGTACTTGCGCCCACCCGCGAATTGGCACAACAAATTGGCGAGGTTTTCACCAAACTCGCAAGACATACCCGCGTCAAAACCTTTGCTTTGTATGGTGGCGTGGAGCAAGAGCAACAAATTGCTAAGCTTCAAGATGGTATTGATATTCTGATTGCCACACCGGGGCGTATGTTTGATTTGATTAACCAAAAAGTGATTAAACTTGAAAGTGTGAGCACGTTGATTCTTGATGAAGCCGACCACATGTTGGATTTGGGATTTATTGAAGACATCAAATACATCAAAAAGATGGTCTATCACAAACATCAAACCTTATTTTTCTCGGCAACCATCAATGATGAGATTAAAAAGCTGGCGTATTCACAAGTCAAAAGTGTAGCCATTCGTATTCAGGTTTCACCCAAGGATAAAGTGTCCAAAAACATCACCCATTTTGTCATGTTTGTCGATATGGATGATAAACGCTTCTTTTTGGAGCGGTTTGTTCGTGAAAACCCTGACAGTCGCATGATTGTCTTTGTGCGCACCCGTGTTCGCGCCGAGCGCGTTGCCAAAGCTATGGCTAGGGTTGATATAGAAACGGTCACCATTCACGGCGATAAAGACCAAGAGCAACGCTCACAAGTGATGCGTTCTTTCAAGCAAGGCAATGGTAACATCTTGATTGCCACCGATGTCAGCGCACGCGGCATTGATATTGCCGATATTGATTATGTGATTAACTATGACCTGCCCGAACGCGAGGAAAATTATGTGCATAGAGTTGGACGCACAGGGCGCGGGGTGAACAAAGGTACTGCGATTTCCTTTTGTGCACCTGAAGAAAAAAAACTGCTTGAAAATATCCAAGTATTCTTGAGTAAACCCATTGAAGTGCTCAAAGTGAGTAAGGCTGAAGCAGAGCAAACACGCACCATTCCTGATGCCATCACTGACCTTAGAAGTATCATCAATGATGATGTATTGCCCAAGAAAAAACGTAAGACCAAAAAGAAAGTCAAAAAGCCGAAAAAGAAAAAATAAAGCTAAAGTCTGCCACCTATATTACCGATAGTCTTTCCTGAAAGAACTTATGAAAGTTAATCAGGAGATGTGAAATGGCAATGACATTGCGTCCCACAGATGGGCTGGTCAGCAGATTGTTACAGCAGCAAACACGCAGCCAACCTGCGTCGACTACGCCTGCATCGCCATCCACAGCCAAAGAAGACCGTGTTTCTATTTCCAATCAAGCACGCGACCATCAAACACAAGAGAACTCACCCAGCAAACAACAGAAGCTTGAATCACAATTGTTGCGCTTATACTTCCAGCATCAAGCCAGCGAGACTTAACCGTGAACACAAATAACCCACACTTACTCATTGCTGAAGATGACGGCGCATTATCTGCCATCTTAGAAGAATATTTAGCCGAATATGGTTATCAAATCACCTGCGTTAATCGTGGTGATGATGCCTTATCTTTGCTGAAAACCAATCACTTTGACGTTATTTTATCCGACATCGTCATGCCTGGCGCTGATGGTTTGGCTATTCTTGATGCAAGTTGTAGTAACCCAGAAAAAACATTGGTTTTGTTAATGACTGGTTATTCAGGCATTGAAGATGCCATTCATGCCATTGAGCGCGGCGCTTATGATTTTGTCAGCAAACCTTTTCAGTTGCCTGAAATTAAAGTGCGCATTGATAATGCAACACGCTACCAATCATTACTTCGTAAATGCAGCCACCATGATACATACCAAAACTTTGAAGTACCTGATGGTTTTGTTGCCTATCAAACGCTAGATAAACCGCACAGCGCTGCTATGCAAGCCTACCACTCTGGCAAGTTGATATATCATGTTTAATATTCTTATCGTTGAAGACCAGCCTGCGGTACGTGAAATCATTTCGGAAGTGATTCAACTTCTGCAAGTGCCTATACACCTTAAAGAGGCTACCAGCATCAAAGAAGCGCATGTGTTACTACTTCAACAAGAATGGGATATTATGGTGACAGACTTAAGCCTTGGCGATGGTAACTCTTTGGGTTTATTGGCAAATATTGCGCAGCAAGGTATCAGCACACCGCCAGTGATTCTTGTCAGCGGTTTTCTTTCCGCTACACATATGCGGCAAGCCAAATCACTGTATATTAAACATATTCTTGCCAAACCTTTTGAACCCAATGTGTTGCTCGACCATATTCAAGATGTGTTAGAGATTAAAAAGGACGCTGGGCAAACTAACAACTCTTGCGACAGCACCCATCGCTTACTGCCTGAAGTGTTTGAAATGGATAGGAAACTTGGTCTTTTATTTCGGATGTTTGATGAAATGCCCAAGCAAAAAGATGTTACCAGTGTTTGCCAAAAAGCATTACAGTTAGCCATGGATATGGTTCATGCGCAAGGCGGTTATATCGCTCTTTTTGAAAGGCATAAAGAAAAATTGGTGAGTATCACTGAACATGGTTTAAATCATCAAACAACAATCACCACTTGCCAATTAACTGACACCCCTTTTTCGCCACTGATTCATGCCAGCCAAGAATACATTGAACAACTCAATGATAATGTCAGCCAACCTCAGCTTTGCTGGCCGGGTGTTGAGGCAAGTTCGTATATTGCTGTGCCTATCTATCTCCAAGGTGTGCCTATGGGTATACTCTGTCTGACCAATCGTTTGGACAAAAAAACCTTGCAAGGTGAAAGCTTGCATATGCTTGGTCTTTTGGTGAAAAAATTGGATACATTGCTCGATAACCGTGCGGTTCATGCAGCCCTTGCCGATAGTATGAATCAAACATTGATTGCACTTGTACGCTCGCTTGAAGCACGCGATAGGTATACCAAAGACCATTCATCTCGAGTCAGCCAGTTATCCGTTCTTTTTGCCCAAACATTAGGTCTTGATGCTGATAGTATCCAATTGATTCATACTGGCGGGTTATTGCATGACATTGGCAAGGTTGGCATTGCCGATTCCGTACTTTTAAAACCAGGGAGATACACTGAACAAGAGTATGCCATCATGAAAGCACACCCTGCGATTGGTGATAGTATTTTGATGAATATGGATACCTTGGCACGCGAGCGTTTGATTGTGCGCCACCATCATGAACGATGGGATGGTAAGGGCTATCCTGATAAAATTGGTGGTGCTGAAATTCCGCTTGAAGCTCGCATTGTTTGCGTTGCTGATGCCATAGATGCCATGACAACCCACCGTGTTTACCGCCAAGCCAAACCTTTATCTTTTTGCGCTGAACAGTTGGAATTTGCATCAGGCACACAGTTTGACCCGCAAGTGGTTGCCGTTGCCCTTGATGCGATTGCCCAAGGTAAAATTGATACACAAGCCAAATCGAACAACTGTGATGAGGGTGTTTTACCCCTTCAAGCATCATTGGCACAAGATTTGCGTGAAAGGTTTAAACACTATCACGTAGGGGAGTATCATGCCTGACAAAAATCGCCGCCAAGACTTTCGCATTGATGATGTATTAGCCATGCAAGATAAACACATAAGCAAGAGTGAGTATGAACTACAAAAGCAACACCCTGGCATCCGCTCAAGGCAAAATGCCATGATTCAAACTATGATTGGCAAAGAAATCACAACCGAACAATTCAGCAGTGTCGTTCATCAAGACTTGGCTTCTGCCCTAGAAACATTAGACAACAAATTAAACTACCTGATTGGCGTAAATATACTCAATGATGCCAATCGCAGCAATCTCAAAGAGCGACCTGTCAACTTGAGCATCACAGGCGCAAGCTTTAAAACACGCGAACAGTACAAAAAAGATGATTATTTAAGCTTGACCATCATGTTACCATCATTTCCACCCACCATACTTGAATTGGTTGGGCAAGTCTCATGGGTTCAGCAGAAAGGGTCGAAGACGCAGCTTGTCGGTGTACATTTTACATACCGCTGCAATGAAGAAGAAAGCAGCATTGGTAAATATGTGTTTCAAAGACACCGCGAAAGCATCCGCCTTAAAGTTAAAGAAGAAGAGAGTGTTTAACGCTTACATCAGCGTTTGTATCTTTTCCTCTAACACTTTGACCAAAGCTTCCCCCGTTTCAAACATCATGGTTGCCGATTCCGCTTCAACCATCACCCGAAGCTTGGGTTCTGTGCCTGAAGCTCGAACATTCACCCGCCCTTTATCACCAAGCTTTTGTTCAGCATCTTGAATCAAGCGTTGCACATCAGCATCCGCAAGCACATCCACTTTCTTTTCCATCACAATATTCCACAGCTTTTGCGGGTAAAGTGTTAAATCTGCTGCCAACTCAGACAAAGGAAGATTGGCTTCCTGCATAGCGCAAAGCAGTTGCAATGCTGTCATCAGCCCATCACCCGTGGTGTTGCTGTCCAGCATAATCATATGCCCAGACTGCTCACCACCAAGATTACAACCTTTGTCTCGCATCATTTCCAATACATACCTATCGCCAACATTGGCACGAAGCATCTTCACATCACGCTGCTCAAGAAAGTTGCTTAACCCCATATTGCTCATCAACGTGGTCACCACTGCACCGCCTTTGAGTTGACCCTGTGTTAGTAAATGTTCAGCCAAAATGGCAATCACTTTATCACCATCCACGATTTCACCACTGGCATCACAAGCAATCAATCTATCCGCATCACCATCGAGCGCAAAACCAATATCTGCACCCACTTCACGCACTTTATCACACATAGCCTTCGGATAAGTCGAGCCACAGTTTTGGTTGATATTATAACCTGTGGGCTGGTCAAACAATGAATACACTTCGCAGCCCAACTCTTTAAACAAGTGTGGCGCAACATCGTAGGCTGCACCATTGGCACTATCGACAACAATTTTTAAACCATTAAAACGAACACCCCGTGGTAGTGATGCTTTGAGAAACTCAATGTAGCGCCCACGCGCATCATCCACGCGCTCTGCCTTGCCAATCTCTAATGCTGGAGGAAGTGGCGGCAAATCATCCAAAACAGCTTCAATTTCAAACTCCACGCTGTCTAGCAGTTTAAAACCATCGGCAGCAAAAAACTTAATACCATTATCACCTGCTGGGTTGTGTGATGCTGAAAGCACAACCCCTGCATCGGCGCGTAAACTGCGCGTCAAATATGCCACCGCAGGTGTTGGCACAGGCCCAACAAGCAACACATTCATGCCTTGCGCTGTTAATCCTGCACACAATGCAGATTCAATCATGTACCCTGATAAACGGGTATCTTTGCCAATCAGAATATGCGGCTTATGGCTTAAATGTTTGGTTAATACATGACCTGCGGCTCTGCCCAAACGAAGTGCAAATTCTGCTGTCATTGGGTCAGTATTCACTGCACCTCGAACGCCGTCCGTTCCGAAATATTTACGCACGATTATTCTCCCTCAATCTTTTGCGTTTGTTCTGTGTTTGCATTTGCATACACATCTTCAACCACAGGCTCAACAACCACCGCTTCTAACTTCAGCTCTTGCGCGGCACTATATGTTTCTTTTGGTATAGGCACTATCGAATCATTTTCGATAGTCTTTTTCTCAATTTCGGGCTGAACAGCTTGTATCGTTTGCTCATTTTTCACATCAACAAGGATAGGTACGATGGATGTTTTGACGGGTTGCGTAACCGGCTCAATTTGAACAGCTTGTTCACGGGTGGTTTCTTGAACACCTTTTTGAATGTCTTCCTGAATGTTTGCAGGAACGGGAACAATGGACACATCATCCTGCGTCGCATCTGTATTTTCTGTGTCCAGCAAAGTTTCCGCGTTTATAACTTCTTCATTGTTTTGTACCGCAGGTTTCCAAACCAAATCACCACGCACACGAATCTTCACATCTTTTTTCAAAGTATGGATGCCTTTACCGCTCAAAGGAACTACCGTGGTTTCCACATCAAAAAGACCTTGCTTCAAGTCCAATCGAAGTGCTGATGTTTCAATTTTTTCTATGGTACTCAACCAAACTTCAGGGCCTGACAGGTCAATCACCGAAGGTGTAATCACCACGTGTTCTGCGCTCCAACCTTGGGGCAAATCAAACATTGGTTGCACTTCAATGGTGCGTTTTACAATATGATCCACTTGAAGCTGCACACTATCAGGTTGAATCTTTTCAACCTTTAATCCTGCGGGCAAATCAATAGCTTCAACATCCAATGCTTGTTCAATCACACCAGGCATACGCAAAGAAGATGCATCAACAGAGACAAATAACGCCTGTGTATCCAATGAATTAAGCAAAGCTTGAAGTCCAAAGACAGTGATGCTCACTTGGTCGGGCAAATCATTCACAATCACCATATCTGCGGGAACATCCCTAACCTGCAACGCAACATCCAAACGAACAGAACCCATACCCTGCCCATGCACTTGCACCCAAAGCACAATCGCAATCAATATTGACCAAAATGGAAGCCCTAAACGGTGGATAAGATTCATGACTTCGCACCACTGGAAAACTTCATATTTGCCAAACCTGACGCGAGTGCTTTCACCAGCATATCATTACTTAATGCCTTGCTCATTTCACCATTTTCAACCAAATGTACATCACCACGTTCTTCTGAAACCACCAAAACAAGCGCATCATTTGCTTCACTTAAACCAATCGCCGCCCTATGCCTTGTCCCATAAGCGCCTTGCACATGTTTTGATTTGGCTAAAGGTAACAATACACGCGCTGCGCGGATTTCTGGTACACCATCATTGCCTAACGCCAGTATCAAAGCCCCATCGTGTAGTGGTGTATCAGGGCAAAACAATGTCACTATCAATTCTGCATCAACCTCGGCATGAATAGCAACACCACTTTCATCCAAATGTTTTAACCCTGTTTCTCTTTCAAACACCAACAGTGCGCCCCAACGTTTTTTAAGTAGCATACGTGTAGCTTCAACCACTTCAGTAACCAACTTTTCTTGGGGTTCCATGTTTGATGAAAGCGGATTCACAGCAACGCGCATCAGACCTTTACGAATTTCAGCTTGAAACAACACCACTAAAATGACAATAAATACAGCGAAAACTTGGTTAAATATCCATTCAACAGTAAGTAGCTCGAATTTAAGCGCGATTACATACAATACAAGCACCACCACCAAACCAATCAACATTTGTTCAGCATGTGTACCACGAATTAAGCGCAAGACATAATAAACAACCAGTGCCACAATGCCAATATCAATAAAATCAATAAAGCTGGGTTGAAAATTATCAAACAGCATGACAAACCTCGTTGACATGTTGCTTCGCATCCAAGAGCTGAGATGCAACTAGGGTTGTTTGATGGTGGGTTGAACAATCATGAACGCGAATCATATCTGCACCACAAAAGATACCAATGGCTGAAGCAACAGCTGTTTCTGTTTCGCGCTGCCGCACTTTTGAGCCTGTTATCAAACCCAAAAAAGACTTTCGAGAAGCCCCCAATAATACAGGCATATGAAAAGCGTCTTTAATGGTTGCGACATTAACAATAAGGCGCAAATTATCTTCTAGTCGTTTACCAAAACCAATGCCTGGGTCTAAAACAATCGCTGACTTTGCAATGCCTGCACTCAAACAAGCTTCAATGCGCTGTTCAAAAAAGCACATAACCTCTGTCAAAACATCGTCATATATCGGATTATCTTGCATGGTTTGCGGATTGCCTTTCATGTGCATCAAACAAACATCAGCGCCTGTTTTTGCAACAACCTGCAAGCTCTTTTCATCATGTGTGAGTGCGCTAACATCATTGACCAATGTTGCTCCAGCTTGCGTTGCTTGCAACATAACTTCAGCTTTCATCGTATCAATAGACACAGGAATACTTAATGCAGTCAATGCCTTCACCACAGGTAAAACCCTGCTCAACTCTTCTTCTAAAGAAACAGGCATAGCATTGGGTCGTGTGGATTCACCACCCACATCAATCATATCTGCACCTTGCGCAATCATCTCTTTGGCGCGCAGTATATGCGCCTCTAAATTATCAATGTTACCGTCAGAAAACGAATCAGGTGTGCAATTGAGCACACCCATCAACCATGCTGGTTTATGCGGTTGCCGAAACCAACGAGACAAAATTAACCCTCTTGCCCCGTTCCTTTATCTGAAACTTGACCATCCGTTTTATCATCTTCATCCATCACCACCGACTCCCCATCATCAACATCTGCTTTAGGCACATTGTTGGAGTCATCTCTGCGCTGAATAGTTTCACCCTTTAGCAAGGCGGTAACTTCTTTGCCTGATAAGGTTTCATACTCAAGCAAACCTTGGGCAATAATCTCTAGTTCATCACGATGTTCTGTTAAAATAAACCTTGCTTTTTCCTCGGCAATATCAATAAACGCACGTACTTCTTCATCAATAATCTTCGATGTTGCATCCGAAATATGTTTGCTTTGTGTCACCGAACGACCAAGGAAAACTTCCTCTTCATTTTCAGAAAAACGCAAACGTCCCAAGCGGTCACTAAAGCCGTATTCTGTCACCATAGCTTTGGCAATCTTGGTCGCTTGCTGAATATCATGACCCGCACCCGTGGTAATGTTTTCTTTACCAAAAACAATCTCTTCCGCCATGCGACCGCCAAACAATGATGCAAGACGTGATTCCAATTCAATGCGCGACTGGCTCAACCTATCCCGCTCTGGCAAGTTCATCGTCACACCCAGCGCGCGACCACGCGGAATAATAGTCACTTTATGCAATGGGTCATGTTTCGGGCTATGAATACCCACCAACGCGTGTCCCGCTTCATGATATGCAGTCAAAGCTTTTTCTTCCTCTGTCATCACCATTGAACGGCGCTCTGCACCCATCATTACTTTATCTTTGGACTCTTCAAAGTCTTGGTTGGTTACTTTATCGCGGTTGTACCGCGCTGCACTCAATGCCGCTTCGTTCACAAGGTTTGCCAAGTCTGCACCTGAGAATCCAGGTGTGCCGCGCGCCAAAGCTTTGACATTCACATCTGAAGACAATGGAACTTTCTTCATATGCACTTTCAAAATCGCCACACGACCTGGCATATCAGGGTTACCCACAGTCACTTGCCTATCAAAACGACCGGGGCGAAGCAAAGCAGGGTCAAGCACATCAGGGCGGTTGGTTGCTGCCACAAGAATCACACCTTCATTAGCTTCAAAACCATCCATTTCCACCAATAACTGGTTCAACGTTTGTTCGCGTTCATCATTGCCGCCACCAAGACCTGCGCCACGATGTCTACCCATCGCATCAATCTCATCAACAAAAATGATGCAAGGTGAATTTTTCTTGGCTTGCTCAAACATATCACGCACACGCGATGCGCCCACACCCACAAACATTTCCACAAAGTCTGAGCCTGAAATCGAATAGAATGGCACTTCAGCTTCGCCAGCAATCGCACGACCCAATAATGTTTTACCCGTGCCTGGAGGGCCAACAAGCAAAATACCTTTCGGAATCTTGCCGCCCAAACGGGTGAATTTCGTGGGGTCACGTAAGAATTCAATCACTTCGGTAACTTCTTGTTTGGCTTCATCACAGCCTGCAACATCATCAAAAGTTACCCTGCCTTTATGTTCAGTGAGCAGTTTAGCTTTGGATTTACCAAAGCCCATAGCGCCACCTTTACCGCCACCTTGCATTTGGCGCATAAAGAAAATCCACACACCAATCAATAACAACATAGGGAACCAAGAAATAAGGATGGTTAAGAAAAGAGACTCTTCTCTATGGCTGGCTTTCACCTCTACTTTTGCATCAACCAAGCGTTGCACCAAGGTTGGGTCATTGGGTAATTCCAACTCGAATCGCGTGATATTACCCGCCATATCACGGTAGTGACCCACAGCTTGTTTATCTTGAATGGTCACATCATCCACCAAACCTTGGTCGACTTTTTCGATAAATGCTGTGTAGCTCATGGGCTCTGTTTTGCTACCCATAGGACCACTGAACATATTAAATACGCTCATCATCGTCATACCAATCACAACCCACAGCAGTAAATTCTTACTCATTATTAACCTCTATTTGTTTGGCTTTCATATGATTCAAGCCTTTGTTTCCTTTGAAAAGCTTTAACTTTTCTTCGTGTTTTTGCAGGTGACAACCAGATAAACTAACCCAGCCGTGACTGCCATGTTCTTGCCATTGTGCAATCGCCTGAAAATGTCTTCTGCCAAACACTTTACCATCTGCAAAAAGAATACCAATCATTTTTTGTAAAAGGTAAACACGTACTGAAGAACTTTGCGCCGACCACTGCTGCCAATCCACACTGCAATAGCTTGATTGGCTGTTATTATTCAATGTTACCACGCACGTTTGCGCCAGTTGCGCAATGCTATTCTGAACCTTTTGCGCTTGTTTTTGATAACGCATAAATAGCGCAACAGGGTCTTTACCAACACGCTGCATATGCGGAAACAATTGATGGCGAATTTTATTGCGCCAAATAGTATAATCTTGATTACTTGGGTCTTCCAGCCAACCAATATGCTGCGCTTTCAAATATTGGTACATTTGTGCCTTATCAATATGCAAAAAAGGGCGATGTAGAAATAACGATTCATGCTGCCTAAAGCTTTTCATACCTTGGCATCCAGCAACACCTGCCCCTTGCAACAAACGCATACAAACCGTTTCTGCTTGGTCTTGCAAATGGTGTCCTAATGCGAGGTGAAAGCATTGCGTTTCTTCAGCTATTTGCACAAATGCCGCATAACGTAATTGTCGTGATTCAGCCTCAATGTTCTGCTTTGGCTTGACCAATGTTTTGCTATAAAAAGGGATGTTCCAAGCATGTGCTTGCGCAGCAAGCGTTTCAGCTTGTGCTGCTGATGACGCAAACCAACCGTGATTAATGTGCCACGCCTGAATAGCATAACCCTTGGATTTTAAAAAGCATAACAATGCCGTTGAATCTGCACCACCCGACCAAGCAACCGCAACCTTTTGTGGCATATGTTTTTTCGTAGTATCTAAAAGGTCAAAACTTGGACTTAAAAGACTCACTTCCAGCGCGGCAAACCATCTTGGTAAATACGGTGCGCCACTGCACTATCTTCATCCAAAAGCTCATAAATTTCTGTGTCCACACCAGCCAAAGCGGGGCGACCTGAACGGATAAAAATATACACTTGTTCTCCATCACCACGCGGTCGAACACACACCACCTTCAAACCTTTGGGTGGCATTTTGTATTCTGAAAGCACAGCTTTCGCATCCGCATCTGAAGGATAAAACTCTTTCACCACGGATTTGTTTTGCATAGACGACACAAACTCGCTCAAAGCCTGTGAAGTCAACGCAAAACCGCTATTATACAAAAGGTATTCAGCATGACCTGTGCCGCTCTCAATTTTCTCCACGCGCACACCACCCAAAGGCAACTTGCGAAGTTTTTGTTCTTTGTATGTCATCAACCGACCCACACCAATATCACGGGAAACCCCCGCATCAGCTTGAGATACGGATAAACTAAACGCCAAGGTAAACGAGCCTAAATCCTTGTTTTTATGCCTGATAAAGTCCCAGCTACCGAGCAGCGCAATACACATGGAGACAGATGGCATGTTGCTGGCATCACGGTCTTCAGAAACATTGATGTACCAATCACGCATTTGTGATTTCAATGCATTGCCCGTATGGACAAGCTCACGAATACTGCCTCGCAAATAACACCCCGATGCCGACACTTGATCCAAAAAAACATGATCTTCTTTATCAATCGTTTTAAGCACGCCAGGCAAAAAGTATTTATTAAGAAATGCCACGCGGTCTTTCACCATCAAGGTCATGCCCGATAAATAATCTGACCACTCAATGCGCAAACAACCTTGTTTACTCACTAGCGCACTACCACTGTGCAATGAACATTGTGTATCCCGTTGGAAATAAATCAAATCACCATTTTCATAAGCTTTTAGCATTACTTTAATGGACTCTGAGCCTCGCTTTTCTTTCACAATTGATGCTGTTTTATTCATCCATAGCGACTCTTGCTTGCGGCGCTCTGCTTCAACCTTTACATCCTCTTCAAACACACGAAAAGCATTAAGCACCACCTCGCCTTGAAGCCAAGGGCTGCCTGTAGGTTTTGCTTTCTTGCCCATAGCAGCTTGTTCGCGCACAGCCAGTAACCAACCTGCCACAGGATGTTCACCCTTTGCCGATTCCAAAAGCTTCACCACCGCAGCAGGTAGCTTTTCTGGTCTTGCGATAAGCGTGTCTAATTTTTTGGCATCCTGCACCCATTGCATCCAGACACCTTGCTTGGTTTTTTGCGCCAATGACCAAAGCGAAAGCCTTGCCCAGCTCCGCTTAAGCACATGCTCACCCCTTCTATCTTTCGCCACCAAAGCAAGAATACCTGCTTCATTACGCACGCCAATTTTTTTGCGCACTTCACGCATACGCGGCAACAAATCAGGGTCTAAGCCATACGCCGAAATCACTGAAGCCGCATCAGAAAGCAAATTGGTATCGGGTTGCTGATATAAAAATGCCATGGGTGTGGCTGGAATAATCATGGTTTCATAAGTGGCAATTCGGGTCATTTCCACAGCGCCATCAACATATTGCTTCAAAAATGCACGCAATGCCCAGTCATACACACCACCCAAAACGGACACCATCACCCTATCATTATGCAGGGCGTGTTTATTGGATAGACTACCAATGGCTATACGAATAAGCCTCAAAATAAATATGTTTACTGCTGGAACCCAAGGCGCAGAATCAAGTTTGTCCTGCTCCCACGATTGCTCCCACATACCATTGAGTATATTTAACAACGCCACACCACCGTGCTCATCAGCGCACCAGTGGTGCAGAAGAGTGATGGGTAAATGCGGGTGTAACGCTTGCAAGTGTTTAAACATGGCTCTGGAAACGGGTGTCATTTTGGGCAGCTGGTGCGCTGAAACACGCACCCCATCAATCATATATTTGACCGAATACTCATGCAGCCGCCTTACTGCATTGGTAAAAATAAGTCCTAGCTCAGGGTCAATCGCATAAGGCACATAATCACGCGCATCCTCACCTGGAACACACAAGGGCAAACGTCTTGCATCGACACGACAACGCTTTGCCGCACTCTCACCCTGCATTAAAATTGGGCGGTACCAACTCCAACGGTATTCAAAATAATCAGGTGATAACATGCTTTATGCTCCTCAAATGTATTACAAAACCACAATATATTGCTAGCTTACGCCACAAGGATTAATAAAATAGTGGTAAATTGCAATGTTTACCACCATCAACAGGGCTATATAACATTGAATTTCTCTCGAATTACTTGCTTTTTTCTGCTGCTTTTCCCAAGCATAAGTCATGCCACAAGCCAACAGATTCCCCCTGTATTGGTCACCTTACCACCGCTGTCTGGCTTGGTGCTGGCATTAAGCCCCGACTTAAATATTCAGTGTTTATTACCCAACAATGCTGACCCCCACCATTTCCAACTCACGCCACGTCAAGTGAACCACCTGCAACATGCAACGTTACTTGTCCGCTCTCCACGTGACGACCAATCTTGGGCAATGCTTCAGCCTGCCGCACCGACCTTTAGCTTATGGCAGGAACATGAAAATACACCTGACACGCTAACCGACGCGCACGAACATGAGCACACAGACAGCCATGCTTGGCTCAATCCAAAGCTGGTAGCTTCCGAACTGCCACATTTGGCAGAAGCATTGATACAATCCAATCCCGCAAATGAACAAAACATTCAAAAGCAGCTTAAACGCAGTCAACAACAAACCAAAAACACTTGGCAGCAATGGCAGGACATGGTTAAAGCACAGCAATTAAAGCAACGTGGTGTGATGATGCAGCATCCATCATGGCGGGGTTTATTTGAAGCTTTGGGTGTGCCTATTCGTGGTGTGTTGGAGTCATCCCAACATGGGCAAGAGTACGGACCTCGAAAATTGGAAAAAGCACTTCAAGTCTTAAAAGAATATCCCGAAACCATATTGATTGCCGACAGCAACCACAGCAACCGTGCCTTAAAATGGCTGCAAAAACACAGTGGCAACACCATGATTCAACTCGATGCCTTGGGGGCATGTGGCGAGCCTTGGCAACATCTCATGCAGCGCAACCTTAAAACGCTTTCAACACTGAGCGTTATGCCATGAATACCCCTGTTGTTCACCTCTCCCATGTTCGTTTTGGCTCGGATAAAAAGCCTGTTTTAGAACATTTATCGCTCGAAGTTGGTGCAGGTCACTTCATGGGCATTATTGGTCCGAATGGTGCAGGTAAAAGCACCCTGCTTTCCATCATTGCAGGTTTAATCAAACCTGATGCTGGGCATATTGACTTGTTTGGTAAATGTTTAAATAAACGCACGCGGCGCAAACTGCAACGTGACTTGGGTTATTTGCATCAAGTGCAAAGCAAGTTGCCAGATATTCCGCTGCGGGTGCGTGATGTGGTCGCTATGGGTTTGAGCAGCTACAATACATCACTTTTCCAAGGTCTTTTTAACGATAAAAGCAATGAACAAGAAAAAATCACCCATGCTTTGGATTTGGTGGAAATGACAGCACATCAAACATCTGATTTTCGCAGGCTTTCTGGTGGGCAACAGCAACGTGTTCGTTTGGCGCGAGCCTTGGTCCGCCAGCCCAAACTATTACTGCTCGATGAACCTTCAGCTGCCCTTGATAGCCGTCATCAAGAGAAGTTGTACCAACTCTTACGCAAGCTTTGCGATGAGCAAGACATGACCGTATTGATGGTGGAACACGACATTGCAGCCATTACTTCTTATGTGGATTCGGTGGCATGTTTGAATAAAAATATTCATTACCATGCCAAAAAAGGCGATACCATTCCTGATGAAGTGTGGCGTGAAATGTATGGTGACCATGTAAATATTGTGGCGCATGATGCAAGCTGCATTGGTTGCGCACCTGTATCACACAAACCACCACACGAACATCATCATGATTAATTTCTTAGAAGCATTTTTCACCAGCCCCGTGATGATGGGCGCATTGTTTCCCGCCCTTTTGATTGCTGTGGTTACATCATCCATGTCCATGATGGTGTTGGCACATCGTTTATCATTTTTGACTGTGGGCGTTTCCCATGCTTCATTGGCAGGGCTTGGCATTGCCGTCACCCTTAGCCTCCCCTTGCTGCCCACTGCGGCGGTCACAGCCGTTGCCGTTGCACTTCTATTGGCGCTCATGCCAAGCAGGCAAGGCATTAATGAAGATGCAGGTACTGGCGTGTTGTTTGCAGGCAGTATGGCATTGGGTGTGATGTTGATTTCCAATGCCAATAGCTATGAAGTTGATTTGTTTGGGCTGTTGTTTGGTAATATTTTAACCGTTTCTGAGCAAGACACCACTTGGATTACATGGGGCAGTGTATTTGTTTTGCTTGCCTTGCTCATCTGGGCAAAAAGCTGGTGGAGTATGGCATTTGATATGATTACAGCCAAGGCTTCAGGCATTGCCACATCCCGCTTGCGCCTTGTATTGTATGGTGTGATTGGCTTAACCGTGGTGATGTGTGTCAAACTTGCAGGCATTGTGCTTACCACAGGTTTGATGGTGTTGCCCGCCGCTTGCGCTTGGTTTTGGGGTCGCTCCATGTTTAGTCTTTGGGCGCTAAGCCTCACTTTTTCCATCATCGGAACATTGGGCGGCTTGATGTGGTCATACCAATATGATTTACCATCTGGCGCATCCATTATTGCGATGTTATGTTTATTATTTATCGCAAGCTGGTTAATTTCTTGGCTCAAACATCACGTATTCGAGGTATCTCATGACTTCTGACCAAACCACTTTTAATTATATAAAAGCCATTGAAGAAGCCAAAGTGTATGATGTTGCCGTCAAAACACCATTGAATCATGCGCCCAAACTTTCAGCGCGCTTGGATAACCATATCCTGCTCAAACGCGAAGATTTGCAGCCTGTATTCTCATTCAAACTTCGCGGCGCATACAATAAAATCGCCAACTTATCCGATGAAGAAAAAGCCAAAGGTGTGATTTGCGCCTCAGCAGGCAATCATGCCCAAGGTGTTGCCATGAGTGCGCAAAAGCTTGGTATTGCTGCCACGATTGTTATGCCTGAAACCACGCCCGACATCAAAATCTCGGCTGTGGATGCTATGGGTGCGAATGTGGTGTTGATTGGCGACTCCTACTCTGATGCTTTGGTTCACGCTGAAGTGTTGTGTAATGAAAATGGTTATACATTTATTCACCCCTACGACAATGAACTGGTGATTGCGGGGCAAGGCACAGTCGCCAAAGAGTTGTTAGCACAGTCGAACAAAGACATGGATGCCGTGTTTATTCCCATCGGTGGTGGTGGTTTGGCGGCTGGCATGGCGATATACCTCAAAGCGAAGTCTCCGCACACCAAATTGATTGGTGTTGAACCTGTGGATTCGGCTGCCATGTTTGCCTCTATCCAAGCCAATCAACTGGTCACATTAGACCAAGTGGGCATCTTTGCCGATGGTGTTGCCGTGAAACAAGTAGGCGACATCACCTTTGACTTATGCAGACAATATTTGGATGAAATTATCTTGGTAGATACGGATGAAACATGTGCCGCCATCAAAGATATTTATGATGAAATCCGTGCCGTTGTTGAGCCTGCGGGTGCATTGGCATTGGCAGCAATGAAGAAATATGTGAACCGCGAAAATATTTCAGGGCAAACATTGGTGGCTATCAATAGTGGCGCAAACATGAACTTTGACCGCTTGCGTCATGTCTCCGAACGCGCTGAATTGGGCGAACGCAGAGAAGCCTTGTTTACTGTGGAAATCCCAGAGAAAGCGGGCTCATTTTTAGACTTTTGCAATCATTTGGGCGCATACAATGTCACCGAGTTTAACTACCGCATGTGCAGCCGCAATAAAGCTTATGTGTATGTTGGCGTTGCCATCAAACATGGCGCACAAGCAGAACAAATCACCCAAGAATTGCACGGTTTGGGTTACAACATCACCAGCCTCATGGATAATGAAGCAGCCAAACTACATTTAAGACATTTGGTCGGCGGTAAATCTGTCGATGTACAAAACGAACATTTGTATCGCTTTGAATTCCCAGAGCGACCACGCGCATTGTTAGACTTTTTGACCAAACTCGCAGGGCGTTGGAATATATCCTTGTTCCATTATCGCAATCATGGCGCGGCATTTGGGCGTGTTTTGGTTGGTTTTGAAGTGCCTGATAGTGATATTAGCGACTTCCATACTTTCCTTGATGATGTGGGTTACACCTATGTGGATGAAAGCGATAATCAAGCCCTTAAACTATTCCTCTGATGCCTGCTGATAAAGCTTGGGAGCAACAGCATGTGTGGCATCCTTATGCCGCTATGCCCAACCCCAACCCTGTCTATCAAGTGGCATCGGCAAAGGGTGTTTACCTCACCTTAGAGAACGGGCAACAAGTGATTGATGGCATGAGCTCATGGTGGTCAGCCATTCATGGCTACAATGTGCCAGAACTCAACCAAGCCATTAAAAAGCAACTCAAAGACATGGCGCATGTCATGTTTGGCGGCTTAACCCATCAACCTGCCATGGATTTAGCCAAAACCTTAATCGGCATCACCCCCAGCAACCTGCAACATGTTTTTTTCGCCGATTCAGGCTCAGTTGCCGTGGAAACTGCCCTAAAAATGACATTGCAATACTGGCAAGGGCTGAACAACGGAAAAAAGACCAAGTTTCTCAGCCTTACCCACGCTTATCATGGCGACACCTTTGGTGCGATGAGCGTCTGCGACCCTGAAAACAGTATGCACCACCTCTACAAAGGTTTACTACCTACACATATTTTTGTGCCACCAAACATTGAAGATTTGCGCAACGCTTTTGACCAGCATCATCACCAGCTTGCCGCCATGATTGTTGAACCCATCGTCCAAGGCGCAGGTGGTATGTTGTTTTACCCTGCTGAAGTATTGGCTGAAATCCGCAAGCTTTGTGATGAATATGATGTATTGCTGATTGCCGATGAAATTGCCACAGGTTTTGGGCGCACAGGCAAATTGTTTGCTTGTGAACATGCAGGTATTACGCCCGACATCTTATGCTTAGGCAAAGCATTAACAGGCGGCTACATGACCCTTGCCGCCGTGTTGACCGACCCCAAAATAAGCCAAGGCATTCAAAAACAAGGCAACATCCTGATGCACGGTCCAACCTTTATGGCAAA
>DQSL01000159.1 GCA_015663235.1 Mariprofundaceae bacterium
GCACCTTTGGAAGAAAATATTCCTGTGATTCTAGCGATGTTGGGCATTTGGTATAACAACTTCTTTGATGCTGATTCTCATGCCTTATTGCCATATGACCAATATATGCACCGCTTTTCTGCCTATGTGCAGCAGTTGGATATGGAAAGTAATGGTAAACAAGTCACCGTAGATGGCGAGAAGGTTGATTACTCTACAGGCCCTATCATTTGGGGTGAGCCAGGTACCAATGGGCAACATGCATTTTACCAACTGATTCACCAAGGCACTAAAATTATACCATGTGACTTTATTGCCCCCATTGAAACCAAAAATCCTGTTGGCAGACATCACCCCATTTTATTGACCAACTTTTTTGCCCAAGCCGAAGCTTTGATGTTAGGTAAAACTGAAGAAGAAGTGCGCCAAGATTTATCCAAGAAAACAGAAGAAGAAATTGAGGTGTTATTACCACACATGGTGTTTGAAGGCAATCGCCCCACCAACTCCATTTTATTCCAAATGCTCACCCCAAAAACATTGGGCAGCTTGATTGCCATGTATGAACAAAAGGTGTTTGTACAAAGTGAGATTTGGGGTTTGAATGCTTACGACCAATGGGGCGTTGAGTTAGGCAAAGTCTTGGCGAAGAAAATTCTAGCTGAATTGGATGATTATGATGAAGTCACCAGCCATGACTCATCGACCAATGGTTTGCTCAATTATTATAAAGATAACCGTAAAGAGTGATACAGTGACAATCTGGGGATTGAACTTATCATTTCGACCGATGAGGTGAATGCCGAAGGCAGAGAGAACACCCTGGGGTGCGATATGACAGTTGGTTTTCTTGCGAAAAAACTTTAACGGTTGTAAGCCTGATTGAGTTGGTTGCTTTTCTGCCAACAAACATGGTCAGAAGAAGGGGTGACATCCAGTCGCCACGACCAGTTCCCATCTAAAGTTCCTGGTGTGTTAAACTTGGCTTCTGAGCCTAATTCCAAAATATCCTGCATGGGAATTACAGCCAACCTTGCAGGTGATGCGAGCGCTGCTTCAATCAAAGCCCATGGCATATCTTCAGCTTTGGCATGAAGTACGTTTAAGACATGTTGCTGCACATGTTCATCGCTGCTTTCAAACCAGCCCATGGTGGTATCATTGTCATGCGTTCCTGTATAAACCACACTATCTTCTTCATGATTGTGCGGCAAATAAGGGTTAGAATCATCACCACCAAAAGCAAAGTGTAGGATTTTCATACCTGGCAAACCAAACTGTTTGCGTAAAGTAGTGACTTCTTCAGTAATCGTGCCTAAATCTTCGGCTATCAATGGCAAGTTACCCAACTTATCTTGCAAGGTTTGCAACAGCTCTTTGCCTGGTGCTTTGCGCCACTCACCGATTAAACCTGTATCACTCTCCGCAGGAATCACCCAAAAGGCTTCCAAAGCAAGGAAGTGGTCGATGCGCAACATATCCATGCGCGTTAGTTGATGGGCAATGCGCTTGACCCACCAAGAAAAATCATCTGCTTGCAACACATCCCAGCGGTATAAGGGGTTGCCCCAGCGTTGCCCTGTTTTGGAGAAATAATCAGGGGGTACACCTGCAACCTCTGTGCATTCACCTGATTCATCCAAGGTGAAAAACTGTGGATTTGCCCACACATCAGCAGAATCATGGGCAACATAAATAGGCAAGTCGCCAAAGAGCTGTACACCTTTGGATTCAGCATACGTCTTGATGCCTTGCCACTGTTTATCAAACAAGAATTGTTCAAAAATAACTTGTTGAATCAGTGTGTTGTGGGTTTCGCGGGCAGCTTGTAATGTAACTTCATTGCGCGTGCGTAAATCATCTGACCACTGCCACCATGCTGCATTGTTGCTTGCTGATTTAAGCGCAGAAAACAATGAGAAATCATCTAACCAATAGGCATGTTGCGTTTGAAAGGTCGAAACCTGTTGCGCTAGCTCGGTATTGGATTGCACATCTAACCAAAATTGGTGGGCTGCCTCTTTCCGATAACTTGCATGTTGTTCCCGTGTGACATGCTTAAATGAAGTGTTTTGTGGCAACCAATCTGCATCCAAACATGGACGTAAATCAATCAGTTCTGGATTGCCTGCAAAGGTGGATAGTGATTCATAGGGTGAACCATGACTATGGGTGGGTCCAAGCGGTAAAAATTGCCAAACGCTAAAGCCGCCTGCAACCATGGTATCAATAAAATGAAAAGCCTCTTCACCCAGCACACCTTTGTGAAATGGGCTGGGTAGAGAAGTTATATGTAGTAGGATTGCAGACCTACGCCTATCCATCCAAGCTGTTGGGTTAGACATTAGCTATCTGCACCGCCACGACGCATTGTGCCGCCGCCTTCCGCATCACCGCCACCCGATGAAATTTCTTCATCCAAAGATGAGGGGACAGGTGAACCAAGAAGTTGATACAACTTTTTCAAGTGTGTGCGGTAAAGTTGGTCGAAGTCGCGCACGGCTTCGCCTGGGTTGTAATCACCAAACCACCAACACCAATCCGAACCTTCACAAATACGTAATTGTTCAATCGCTGCTTCCTGTGTTTCAGGGCTTAGTGAGGCATGTTTAGCGTCAAAAGTCTTTTTGGCTTCAATCAATAGTTCCCAAGCTTTGGTTTTGGCATGATCGCCAATCCAAGTCGATAAATTACCATATACCCACGAACCTGCAGTCAAACTATCCAAACGCTGGGTTGCAGGGTGATGTTCAAGATAATCACTGAATGTGGTGAGCTCATAATCTGCGTGATCAATCACGGCTTGATACAGCTTGGTTAAGAAGGGTAATGCATTTTCATGGTAATGTTCCCAAGCATTCTCACCATCCATGATAATGGCGACCACTGGGGCTTCCATGCCTTGAGTGCGGTGATGAATACCTGCCAATTCGTGCATGAAATTGTTGATGGCATCATCCGTGCCCCATTGGCTGTATTCAAAACCCAATAAATCAGACAATTTATCATCACGAAAGAAACATGTGATTTGACTATCATCTTCGCCCACCAACCAAGGGTGGTATAGGTCGCGGTTGCCTTGTTGTTCGCGTAAATTGTATTTGAGTGAATGATGCAGTACCGCTTCGCCTGTTGCACACCAATCAAAACCTGACTGACCCAACAGAGCAAGTGTATCATTACACACCGCACCTTCAGCAGGCCAACAACCTTTGGCTTGATGTCCAAACACATCAACATGACTTTGTTGCGCTTTTTGGATGTGGTCAATGGCGCGCTCTCGACCATGGGGGTATGGCTCATCAGGAATCAGTGCATCAGCCACTGTTTCATGTGCTGTTTTGAAATCCAACATCAAAGGCATGATGGGATGTGCATACGGTGTGGTGGTCAGTTCCAGCTTGCCAGATGCGACAAGCTTGCGGTGCAATTCTGGAATATCTGCAAGTAGGGATGCAATTAGGTTTAATAAATCATGGCGGTCTTGTGCCGAATAGTTAGTGCCTTTTTCAATTAGGCGGCGGGCAACAAAGTTACGCTGGCGCACCGTCTCACCAAGCCATGCCAAGTGATACCATGTGACCAAATCGGCATAAAAATTATCGCCCAAATAGTCTACTGTGCCCATGTTCTTGGCTTGTTCAGCCATATTAAAGAGATTGGAATATTCAGGGTAGCGATGAAGGTTACGGTCATGATTTAAACGAAAGCATGCTTCCAAAAGATAGCTGCGTGTTTTGGCATTAAACGCACCTGTTTTATGGGCAAGGTTAGCCAATAATGGGTCATTAATTTCATCAGCTTTACCATCAAGGAAATCACGCAAATGGGATGCGTAATCTTCAATTTGATAGGTAAGTGAAGGCACATAATTCATCACCGCTTTGGCATCAGGGATTTGTGTTAAAATCTCTGCCATATCGGTGTAATCTTTCATGGCATGAAGATAAACCCACGGCAAATGGTAGCGACCAGTGTCGGCTTCGCGATAAAATGGCTGGTGCATATGCCAGTAAAAAATAACGGATAAAGGTTGGCTCATAGTGTTCCTTAGAATCGGGTTTGGTGTTGCGGTGAAATCATCAGAATGCGCAAGCTGCACGATGGTTGTTTAAGCGTCCACCATGCAGCTTATCGATTAAGGCCGTAGTTAAAGTTCGTGCAGTTTTTGCCCCAGCATATCTGGTGTGACCAAGACAATGCCATTTTCTGAAACGTAAAAACGTTTGGCATCATCCTCAGCATTCACACCAATTTCTGTGCCTTCAGGAATGACCGAGCCTTTGTCAATCACGCAACGTTTGATGGTGCAATTTTGATGAATTTCCACATCAGGAAGAACCACTGAATCTTCAACATTGCTGTATGAATGCACCCGAACATTGGAGAATAATACCGAGCGACGCACTGTTGAGCCTGTAATCAAACAACCACCTGAAATCATGGAATCTACTGCCATTCCGCGGCGCTCATCACTATCAAAAGCGAATTTTGCAGGCGGCAATTGGTCTTGATGCGTCCAAATCGGCCAATCATTATCATACAAGTTCAAATCAGGCTCAATTTCTGCCAAGTTGATATTGGCTTCCCAATAGGAGTCCACCGTGCCCACATCTTTCCAATAACCTGATGCACCTGTATTGGCATCCAAAAATGGAAAAGCAAAGGCGTTGGCATTGTCAATGGCGTGAGGGATAAGGTCATGCCCGAAGTCATGCGTAGATGTTTCATTTTTCGCATCTTCCACCAATCGTTCGCGTAAATATTGCGCAGAAAATACATAAATACCCATGGAGGCAAGGGCTTGGCTTTCATCGTCTGGCATGTGTTTGGGTTCAGATGGTTTTTCAGCAAACTCCACGATGCGCGACTCATCATTAATCGCCATCACACCAAAGGCTTTGGCTTCATCCAAGGGAACAGGAATACAGCCCACAGTAATATCTGCACCTTTGGCAGCATGGGCTGCAATCATTTTACCATAATCCATCTTATAAATATGGTCGCCTGCAAGAATCACCACGTATTCAGGGTTATAATGTCGGATAATGTCTAAGTTTTGATACACGGCATCGGCAGTGCCTGCGTACCAGCCATCACCCATACGTTGCTGAGCAGGAAGCACTTCCACAAACTCACCAAATTGCCC
>DQSL01000030.1 GCA_015663235.1 Mariprofundaceae bacterium
AAAGCCGCAGCTTTGATGCGGGTGAATCATGCGGGTGAAATGGCGGCGCAAGCCTTGTATCATGGGCAAGCATTGATTGCACGCGACCCGACGCTCAAAGATAAGCTGCAACATGCATCTGATGAAGAAGTGGATCATTTGAACTGGTGCAGAAGACGTTTGGAAGAACTGGGTGAGCAACCTTCCAAGCTAGACCCATTTTGGTATGTGGGTTCCTTTGCCATTGGTATGGCGGCAGGTGCGGTGGGTGATAGATGGAACTTAGGTTTTTTAGCCGAGACGGAATATCAAGTTGTGCGTCATCTAGAAGGGCATTTGCAGAACTTGCCTGAAGAAGATAAACGCAGCCGCGCTATTGTCGAACAAATGAAAGTGGATGAGCTTGGTCATGCCCACTTGGCAGAAGATTTGGGTGCTGCCAAGCTGCCTGAAATGGTCAAATCAAGTATGCAACTCTCATCCAAAGTGATGACTGGATTATCTGAAAAAATATAAATGAATCAAGATGTTAATTTTGATGACTTAACGCAACACTTTCAAAAGAAAATTTACGGCAGCCGAAAAGGTAAGATTAGACTTGCCATACTCAACCGTGATTTACAGTTGCAAATCCCAGAGTGGAAAGAGGGCGGTTTGTCTGTGCTTGATATAGGTGCTGGGCTTGGGCAGATAGGCATTCAAGCTGCATTGTTTGGGCATGATGTGTGTATCAATGATATATCGCAAAATATGCTTGATGTGGCGAAGGAAGATGCCAAGGAACAAGGTATTTTTGAACACATCAGGTGGCATCACGGTGCATTTCAAGATTTGGCTCAGGATAGTCTTAAGAAAACTTATGATGTGGTGTTATGTCATGCCGTGTTGGAGTGGCTGGCAGAGCCAGACGTATTGTTGCAGGCTTTAAGCAAGTTCACTCATCAAGGTAGCATAGTTTCGTTGATGTTTTACAATAAAGATGCACTTGTGTTGCACAATCTGATTCGCGGCAACTTCAATAAAATCCAAAATAATGACTTTAAGGGCATGAAAGGCGGCTTAACCCCACAAAATCCGATTCAACCAGCGTGGGTTGAAGCCAAACTCCATGATTTGGGTTTTGATGTGACCTATAAAAGTGGTATTCGCGTGTTTAGTGATTATGTGGGTATTAAACGGGGTGGCAATGAAAACGATGATGAAGTGTTAGCCATGGAACTCGAATATTCCAATCAGCAACCTTATCAACAAATGGGGCGGTATATTCATTTTGTATGTCGCAAGTCAAAGGGTGTTTAAGAATGAAGCGTAGGTGGGTATTGAAGCCGCTACGCTTTTAGAGGTTTAACCATAATAGCTGAATTCAAGTGATAAGTAATTTCCACTATCAATTTTATGTGACCTTACAAGTAGGTCTGTTTTTTTTGGCAATGGAGTTGAACCTTGAAGCCTAATGCGGTCTCTCTTCGCGGATGAGCATATCCATGAACTTTTTAAATCTTCGCTCTCTCGTTTCGGCTTTCTTTGCAGACGCTAGTCCGTAAGCAATGGTGTAGCGATTGGATTTGGTTAGTGTTTCATAGAACTGTTTCGCCTTGGGTATATTTTCCAAAGCTGCAAGAAAGTCGACGGGAATCTTCATTGCACTGACGGTATAAGCCTTTTCCCAACGACCATCCGCTTTTGCCGCTAGCACATGCACGAGCCCCGCTTCCTTCATTCTCCCTGCAATAATGAGACGCTCGACATGTTCCGTATTCCTTTTTGACCAATTGCTTTTAGCCTTTCTCGGCGTAATCCGTTGAAGGTAAGCTTGGTCATCAAGTGACTTCTTGATACCATCAATCCAACCCCAGCACAGCGACTCAATCACCACCTCGTTCCAGTTCACGCTCTGAATCCCAGAACCCTTTTTGAATATTTTAATCAAAAGTGCGCTTTTGCTGGCATGGTTCAATTGCAGCCATGCACTTAGCTCTTTAGGTGATTTAAAGGTCATCATTTTAGGTGTTCAATCAGATTCCATTGGGCTAACGACCTGCATAAGGGGCTGGAGTGAAGCGGAAGACCCTCTCGATGTTTTTGTTATACCATTCATTTATCACCCCACCTAGGTAATACGTGTACTTGATTGTCCATGTATTATCCTCTTGTATACACCGCTATTTCCTTGATGTTGCATGTTAATGTGCAAACCAAGGCTCGTAGCATTTATATTAATCAGTGATAACATGACGTTGGCTTGCTTAGCTGTCAATGTGGCTGGTTATGGATTGATTTATCAAATGAGGTCGGTTTAATATTATACATTGCTAATATAATAATTCATGTTTATACTTCGCCGTATGGAAATGATACCGCAAGAACAAATACGAACCGCAAGCGAAGGACTCAAAGCAATTGCACATGAAGTGCGTTTATCTGTTTTATGTCATTTGATGAATGGTCCGCTTTGTGTACATGACTTGATTGAAAAAACAGGCTCATCGCAATCCAATTTGTCCCAACATTTATCTAAGATGCGTTTGATGGGGATTTTGACCAACGAGAAAAAAGGGCAGCAAGTGTATTACAGTATTGCCAACCCTGATTTTGAAAAATTACTTGGAGCATTGCAAGGCATTTACTGCCCTGATGCTTGCGTGAAACCTAAATAATTACCAATTTTAAAACGATTTAAATCAACAAAAGAGAGGAAAGAAATGTCAGTAGAACGTATTATTCATATTGTAGCAGGATTTTTTATTGTGTTATCCGTCGTGTTATCAGGCGCGCCGCTTGGTGAACCAACATGGTTGTGGTTTACGCTGTTTGTCGGTGTGAACTTGTTTCAATCGGGTATCACGCAATGGTGTTTGATGGGTATTATTTTGAAAAAGCTTGGGCTTAAACCTGAAGCTGCTTGCAAGACCTGTTAAGTCATGGCATGGATTCAAGAAAATATCGTAACGGTTCTCATCCTGCTGGTTGTAGCATGGCTGGTGTGGGCAAGGGTGGTAAGACCAAAAATGTTAGGCATTAAAAAGATGACAGCAGGGGCTTATCCTGATTTTGATGAAAACCATACGTTGGTAGATGTGCGTTCAACAGGCGAATGGAATGGTGGACACCCTGCCAATGCGATTCATATTCCATTGAATGAATTTGAGCAAAAGATGAGCAAGCTTCCAAAGGATAAACCGCTGATTCTGATTTGTGCATCGGGTATGCGCTCATCCATGGCAGCCACTATGGCCGCTAAAGCTGGCTATGATGACGTTTATAACTTTGCAGGTGGTTTTGGTAGCTGGTGTGCGGCGCAATTGCCTAAGAAATAAAAGGTTCAAGAAACCTAAGGAGTGTTTATGTTTAAATATATAATGATATTGATAGCTGGTCTTGGTTTGGTGGCGTGTGATAATGATTCGCCTCAAGGTTCATCGCTGGCAACAGTGCAAGAAGCACATGAGGTGTTAAGCAAAGGTCAGGCAGCTAAACCATTTTTGTTTTTGGATGTGCGCTCGCCAGGTGAATATCAAAGTGGGCATGTTCCTGGGGCTAAAAATATTCCCGTGCAGACATTGGCAGGGCAGTTGGCTGATGTTCCGAAAGATAAACAGGTGTTTGTGTATTGCGAGTCAGGTGTTCGCTCCACCAAAGCAACAAAGATTCTGGTTGATGCGGGTTATACCAATATCGTCAATATGAAAGCAAGTATGCGTGGTTGGCGAAATGCTGGTTTTGAAATAGAACGTTAAACATCATTGAGCTGCCATCAGGTGGCTCTTTTTTGTGTAAAAAAACCTTGCATTTTATGCACGGGCACTGATTAGTATATTAGATATTGCTAATTTAAAAAGCGGCATTAAGATTTGCACTGTTCACTAAATTAAATGGAGAGACATCATGGAAATTTCAATACAAGAATTTTACGAAAAAGTTAAGAAAGAAGACTTCGACCACTGGATAGACGTGCGCACAGCAGAAGAGTTTGCAGCCGTTCGTGCTGACTCAGAGCTGGTGAAACTTCACCCTTTGGATCAAATTGATTCGCTTGAGTTGTCTAAAGACTCGGTAATTTATCTTTCATGTCGTTCTGGTGCGCGTTCAGGGCAAGCGCAAGCATTTATGATGCAAAAAGGATATGCCAATGTAACCAACGTCGCTGGTGGTATTATGGCGTGGGAAGCAGCAGGTTACCCCGTCACTCAAGGTTGAAACTAGAATAAGCAGGAGGTAATGTATGTTATTAAGACAGTTATTTGACGAAGCAACATGGACGTATACTTATATATTAGCAGACGAAGATAGCCATGAAGCTATCATTATTGACTCTGTTGTTGAAAAAGTAGAACGCGATTTGTTATTGATAAATGAGCTTGGATTAACGCTGAAATATGCTGTGGACACCCATGTTCATGCCGATCATATCACGGGTGCTGGTCTTTTGCGTGAGCGCACGGGTTGCCAAACAGGTGTTGCAGCTTCTGAAGGTGTCGCATGTGCTGATATGGCTTTGAAAGAGGGTGACAGCCTTCAATTTGGTGAGTATGCACTTCAAGTTTTGGAAACACCGGGGCATACATCAGGTTGCCTAAGCTTTGTTTGCGAAGATAAAGTGTTTACAGGTGATGCGTTGTTTATCCGTGGTTGTGGTCGCACAGACTTTCAAGCTGGTGACGCAGACACCTTATATGCTTCAATTACAGAGAAGTTGTTTACACTTTCTGATGAAACGATCGTTTATCCTGGGCATGACTATAAGGGTATGATGCTTTCGACCATAGCTGAGGAAAAAGAACATAATCCTAGAGTGAAATTGGGAAGAGAAGGTTTTGTTGATTTGATGAACAACCTTAACCTTGCTATGCCCAAACGCATTCATGAAGCCGTGCCTGCCAATATGGCATGTGGTGTGAAGGATAAGTGACTTTATGATTAAAGCCTCTTTTTAAGGGGCTTTTTTTCGTATATACATATGAATAGCAGGGGTTTGTTTAAAACATGGAAATGATGATGATCTTGGGTTTAGCGGCATCACTGCTTATGGGCATGACGCTGGGTGTATTTGGTGCTGGTGGTTCGATTCTGACTGTACCTATTCTTGTCTTTTTGATGGGTGTATCTGCATCTGAGGCCACGGCATATTCATTGTTCATTGTTGGTGTAACCGCTGTATTTGGTGCATACACCTATTACAAACAAGACTTGATTCAATTCAAAATTGGCTTTGTCTTTGCGATTCCTGCTTTTGTGGGTGTATATGTTGTCCGTCTATTCCTTATGCCCGCGCTGCCAGAGCATATTGCAAGCTTTGGTAGTTATAATTTGAGCAAAGATGCTTTGGTATTGATTGTCTTCTCATTGATTATGATGATGGCAGCGTATGCCATGATTAAACCATCTAAAGTTCAAGCTTCTGATGAGCCCAAAGCATTAAACTTTCCTTTGATTGCGGCTGAAGGTTTGATTGTGGGGGCGGTCACAGGTTTTGTGGGTGCAGGTGGCGGCTTCTTGATTATACCCGCCTTGGTGATTCTTGCAGGGCTTTCGATGAAACAAGCTGTGGGCACATCTTTGATGATTATTGCCTTTAAATCATTGCTTGGTTTTGTGGGAGATATTCAGGCTGGTTTGGTGGTAGACTGGATTTTATTGTTTGAAATTGTTGGTTTATCCATCATTGGTGTGTTGATTGGTGAGCGCATTGCCAGAAAAGTGGATGGTAACAAGCTTAAACCTGCATTTGGCTATTTTGTCTTGCTTATGGGTTTAGCCATTTTAGTTCGAGAAGTGGTGTGAGAATGAGAAGAACAAGAATGATTGAAATTAAGGAGTCATGATGCGTTTGAAAGCAGTATTTGAAGGAGGCAGCCGTTTTACAGTTGCCTGTCGTTCGCACAATATCACCATTGACCAACCCAAAGATAACGGTGGTGAAGATTTGGGTATGACACCTCCTGAAATCATGGCAAGTTCATTGGCGAGTTGTATTGGTTTTTATGTTGCGCGCTATTGTGATCAAGCCAAGATTGATGCCACAGGTTTAGCCGTGTCCTGTGATTGGAAAGTTGCTGATAAACCTAAACATATCAGCAGCTTTGAAGTGGAAGTACATTTGCCAAATTTGCCTGAAAAAAGGCGCAAAGCAATTGAAAAAGTTGCAGCAAGTTGTTTGGTTCATGCCACATTATCACAACAACCAGAAGTGAGCATAACCCTATCCTAAGTGTTATATTAGTTTGGTCTTTGACCCTTATTTTTGCTGTATTTCATAGTTGGACTGCAACACAAGGTTTAAAGCAATGGTTTTATAATAAAGGAATGCAAACGCATGAGTATCGTTTGCTGTACTCGGTTGTAGGCATCATCACGACAGCACTTTGGCTGTGGGCGATTTACCAGCTTGCTGATGCACCTTTGTACCAAGTTGATGGGTTTATGGTTTATATTTTATATGCCACGCAAATCGTGGGTTTGATGGTTGCGATGGCAGCATTTATACCTATTGATGGTGCAGTGTTCCTTGGTTTAAAAAAAGCAGAGCAAAGCAATGACCCCTTTATTGTGCAAGGTGTGTTTAAGTATGTACGACATCCGATGTATGCAGGGTTTATGTTGGTGTTGTTGGCAAAGCCTGAGCAAACAGAAGTCGGTCTTCACTTTGCCTTGGCAGTGAGTTTGTATTTTATAATGGGTTCAAAGTTAGAAGAAAAACGAATGCTTGCCGAACATCCTGATTATGCTGATTATCAGCGAAAGGTCGGGGCATTTATCCCCAAGCTATTTTAGAGGGGTAATCATGCCAGATTGGGAAAGTTTATATCAAGCGCAGGACACAGGTTGGGATAGAGGAGGAGCTAGTCCTGCATTATTAACCTTTATGGAGAAGGGCGCGTTGGAAAGCGCGAAAACTGTCCTCATCCCTGGTTGTGGGCGCGGTTATGAAGTGGTGGAACTTGCGCGGCGTGGCTTTGCAGTGACAGCTTTAGATTTAGCACCATCAGCCGTAACACACCTCAAGCAAACACTTGAAACAGAAGGTTTAAAGGCTGAGGTGATTTGCACTGATATTTTTGATTTTAAAACGTCCCAAGCTTTTGATGTGGTGTATGAGCAAACATGTTTATGTGCGATTGAACCATCAGAGCGGGAAGCCTATGCCAAGGCTGTGTTTGGTTGGTTAAAGCCCAAAGGAAAGTTGTTATTGAACATGATGCAAACAGGTGATGAAAGTGGGCCACCCTTTCATTGTGACTGGATGGATATTCGCAAGCTTTTTCCTGTTGAACAATGGGTATGGCAAGAAGAACCACCGTTTATGACCAGTCGTAACCGCCAGTCACCGCGTTTTGAGCTTGGTTATATTTTGGAGAAGAAACCATGAAAGATTTTATCATTAATATACCCTATACAATTTTAATTGGCGCAGCCATTTTAATGGCATTGATGCCATTTCAGCCTGAACCACACTTGATGCAAAAGTTTGATATGTTGATGGCAGGTAACCTTACTAAACCTTTGGATATGTTTGATGTGGTTTGGCATTTGCTACCTGTTGGGCTGTTGATTGCCAAGTTTATCCTCTCAAAGAAAAGCTAACTTCCCTTCGCGCATTCAACTTATAAGTGCAACTTTGAAAGTCTGTTGAAAAGACAACGGGTCAGATACCGTCTTAAAGTCAAGCGCTTTTAGCCTGGAATTCAGGGTCAAACGGCTGATTATTTTTCAACACGCCATAAATAATATGGATTAATTTTCTCATAACCGCACCTACGATTAACATCTTAGGCTTACCAGCTTTAAGAAGTCTTTTTCTCATTTCAATGAACACTGGATTGTACTTCATGGCGACTAAAGCAGGCATAAAAAA
>DQSL01000093.1 GCA_015663235.1 Mariprofundaceae bacterium
AACACCCGCTTGTAAAAATCAATGGTAACTACCGTTGCCGAGCTATTCAGCGATGAATCCAGCGTGCTCATGCCTGCCGCCATCACCCCCGCAATCACAATACCCACCAAACCTGTTGGCAATTCATGCACAATAAAATAAGGGAAGACTTGGTCGGCTTTGGCAGGGAAATCATCAGGTTGAACGTTGAGATAATAAACAAACAAGGCTGTGCCAATCAAAAAGAACAGGGCTGAAATCGGAATGTAAAGCAAGCCACCCAACCACAATGCTTTTTTAGCTTCTGCCTCTGATGGTGCGGATAAAAAGCGTTGCACATAATTTTGGTCAACCGAGAAGTTTTTTAGGTTTTCCACAATGCCAAAGATAAAGATGACCCAAAACCCTTGAATCATCAAATCAAAATCGAATGTTCCCAAATCAAACTTGTGTGCGCGACTGGCTTCTGCACTCAATTGCGACCAACCACCATCCATATTGCTGATTAAAAGAAACAAACAGAGCAAGCCACCCAGTAAAAGCACAACCGATTGCACCACATCTGTCCAAATCACTGCCGCAAAACCACCAAGCAGGGTATAAAGAATAGTCAACGCGCCCAAAGCGAGGATTAAAGTGACAATATCCACGCCCAGCAAAGCAGCCAGTGCCAATGCCGTTAAATAAAGCACCACCGCAAACCTACCCACCTGCAACAACACATAAGCCACACCCATATAAAGCCGCGCCCAAAGCGAGAAGCGGTTTTCCAAGTACTCATAAGCTGTGGTTTGCACATGATTGCGATACAAAGGAATAAACCATTTCACAGCAATCCAAATGGCAATGGGAAGTGTTAGCGAAAACACAAAAGGCCGCCAATCTGAAGCATACGATTTACCAGGGTTGGCAAGAAAACTAATACTACTCAAATACGTCGCCATCAACGACAAACCTATCGCCCAACCAGGAATCAATTTACCTGCCAAAGTAAAACTTTGCATGTCATGATTACGCTTCACAAACCACGCACCAAACACCGTAGTTGCCACGATGTAAAACACAATAATGGTTAAATCAATTGCTGAAATACTGCTTTGCATATTTACTCCCTTCCGAGGCAAACAGTATCACTTGTTTTGTTTTTTATGAACCACAGAGAACGCAGATTTTAACAACATGTCATGTCGAACGCAGGCGAGACATCTCGTAGATTTCTCCACTGCGGTCGAAATGACAACGCTTTAGCCCACCTTCCCTTTGTTAAGCTGCGCCGAAGTCTTGCTGTTGAAGAAGAGATAAGCGAAAAAACTTTCGCCCCGTTTCAACTGCATAGCGAAGGATGCAAGCAGCATATAAAGGGCAGTTTTTTGGTTCGTTTTTGTCTGTACAAAAATGAACAAACATACTTAATTTCTTATACAATCAAGAACTGAAGGAAACAAACATTCTTCCGCAACAACCTGTTGTTCAAGCACCCAAATCGGCTTACTGCTATCCCAAAGCGACAACAGTTTCACGGCATCTTTACCCGTAGTAACGATGGTTTTGTTGCCTTTTAAGAGTTTCGCCACATCTTCTTTTGTGTAAGCGTGATGGTCATCAAACATATGATGTTCTGTGATTTCAAAACCCAAGCTCTCCAAATCATTGCGCACCCGCCTTGGTCGGGCAATAGAAGTCACAAGCTCTACATCACCTGCCTCAAGCGGCATATCCCACACACCATTCCAGTCCGAAACACCTGCGCTGACTGCTTGCCAAGCCCACTCTTTATCATGGGTTAAAGGTGTAAAGTCACCATGCCCTGTGCGGACAATGATATTGGCACGAGAAAGTGCTGAAATGGGCTCCCTTAATGGCCCTGCGGGTAATAAACAGCCATTACCCACGCCTTCTTTAGGTACAAGCACAATATCGCAAGCTCTATGCAACTGCCTATATTGAAAACCATCATCCAAAATCAATACATCACCATATTCGGCAGCCATTTCAGCGCCTTTAATGCGGTCGCGCCCTGCAATCACTGGGCAACCACTTAGCCTATATAATAAGACAGCTTCATCCCCAACCTCACGCGCTTTGGAGTAAGCCGATACCACGTGCGGTTCTTGATTGTTTGCCCCATCACCACGCGATAACAAAACGGGATTAAAACCTTGCGCTTTCAGCTCGCCTGCAAGCCAGACGACAAATGGTGTTTTACCACTGCCACCAACTGTAATGTTGCCCACTGAAATCATGGGAATGGGTGGGCATATTTGGGTTTGAAAACGTTTGTTTTGGTCGTATCGCATCACCTTGGCATACACCCGCGACAACAGGCGAAGCCCAATATTGGGTTTACGGCGTTTGCTCCACCAAATATGTTCAAACCATTGTTGCATAGCTGCACTTTGCTTGGCTTCAAAAGTAATTGCAATGGTATTGCTTTTTTAAACCACAGAGGACGCAAGTTACGCAGAGAAACGAGGTTCTATTAACCTGTCATGCCGAGCGAAGTCGAGGTATCTCTGAAACGTCTCCACGCGGGTCGAAATGATAGCATTTCCCTTTGTTAAGATGCGCCGAAGTCTTGCTGTTGAAAAAGGTATAAGCGAAAAAACTTTTCGCCCCGCTTCAACGGCGTAGCGAAGGAAATAAGCAGCTTGTAAAGGGCGACTTTTTTACTTCGTTTTTTGTTCGCATAAAAAATGAAGAACGCCTTATTTCATAAAACCTATTGCAGCATGATTAGCTTACCTGCAACCTTCGCCACCTATGAACAACGATTGGGAAGCTGATATTCAAACATTATTGAACAACACTCGCATTGCTTTTTTAAGTACACAAGGCGACAAATCGCCTGAAACAAGCATGTGCCCTTATGCCGTGTTTCAAGATGATGTTGTGTTACATTTATCAGCTCTTGCCAAACACAGTAAAAACATTCAACAACACACCCAAGTTGGCTTGATGATTTGCAGCCCAGAAACACCTGATAAATCTCCACTTGCACTACCACGGTTAAGCTTCACAGGGCATATCGAAACTGTGCCTGAAGCTGAACAAGCGGATTATCAAAAGGCTTATTTGCAAAGCATTCCTGATGCAGAACCTTTATTTTCATTCCCTGATTTTACCCTCTATCGTATTCAACCCTTATCTGTATCATGGGTGGGTGGTTTTGGCAAAGCTCGAAAAATACCTTTAGAAACATGGAAGTCTTTATGTTAAAATTATTATCACACGTCGAAATCATCGCCAAAGAAACTGGGCAATCTATTTTATTACCCGCCTTTCAAAGCCAACTATCCATTGAAACACAAAAAAGCGATGGTTCTGTGGTCACAGAAACCGATGAAAAAGCCCAAGCCTTTATTCAAGAGGCACTGCAAAAACTCGACCCAAGCATTGGTTTCTTGGGCGAAGAAATGAGCGAAGAAGAGCAACTCAAAGCATTGCATGATGGTGGCAAGTTTTGGTGCGTTGACCCCCTTGATGGCACAGGCAACTTTACGACACCCATGCCTTTGTTTGCCGTATCCATTGCTTTGATTGAGCTTGGAAAACCTACACTTGCCTGCATTTATGACCCTGTTCGTGATGAAATGTTTTCCAGCATCCAAGGAAGTGGGTTATTTATTAATGGCGAAGCATATACACCCATTCCCATGCAAAAAACACTCAAAAAAAGTGTTGGGTTTGCCGATTTCAAACGTCTCAAACCTGCGCTTGCCACCGAACTTGCGACCAAAAAACACTACCGCAGCCAACGTAATCTTGGCACATGCGCTCTCGAATGGGCTTGGCTTGCTGCGGGTCGCGGGCAGTTTATCCTGCATGGTGGACAAAAACTTTGGGATTATGCCGCAGGTTTATTACTTGCCGAAGAAGCGAATTGCATCGTTTCTGATTTTAACGGCAGCCACCCTTTTGCCAAGTCGCGCTTGAGCTGCCCTATCCTTGCCACAACCAATCAAAACTTGGCTGATGAGTGGTTACAGCTCACAAGCATTGACGCAACATCCTAAGACTTTACGATTGCAACCTGTGAGCCATAACCCTTTAAACCAAGCCATTAAATTATGCACTGATGATATGAAGCGCGTGAATGATTGTATTCATGACAACCTTCAATCTGACATCGCCATGATTCCCGCCATTGGGCACTATATTATCAATAGTGGCGGCAAACGAATGCGCCCGCTTTTATGCCTATTGATTGCCAAAATGTTTGATTATAAGGGCGATAGGCATATTCCGCTCTCCGTTGTGGTTGAGTTTATCCATACCGCATCCTTATTGCATGATGATGTGGTTGATTCATCCGACTTTAGGCGAAGCAACCCTTCTGCCAATGCTGTTTGGGGCAATCAAGCCAGCGTCTTGGTTGGCGATTACTTGTTTTCTCGCTCCTTTCAAATGTTGGTCAAAGATGATGATATAGGTATGTTAAAACTCATGGCTGATGTCACCAACGCGCTTGCTGAAGGCGAAGTTTTACAATTATCCCGAACATTCCATTTGGAAATGACGGAAGAAGAGTGTCTAGAAGTGATTGAACGCAAGACAGCAGTATTGTTTGCCGCAGCAGCCGAAGTTGGCGCACATGTAAGTGGGCAAGATGAACAAACCATCAAAGATATGACCGAATATGGCATGTGTTTGGGTGTTGCTTTTCAATTGATGGATGATGCTTTGGATTATTTATCCGATGAAGAAGCCGCAGGTAAACCTGTGGGACACGACTTGGAAGAAGGTAAAATCACATTGCCTTTGATTCATGCCATGCACCAAGACCCAGAACTTCAAGAGCGGGTGCGCATCATATCTGAACGCGATGAAAACCCATACCATGATGGTGATAGAGCATGGGTTCGAGACCGTGTATTGCAACATGGTGGCACCGAATACGCCATGCAAAAAGCTAAAATATATGCAAAACGGGCGTCGGACTTATTACCCGATGTAGAAAACAAGCAAATTAAACAACTGTTGTGTGACCTAGCTAACTTTTCTGCGAAAAGATTGTATTAAGCTTGCCCAACTAAAACATCTCGTCTAAGGTTTTAGTTGTTGTGAAAAACTGGGAGGATGTAAACATGGGAATTGATTTAGATTGGTTGGAAAAGCACTTCTTTAAACAAGGGCTTTCAGATGCACAAAAATCACTGATTCATGATAAAATCGAAGTATGCGAATATGCGAAAGGTGATGTTATCGTTGCTCAAGGCAGCCCTGGCAATGCAATTTATGTCATCCATTCTGGCTCGGCGTATATTGATTGCCATTGTAATGGTGAAAATGTGCGCGTAGGCACTGCAAAACCTTGTGACTTGGTAGGTGAAATGAGTTTCCTTACCGAAGATGATGCCAGTGCCACCGTAACGGCAAAAGAAGATTGTATCATTTACAAGCTCACAAGAGATGCTTTCACCTCACTGATGCGCGACAACCCTGAATTGGCTTATGCCATTTTTGCCCACTTGCTCACCCACACCGCCAATGTGATTCGCCAAATGAATGCTGAAAAAGCTGCTGTGCAACATTACATGGCTGGCAATCACTTCTAAGCTCGAAAACATCTAAACATCTAAACCAAGCAGATAATATGCTTGGTTTTTTTTTGCCTTACGCTAACTTCTTTGCATGAATCATGAATTTGATGCCATTGCCAAGTTATTTCAACAGCGCACCCCTTTGCAACATCCCACAACCCGAATCGGCAATGGTGATGATGCTTCCACCCACGAAATCCCTCAAGGTTTTGAGCTGGTCATCAGCACCGACACCGCAGTGCAAGGTGTGCATTGGCCGCATAATATGGGGTTAGACATTGCAGGCAATCGCGCTATCCAAGCCGCATTGTCCGATTTGGCTGCGATGGGTGCAAAGCCTGCGTGGCTTTGGTTATCTATCATGGCAACAAACGAACATGATTTACAGCAGATGAGTCATGGCATTGTACAAGCTTGCCAACAACAAGCCGTTGAGCTTGCAGGTGGTGACACAGTTACTTCGCCTACCAATGCCATCAATGTCACAGTCGGTGGCTTGATACAAAAAAACAAAGCCATGAGGCGAAACAATGCAGTCATTGACGATGATGTTTGGTTATTCGGTGATGTGGGGCTATCGGCAGCAGGTTTAAACCAATGGTTGGATGGTGAACATGACGGAACATTTGTCCCCCACTTTCAAGACATTCTACCCCAACTAGAACAAAGCCAAAGTCTTATTGATTTGGCTATAAAGTGCTGCATCGACATCAGCGATGGGCTGCTCCAAGATGCTGGGCATATCGCCAAGGCATCCCAAGTTGGCATTATCATCAACATTGAAAACATCAAACTGCTACCATCTTATGCCAAACTTCAACACCTTGGTGATGAGCAGGTTTTGAAACATATACTTAGTGGTGGCGAAGATTATGCGCTGCTGTTCACCGCACCTGCAAAACACCAGCTAACCCTTTCTCAGCTTGGTGCTTTTAAGCTTGGACATTGCGCGCAAGGCTCTAGTGTTCATTTGTGTTATGATGGCAAAACAATTGATTACAATATTAAGGGATTTGACCACTTTGCATAATTCACTATTTTGGTTTCTCAAATGGCTTGCCGCAGGATTGGGTAGCGGCTGGCTGCCCAAAGCACCTGGCACTTGGGGCAGTTTGTTTGCCCTACTTCCAGCCTGGTTTATCCTTGAAAGTTGGGGCTTGAATGGTTTATGGCTGGCGACACTGCTTGTCACCTTGCTTGGTTTTATCATTTGTTATTATGTGTTGCCTGAATTGGTCAAACTTGGGCAAGGCCACGACCCTGGCTGGATTGTGATTGATGAATGGGCAGGGCTTTGGCTTAATATCGCTATCCTGCTTGCTATTTTCCCTGAACAACCTTTACCCGTCATTTTGCCGCTCGCCTTTGTCTTGTTTCGTGGTTTTGACATCATCAAACCCTTTCCCATCAAAAACGTGGAAACATGGGGTGCGCACTGGTTTTCCATCATGAATGATGACCTAGCGGCTGGCTTGATGGGTGCAATATTGGGTTTATTTTTATTGCAGGTGTTTGCATGAACAAAGCTGAAGAACTGGTCACTTATTTACAAAGTAAAGGCTGGAAATTACGCTGTGTTGAATCTTGTACGGCAGGCGGGTTATCGGCAGCGGTTGGCGCGGTTGCAGGTGTTTCTTCCGTGTTAGACCGAAGCTGGGTGACCTATTCCAACCTTGCCAAACATGAAGAAGTTGGTGTGCCCTTAGGGCTTATCGAAACCTATGGTGCAGTAAGCGAAGAAGTTGTGCTTGCCATGGCTGAAGGCGCTATCAAAGGCTGCGAGAGCAACACTTTATCCTTATCCATCAGTGGTATTGCAGGCCCTGATGGGGGCACGGTAGAGAAACCCGTAGGTATGGTTTGGATAGGTTTAAAAGCACCCCAACAACAAACCATTGCCCAATGTTTTCACTTTAAAGGCGCAAGATTAGAAGTTCAACAACAGGCCATCAGCCAAGCGTTGGCTATGCCTTTGCAAGAATAAACGCTAGTTTTCGACTTATTCATAAAAAGGGAGTTTGTTTATGCGTTGGTCAGGTGTCGTAAAACATGATAATGCTTATTTTCCACGAAAAAAAATAACCGTTGTTGGTTCAGGTAATGTGGGTGCAACTGCCGCATTTTTAGCAGCCAACAAAGAGCTTGGTGATATTGTATTATTGGATGTCATGGATGGTATCCCGCAAGGTAAAGCCTTGGATATGTATGAAGCATCCCCCATTTTAGGTTATGATGTAAGTGTTACAGGCACGCAAGACTATGCCGACACCGCCAACTCTGACTTGGTGGTTATCACTGCTGGCATTGCCAGAAAACCTGGAATGAGCCGAGATGACTTGCTGGCAACCAATGTGAAAATCGTAGCCGAAGTGACCGCAAACATCGTCGAACATTCTCCCGAATGTATCATCATCGTCGTCACCAACCCCTTGGATGCTATGGTGTATACTGCCAAGCAAGTTTCAGGCTTTTGTCGCAAACGGGTGATTGGCATGGCAGGTGTTTTAGACTCTGCGCGAATGCGTTCTTTCATTGCCCAAGCATTGGATGTGTCGATTACTGATGTGTCTGCTTTGGTATTGGGTGGACATGGTGACACCATGGTTCCCCTCACCCGTTATTCCACAGTAGGTGGTGTTCCCCTCTCTGAAATGCTTGATGCATCTTCCATTGAGAAGATTAGCCAACGCACTGCCCAAGGTGGTGCTGAAATTGTTGAACTGCTTAAAACAGGCTCTGCATTTTATGCGCCGGGTGCTGCGATTGTTCAGATGGCGGAAGCTATTTTAAAAGACCAAAATCGCATTTTGCCTTGTGCAGCGTGGCTTGAGGGTGAATATGGTATCAATGGTTATTTCATGGGTGTGCCGTGCAAACTTGGCGGTGGTGGCATGGAAGGTGTGATTGAGTTGGATTTAACGCCTGATGAAAAACAAGCCATGCAAGCATCTTTGCAATCTGTTAAAACATCCAAAGAACAAGTGGATGCGTTGGGGGCATTTTAAGTGAATATCCATGAGTATCAAGCCAAGGCATTGCTCACATCCTTTGGCATCACTACGCCCAAAGGCACGGTGATATTTGATGCACACAAAGCCAAAGAAGCAGCAAAAGCCTTGGGCGGTGATGTTTGGGCAGTCAAAGCGCAAATCCATGCGGGTGGGCGTGGCAAAGCAGGTGGCGTGCGTATTTGTAAGTCTTTGGATGAGCTGCAAGCAGCCGCTGATGATTTGATGGGCAGCACACTGGTCACCCATCAAACAGGTGCAGAAGGCAAACAAGTTCATCGCATTTATATTGAATCAGGCGTGAGCATTGCCCATGAATATTACTTGAGTTTATTGGTTGACCGCGAATACGAATGTATCAGTTTTGTGGTTTCTCCTGATGGTGGCATGGATATTGAAAAAGTGGCTGCGGAAACACCCGAACGTCTGCTTTCCGTATCTGTTGATATGGCAGCAGGTTTGTCGGCATATCATATACGCAACATGGCATTCTTCCTTGGTTTTAAGGGTGATACAGCCAAAGCGTTTGGTAAACTCGTTGCATCATTGTATGCCATGTTTAACAAAACCGATGCAAGTTTATTGGAGTTAAATCCTTTGGTGCTCACAACATCAGATGAATTTATTGCTTTGGATGCCAAGTTTTCCGTGGATGATAATGCATTGTACCGCCAAGCTGACATTCTAACATTGCGCGATTTGGACGAGGAAGACCTCAAAGAGATTGAAGCATCCAAACATGGGCTCAATTATATCGCTTTGGACGGAAGCATTGGTTGTATGGTTAATGGTGCAGGGCTGGCAATGGCAACCATGGACATGATTCAACTCAAAGGTAAAAAACCAGCCAACTTCTTGGATGTAGGTGGCGGCGTTACTGTGGAAACCGTGAAAGAGGCTTTTATCCTTTTATTTTCAGACAAACATGTCAAAGCCGTGTTGGTCAATATTTTCGGCGGCATTGTACGCTGCGACATTATTGCCCAAGGTTTGCTTGAAGCCATCAAAACTCACCCTATGCAAGTGCCTGTCATCATGCGTTTGGTGGGCACAAACGAAAAAGAAGGGCAGCAATTGATTGCCGATGCAGGTTTAAATGTGAAGTGGGCAAAAGACTTGGATGAGGCAGCAACTTTGGCTGCGGAGGCTGTGTAATGACTATTTTATTGGATAAAAATACCCGTGTCATTTGCCAAGGTTTCACAGGCAAGCAAGGCACATTTCACTCCGAACAAATGATAGCTTATGGCACCAATTTTGTCGGTGGTGTAACCCCCAACAAGGGTGGCTTGACCCATTTAAACAAGCCTGTGTTCAGCACTGTGGCTGATGCTGTAAAACAAGAAAGCGCGCAAGCTAGCGTGATTTATGTGCCTGCCCCCTTCGCCGCCGATGCCATCATGGAAGCCGCCGATGCGGGCATTGGGCTTATTGTTTGCATCACTGAAGGTATTCCTGTGGTTGATATGCTGAAAGTAAAAGCATATTTGCGTGGTAAAGAAAACATACTGATTGGTCCCAACTGCCCAGGTATTATCACCCCAGGGCAAGCCAAGATTGGTATTATGCCAGGGCATATTCATTTACCAGGGCGCATTGGCGTGGTTTCCCGCTCAGGCACGCTCACCTATGAAGCTGTAGACCAGCTCACACAAACAGGGCTTGGGCAAAGCACTTGTATCGGCATTGGTGGCGACCCCATTCATGGCATGACATTCACGGATTGTTTAAAACGTTTTGAAGCGGATGAAGATACCGATGGTATCATTATGATTGGTGAGATTGGCGGCTCTGAGGAAGAAGAAGCCGCCGAATATATCAAACATTATGTATCTAAACCTGTGGTTGCATTTATTGCAGGGGCAACCGCACCCGCTGGTAAACGTATGGGTCATGCTGGCGCAATTATTGCGGGTGGCAAAGGCACTGCCGAAGCTAAATTCGCCGCATTGGAAGACGCTGGCGTGTGCATTACACACAATCCAACCTTGCTGGGCAAACGAATGCTTGAGCTTGTTTGATTGAAATACCAACAAAGCAATTTTCCCATTGCATTCAGCATATCAGTGGCTATATTGCGCCCCACAACGGAAGGGTGACAGAGCTGGCCGAATGTACCGGTCTTGAAAACCGGCGTAGGGAAACCTACCGTGGGTTCGAATCCCACCCCTTCCGCCAGCTTAGCTCTGCTGTAGACAATATGGTGTACAGCAGAGCAACAAGTAATGGAGAGGTGGCTGAGTGGCTGAAAGCGCGCCCCTGCTAAGGGTGTATAGAGTAAAATCTATCGAGGGTTCGAATCCCTCTCTCTCCGCCATGCTTGGTCGGGTATTGTTTGCATTAAGTTTTGCAATACTTCTTACCGCTTGTGATGGAGAGAAAAGCAAAGAAATCGAATGGCAACTGCCGTTGAGTGTCCCCGATGACCCTCACGCGGCAACCTCTGGCAATGAACTTCCAGATTGGGCAACCCATATCGAAGGAAAAGCCAAGGTTGTATTGTTACAAAAATCGACAACACGTTTGTTTGCAGTAGAAGTAAAACAAGGTGACGCACAAGTATCAGGCAACTGGGAAGTGGCGTTATTGGGGTTAGCACAAGGTCTTCGGCTTAAAGGGCATACCTTTATCAATGATGATAGTGTGTCCAATCCTGCAGCTTATGTACGCTTAACCTTAGCAGGTAAAGAGATGTACAAAGGCTGGTTATATCAAGATTTTCCTGAATTATTCGGTATGGATAATTCGGACTGGAAAGTTTGGATTGAAGACGTTACTATGCCGCCGTCTTCGCAAGAAGATGACAAGTAGTAACACATAAAGGCTCCCTTAGCTCAGCTGGATAGAGTATCTGACTACGAATCAGAGGGCCGGGCGTTCGAATCGCTCAGGGAGCACCATTTTGACAAAGCACCTGCGGTAACGTAGGTGCTTTTTTTGTGACACACGTCACGTTAAAAGTCATGGAAATCAAGTCTCATGTGTGCCTAGTTCAAGCATTTCATCCACATAATGTTGTAAACCCTTGACAATGAAGGTTAATATCGCTCTTATTGCGATGAAAGGCTATGTGGTGCAGCTTTCGAGTCTATAAAATTTGCATTGCATTATTGGATTTTTCTACATGGGGTTAATTTGAATAACACAGAATCAATGGTCTGCAACTTGCTTCAGGGAATGCTATGAAACATCCATTCCTCCGCACATTGCTGCTCACGCTTGCGATTGGTGCATTGCTTGCATCCTGCCGTTCAACTGTGCCGCAACCCTCAAAAGTATTGGACACAAACAGTCAAAGTAAGCAATACCAATGGATTAATAATGCGCCTTTGCGAGCATCTGATGCTCAATCCGTCCATTTCACTGACCTCAATCAAGACGGTTTCATAGATTTATTATTAGGTATAAGCAATGGAACCAGCGGCTTCCAAGTTAAATGGGGAGATGGCACTGGAAACTGGACAAGCCAAAGCGGCCCACCAACAGCCATGCAACCCTTATCTTTTGCCACTGCTGACATCAACCACGACCAGAACATTGACATACTCATTGGCGGCAAAGGCGGTCTGAAAGGTTTACAAATATGGGAGCTTCACCCCGATAAAAAAACGTGGAAACTTCATTCTTCTCCCACCACTACGGGTGTATTTTCAACAGTGAAATTTGCCGATATTAACAACGATGGTTGGAGTGATATTATTGCCACTCGCCTTGATAGCAATGAAAACGGTGGTGTTTTTGTTTTATTAAACGATGGTAAAAACGGCTGGGTTTCTGGCACTGGTCCTGTGGCGAAAGGTTTATTTACTGGCTTATCCGTTGAAGACATCAACAATGATGGCAACATGGATATTGTAACATCGCGACGTGGCGGTTTGGGTGCAATTGAAGGCGATGATGAAGTGTGGAAACAAGTCGGCGGTATACAGTTATGGTACGGTGATGGCAATGGTCGCTGGCAACCTGCTGAGCTTCCTGCCTCATCTGATGCAGAATCATTGGTTGTAGCCGATATGAATGGTGATGGAAATCTTGATATTATCTCTGGGTTATACCAAGCAGGTATTACAATATGGTGGAACAACAATAACGCATGGGACAAAGAACAAATCATGACCACAGGTACATGGTCTGATATTCACGTTGCAGACCTAGATGCCGATGGCAAACGCGAACTGGTTGCGTCATCAAGTGTTGGGCAAGGCTTGCAAGTGTGGCGCTGGCAAGGTGGAAACTTCAAAAAAGACAACAATCTTGTGCCCAGTTTCGGTGTATACCTAGACCTAGACCTTGGTGACATTCGTAATGATGGCACACTCGCCATCGCGGCAACACGTGCAGGTGCTGGTCTTGAAATTTGGTCTTCCACCAAACCCAATCCCCTACCCATTCAACAGTCGATAGCAAAAAAAGTAGGTAGTCTACTTTCCATTTACTTTGACTCAGGCAAAGCCCTTTTAACCTCTGATGCAGAAAAAAGTCTTGAAACTTGGCTTAAGACACTAAACTCCAATATCATTGACCTTCACCTAGAATTACAAGGGCATGCTGGTCAACGCCATATACACTCAGAGTTATACCCCAATAATCTTTCTCTCTCCCAAGCTCGTGCTGAATCTGTTGCTGCATGGCTGGTTAATCATGGTGTAAGTAGCAAGCAAATAACAATTAAAGCTTTGGGTGACGGGCACCCAATATCCACAGGCGCAACCCCTGACGCGCTCAAAAAAAATCGCCGTGTGTTAATGCAGGCTTACCAAGTGAGAACCGCTCGTTTACCCTTATCAACCGCAAGCTTGGAACAAACAGACCTTTACCAAGTTACGGAAAATAAAGTCTTCAAAACTATTGGTGGCATTCCAGAATATAAAGTTGGCC
>DQSL01000082.1 GCA_015663235.1 Mariprofundaceae bacterium
GCCATGAAGACACCTTGCCCATGCGCAACTCATAACCCATTGCAAACATACGCAACCGCTCTACCAAGTTTAATGCAAATGCGCTCGGGCATAAAAACATGACTTCTGCCCAATTCCCTTTTGCTTGGGTTTGTAAAAGGTAAAAGTCAGTGGCCGCTTTGCCTTGGGGATTGAGAATCACCGCATACAAAGCTTGTTCCGAAGACATCAGTTTGATGTTTTGGCTTATTTGACCTTGTAAATATGTCAAAATATTTTCACCCGATGCTTTAATAATGTCAAAAGTAGTTTGTTGTGATATTTTCATAAACGCAAAACTAGCACTTTAACAACCAAACTTCACCCTGTTTTCATGCTTAACCCAAGCAAATTAAGGGTTTTTAACAATCTCAAAAAGTTGTCCACGTTTTCTGTGGATAACTTTGTGGATAAACATATAAACACACTGTATTTTATTCAGCACTTAGACCTATTATGGCATGTGTCTAAAAAATAGGCATTTGCTTTTACATGTTTAATAACAATGAGTTATGTAATAAAGCTCGGCTAGAAAGCGAAGCTATTGGGCTAATTAAGACAAATTCATGATACACCTTGAAAAAAGTGTATAACTACTCATGTCAAGTATTAATTTTATGTGACAAATGCACCAAACGCGCTGCTTTTTCACCTGAAATCACCGCAAGTTCAATGGTAGCAGGTAGTTGACCCGAAGATGGTGCTTCGACAGCGTCAAAAACATGGCTGGGTAAATCGACACTACCCGTATTCCTGACCAACACTGTGGCTCTTTTTTCTCGAATAAAACGTACTTTCTTTGGCTCAGGTAACTTTTTACCCAGCATCATTTCAATTTCTTTCAATGCCAAATCAATCAATGTTTGCTGCGGCAAGTCACTTTCATCCGCACTGATAATTACACACAAATGTTGCAAGCCACCTTGCTTTTTCATCATTGCCGACACATCAAACAACCATTGCCCATAAGTGCCCAACATGCCTTGCATCATATTAGGCAACGCGATTCTTTCTTCAAACCACAAATGAATATTGGTGATGGCTTGGGTTTCTACTTCTTCGTTGATTCCAAGCAAACGATTTCTAGCAAATGCAGGCAATGCCAACACCACAGCATCATGGTTAAGCTCACCAAGGTTTCGCACGCTATGCCTAAGCTCCATATTTACACCCAAACTGCGTAGTTTATCAGCTATTGGGGCAACCAATGCTTGTGATAAAGGCTTATTAAACCAGCCCATTTTAGCATTTTTATGTGATGAAAATGATGTAGCAAGCACGCGAGCAAAGGTTTTGGCATTGGCGGTCTGCATGGGTTCATTCATCACCCCCAAACACAATACTTCCAACATATCCTCAATCAACCGTTTGGGGGCTTTCATTTCATCCATCCACTGTTGTACCGTTTGTTCTTCATCGCGGTTTACCATGGTCATCGCAAGCCTCAGCATCGCTTTAACACTGCTCAAACCATGCTCTGGCAAACGGTAAGCTGCCCAGATTAAAGCGATATTCACGGGCAACCAAGATACAGCTTTCAAATCAAACAAGCCTCGCTCTTTGTCCCACAGCGACAAGGTGAGTGATGATTGCCAGCGCACATGCTGCAATGCATTCACATCGCCGAGCAACTTCAGTGTGGCATGGTATGCGCCCACCATAACATGAGGCCCGTTATCCACCCATTCATCCACTTCTTCATCGTAGAAAGACTTGGTGCGCCCACCGAGCGCTGGTGCAGCTTCAAACAAGTCCACCTGATAACCTGATTCCGCCAAACGCAATGCAGCCGTTAAACCCGCAATGCCTCCGCCAACAACAGCAACACGTTTAGCATTGGATTGTTCCATTAAAAATCTAACCGCAGCGGCAAAGTTTTCTTGGCTGCTTTTTTCTCATAGCGGTATGCTTTCCATGCCACCCATATTTTTTTAAGTGGTGTTAAACGTGCTGGATGTTGCCACACATCAAAATCCACTTTTTTCAGTTTTGCCAAATGTGCATAATAAATCGCACCCATCATCAAAGATGGCGTTAAACTTTGCCTATCCTCTGCTGGCAATGCTGCCAACGCATCAGCATAACATTGTTCTGCCTTATCAAAATAATGTTGCAATAAGTCTTTAAGATTGGCATTGGCTTGTGCATTATCACCAAAACCTTGGCGAATATCTTGGTCGGTCACTTTAAACTTAGCCCGTGTTTGTTGTGGTAAATAAATACGCTCAATTTTGGTATCTTCATACACATCACGCAGGATATTGGTGAGTTGTAAAGCATTACCCATCTTCAAAGCAAAGTCTTTAGAAGCTTCTTGGGTGAACCCAAACACTGCGATCGACATCAAACCCACCACGCCAGCGACGCGGTAACAGTATAAATCCAAATCTTCATCAGTCACCATAGGTTTACCCGAGACATCCATCAACATGCCTTCAATCATTTCGGTGAGCATCGTTTTTTCAATCGGATAATGTTCAATCGTCCACATCAGTTCAATGCCTACTGGATGCCGTGCCACACCTGAAAATACACGCTCAACTTCTTCCTGCCAAAATACAAGCTTGCGAATGGCGACTTCTTTTTCTTTGATTTCATCAGCAATATCATCCACTTCACGACAAAATGCATACAATGCCATCATGGCACGACGTTTTTCAGGTGATAAAAACAAAAAAGCATAAAAAAAGGATGAACCCGCACCCCTCGTTTTATCTTCGCAATACTTTTCAGGACTCATACTTTTCCTCGGTTGGCGTAAACATTCGGACGCAATACCATGCTGACAATGCTAAGGCTGATTTTAAGCCAAGCAAGCTTGTTTAATGTAGGGCGTTCTTCTAATGGGTTATGCAGTGCTTGGGTAGCATGTAAAATAGAAGTACCACCCGCCAATGTTGCTGCAATTTGCAGGCGCAAACGCAATGGTAAATAGGGTAAAAGCGCGTAACCATGATTGAATAATTTTTGTGTTTCAGCAATCGCATCATCAATCGCTGGGCGCAAAGTTTCAATGTCTACTCTCCCATGCAACACATCATCCCGCGATACATGAAGCTTGGTTAACCATTCATCTGCAAGATAACAGCGCCCTTTAGGTATATCCACCTTAAAATCTTGCCAAAAATTGGTGAGTTGCAATGCCGTACAAATCGCATCTGATGCTTGAAGCGCCTTGGCATCATCAATGTTGTGCAAGGCAAGCATCAAGCGCCCCACAGGGTCAGCAGAATATTTGCCATAAAACACCAATTCATCCAAGGTTTTAAAGCCTTTATAATTCACATCCATACGAAATGCAGCAAGCAAATCACGAAACAACTGCACATCCAAATCAAACTTGCGCATCACATCAGCCAAGGCGATAAACACAGGATTTTCCGACTTATCCTCTAAACA
>DQSL01000091.1 GCA_015663235.1 Mariprofundaceae bacterium
CGCAGATGTCTGCCGAGGGTATGCAAGGTATGCCTGAAGGTATGATGCAAATGATGGAGCAATCTTTGAACAGCATGTGTGATGGTATGGCTGAGAAATATGAACAAGCGGCGGCAAAACAAGATTTGTATGAACCTGCGCTGGCGTGTTATCAAAGTATGGCAAAGCAAAGCTGTAAGACGTTGCACGATGAAACGCCTGAATGCCAGCGGTTTGGTAAACTTGCTGAAGAATATGGTAATTAAAAGGGCAGGTTGATGCGGATTCACACCATTCAGCATGTGGCGTTTGAAGGGTTGGGTTGTATGCAGCCTTATCTCGAAGACAAAGGGCATGATTTAAGCTTTACCCACTTGTATGCAGGCGAAAGCTTGCCGAATGCGAGCGACATGGATGCCTTGATTATCATGGGCGGGCCTATGGGTATTTATGACGATGTGGATTTGCCTTGGCTCAACGATGAGAAGGTGTTTATCAAGCAGGTGATTGATGCGGGGAAGAAGGTGTTGGGCATTTGCCTTGGGGCACAGTTGATTGCGGATGTGTTGGGCAGCACGGATACCAAAAGAGCAGTGTATGCAGGTAAACACAAAGAAATTGGTTGGTTTTCCATTCAAAAGTCACCTGAACTAGAGAATACGATTCTGGATGATGTGTTTCCAGCATCTTTGGACGTGTTTCACTGGCATGGGGATATGTTTGATGTGCCAAATGGTGCGCAAGCCTTGGCAGCAAGCGCGGCTTGCCCGAATCAAGGGTTTTTGTATCAAGATAGGGTGGTGGCGTTTCAATTTCACCTTGAAACCACGCCTGAATCGGCAGGTGCGTTGATAGAGCATTGTGGTGATGAGTTGGATGCCAGTTTATTGAATCAAGATGCTTTTGTGCAATCTGCGGAAGAAATATTGGGCGATAAGCAACGCTTTGCCACATTGAACCAAACCATGTTTAAGGTGTTAGCCCGCATTATTCATAAATCGTTGTGATGATTGCGCCGAACCTTTGTTTGCAACGCATATTGAAGACATTGTTCGTAGCTGTGCTTGCGAACCATTGATGAAAGATTTGTTGCGTATAAAGGGGCAAGCAAGGGCGCGGCAGTATTTATGAATCATGCGGGTTAGATAGGATGGGAATGTAAATGAGTGATTTATTTGAAAATGATTTGTTTGAAAATAAGGCGGAAGATTGGGATGCGGGTGATATGAAACAAATACTCTCCCAAGCTATTGGTGGGGCGATGGTGCAAGAAGTCAGTTTTTTACCAACGCAACATGTGATGGATTTTGGGGCAGGCACAGGTTTGATTTGTTCGGCGATTGCCCCGCATGTGCAAAAGATAATGGCGGTGGATATTTCACCATCCATGCTTGAACGATTGGCCGCGAAACCTGAGCTAAAAGGTAAAGTAGCAACCGTTTGCCAAGATATTTTGGATTGCCCGATGGATGAGAAGTTTGATGTGATTGTGAGTGCGATGGCGATGCATCATGTGCAAGATACAGACGCAATGTTGCAACGCTTTTATGAGCATTTGCAGGGCGGTGGGCAAGTAGCGTTGGCAGACTTGGATGCGGAAGATGGCAGCTTTCATCCTGCGGATGCTGAAGGCGTTTATCATGATGGATTTGATAGGGATGCGTTACAACACAAACTGGAGCAGGTGGGGTTTCAAGATGTGCGGTTTGAAACGGTGACGACTGTGTTTAAAGATGATAAAACGTATCCGATTTTCATGGTGATGGCGTTTAAATGAAGATTTGGGTAGATGCCGATGCTTGCCCTGTGCCTGTGAAAGACATTTTGTTTCGGGCGGCAGAGCGGGCGAAGATAAATACGGCGCTGGTTGCCAACAGTATGATGCGTGTGCCGAAATCGGTATATATCAGTGCAGTTCAGGTGGATGCAGGTGCAGATGTTGCGGATAAATATATTGTGGATGCATTGGATGCTGGGGATTTGGTGATTACAGCTGATGTGCCTTTAGCTGCGGATGTGATTGAGAAGGGCGGGTTAGCCTTGAACCCCAGAGGCAGCATGTTTACGCCTGATAGCATCAAAAGCCAGCTCAGTATGCGTAATTTTATGGATGATTTGCGCGGAAGTGGTGTCATCACGGGTGGGCAAGCCGCATTTAATCACAGCGATAGGCAAGCCTTTGCCAATGCTTTGGATAGAGAAATCACCAAGTTTACCAAAAGAAGAGCATAAAAAAGGGCTGCCATTCAAAAGAAGTGACAGCCCGATACATTTGTCCTATCTAGCCCGCATTATTCATAAATCGTCGTGATGATTGCGCCGAAACTTTGTTTGCAACGAATATTGAAGAAATTGCCCGTAGCTGTGCTTACGAACCATTGATGAAAGATTTGTTGCGTATAAAGGGGCAAGCAAGGGCGCGGCAGTATTTATGAATAATGCGGGCTAGCAAGGGGGGTGCTTACATGGTGTCTTTAACCATGCCGTCATCTTTCATTTCTTGCATGGCTTCTTGTTTTTCACAAGTCCAGCCCCAAGCGCGTTGTTTTTCAACAAATGCCGCGGCTTGTTCTTCGCAATAACCTGCTAGGTTCTCTGCGCTCCAAGGTGTTTCAACGCCTGAATCTTTGGTGTACACCACCTTACAAGGTACAGCTTGTCCTTCAACATCATAAACTACACTGATGATGCGCTCTTGAGTGCCGTGTTTGCACATATATGTCTCATTGGCGATTGCAGATGAAGCCATAAATGCTGTTGCACATACTGTTGCTAATACTGTTTTCTTGATTGAAATCATAATGCCTCCTATTCATGTCGCTTGCGACAATATGTTTGCTATCATGTTTGAGGAAAAATGTAAATCAGTGTTTAGTATCACGCTAATTATCATCATTGCTAACTTTGGGTAAGGTTTTATTGCAGTATTCGACTTAGATATGATGAAATTAATTCTACTTACTACACTTGCACTGATTGCCTTTGCAGCCAATTCGGTATTGTGCCGTTTGGCATTGGAGCAAGACTCGATGGATGCAGTAAGCTTCACAATTATTCGCCTGCTATCTGGGGCAATTATGTTGCTGATTGTGTTGCGTTTCCAGTCGCATGATGAAACAAAACCTGCTTCACCCAGTTGGTGGGCTAGTGTTCTCTTGTTTGTTTATGCAGCAGCATTTTCTTATGCTTATGTTTTGTTGGACACGGGAACAGGCGCATTGATTCTGTTTGGTGCTGTGCAAATCACCATGATTTTGTACACAGTATTATCAGGTCATCGCTTACCACTACTGGCATGGCTGGGGCTAGCTTTGGCATTATTTGGCTTTGTATATCTCATGCTTCCTGATGTGAGCGCACCCTCTTGGCAGGGCTTCATTTTGATGGCTATTTCGGGCGTGGCTTGGGGGTTTTATACGCTGAGCGGTCAGCAATCATTATCACCGCTACGAGATACCACATTGAATTTCATTCGAACCATCCCTTTGGCGTTGATTTTACTTCTTTTTGTGATGCCAGATATACGTATGGATGTTGAAAGCGTTGTTTATGCCGTGTTGTCAGGTGCACTGGCTTCTGGGTTAGGTTATACATTATGGTATATGGCACTTCGTGGGCTTGAAACCTCGCAAGCAGCCGTGTTGCAGTTGCTTGTGCCGCTTATTGCGGCAGGGGGAGGATTGTTTATTGCCGAACCGATAAGTCTTAGGTTGATGATTGCATCAGCGTTGATATTGGGTGGTGTGTTGTTGGTGCTTCTTCAACGTCCCCAAACTTAAACACATGTCCCAAAGTGGACGAAAGGAAGATGGCATGGTTCAATGCTGGACATGAAAGATTGGCTGCAAGAACCCTCTTGGGTAACACGTTTAACAGATACATTTGATATGCCTTATATGCAAGAATTGAATGTTTTTTTGAAGGCAGAAAAGGAAATGGGCAAGACTACATTCCCGCAAAACAATGAAACTTTTCATGCTTTGAATGTGACACCCTTTGATAATGTGAAGGTTGTTATCCTTGGGCAAGACCCATATCACGGCGAAGGGCAAGCGCATGGTTTATGCTTTTCTGTGCCACAGGGTATTCGAGTGCCGCCATCTTTAAAAAATATATACAAAGAATTGCACCAAGATTTGGGTGTTGAAATACCCAATCACGGTTGTTTACAAGCTTGGGCGGAACAAGGCGTATTGTTATTAAACAGCGTGCTCACGGTTGAGCAAGGCAAAGCCGCATCGCATCAAAATAAAGGTTGGGAACAGTTTACCGATAAAATCATTGCTCTACTCAATGATGAAAAAGAGCATGTGGTGTTTATTTTGTGGGGTGCTTATGCACAAAAGAAAGGTGCGTTTATTGATGCATCCAAACATTTGGTGATTCAGGGTTTGCACCCATCACCTTTATCTGCACAGCGTGGTTTCTTCGGGCAGCATTACTTCTCACAAACAAATACTTATTTAGAGAAACATGGGCATCAGCCTATTGATTGGACATTGCCAGTGTATGGGCAAACAACACTTTTCTAAAGAATGTGGGGTAGGTGGCTACATGTCTTTTTTGTAAACAAGCTTGGCACCATGTTTGATGTATAAATCACTCAACTCCTGAGTCATAGAGCCGTAAAAGGCGAAATAATAAGGATAATCGTAGTCTTTATCCAAAATATTGGGATCAGCCCCTGCTTCTAATAAAATACGAATGGCATCAATATTTTTTTCGCAAAGGTGAAGAGGGGTAGATAGCCAGTCATTTTGCATTTGAAGATGCGCGCCATTTTCAATAAGAAAACGCATGGTGTCATACTTTTTTTGTTTGGTGGCGTGGTGCAACGCAGTATTGTGTTTTCCATCAATGGTGTTGATGTCGTAGCCATCAGCAAGCGCTTGTTTTAACACTTGAATATTACCTGATTTTGCGGCATCAAACCACTTTTGAATCATTTGTTTGTCCTCAACTTATACATTAATTAGTTATTTTTTTGTATGTGAATGGTGAAATCATTTTGTAAGTAGGTATCATATAAAGTGACATCTTTGCTCAGCGTTTGGCAGAACTTTATCACTGTACTAGGCTGTTGGCTATGCAAGTCATGTGCATTAATGTGACGGGCATCTAACATATTAAACGCAACACCTTTTTTGCACAGTTGATACATACGGCGAATAATGCGATAGGCATATGCTGAATCATCATGTAATTGCTCATTTAAAGCCCCAGATAACACAACCCAATCAAAGTGATTCGTAGTTGTTTCCAAATCAAACAAGTCCCCAGTAAAAAATGTGGCATCAGGGTGGCATTCTTGAGCATGGTCTAACAAGTCAGGCGATAAATCAATGCCTGTATAATCAAGCGGACATTGATTTGCTTTGCTCCAAGTGTATAAATCACCAAAACCACAACCTACATCCAATACTGCATCATGGGCTTGAATACCAATATAGGCTAAAACTTTAAAACGTAATTCTTGAATGTCACGACCACTCCAATACAATGCATTGGGGTGATAACCAAAGCGGGTAAAACTATCGCTATGTTTATCAACAATGCGCTGTCGCTGCCGTGCATCCATCTTTTACTTGGTCAGTGCCATGAAGATTTGTGGCAATTTTTCTGGTAATTTGTCCACGTTATCAATCACCGTGTAATTTTTACCAAAAATATCCTGAACATATTCATCAGCTTTAGGGTCTAAATTGATGCAATAGCTATAAATACCTTCTTGCTGCAACTCTTTGACTGCTTGGTGCGTATCATGAATCAATAATTGATCATCATCGACATCAATATCTGCAGGTTCACCATCGGTAAGCACCAGCATCAACTTCTTGTCCGCTTTTTGACCTTCCAAATAGTGCCCAGCATGACGCATCGCTGCGCCCATACGCGTAGAATATTTAGCTTCCATAGCTGCCAAACGTCCTTTGACCGTACTGTCAAAGTGTTCACCAAAACCTTTGATATGCGAATACCTAACATCATGGCGTGTATTCGAGCTAAAACCACCGATAGAGAACTTGTCGCCAAGTTTTTCAATCGTCCATGCCAATAGTGATACAGCCTCTTGCGATAGCTCAAGAATGGTTTGATTACTGCCCGTGGCTTTTTCATTCAATGATTGCGATAAATCCAAGACCAACATCACTGCAATGTCACGACCATCGTTTTTATGGCTCATATTAATGCGTGGGTCTGGCTGAGAGCCAGCCTTGAAATCAATCAGCGAACGAATAGCTACGTCCAAATCAAGCTCTGAACCTTCTTCTTGGTAACGTACACGCACTTTTTGCTGTGGTTTTAAAGCATCGAGAATGGCTTTCAAACGTTTGGCAAGTGCCGAGTGTTTTTCAAGAATATTATCAATGATTTTTTCATTACCACTGGGGTGTACAGCTTCATAAACACTTACCCAATCAGGTCGATAACTTTGTGAGTTATAATCCCATTCATGGTAATGGCGCGGTGGCAAGGTATGTGAATCCTCATCTTGCGTTTGCTCTTTTAGATGATCAAATTCAGTGTCTTCATCATCACCTTGCTCAATATAAATCCACAAATGACGGTTGTCATCACGGTAGTCCACTTCGGTATTTTGAAAGTAGATATTGGATGATAAATCCGTTTGGCGGCGTGTACGTGCAGTAAATGACAACGCAATGTTTGCCATATCTTCACTGGAAGATTTACCATCTTTCATGGCTTCAAAAAAGCGTTGAATAAATTCATTCAAATCTTTATTTTGAACTTTGAAATCTTCATCCAAAATAGCTCTTGAAACCAATGCCAAACGCAAACGAACCATGGACTGACCTTCAAGCTGCAAATCACATTCATTGGGAATCGGGTGTAAGGCTTTGAAATATTTACGCAAGCCAGGGAAACGCTTCATGGCTAAATATTCAACACGCGAATCTTCAAACAATTCTACCGCAACACGCTGGAAGGGACTCCAATTGTCCACCACCATTTTGCTGCTCCAACGTCTGTGTGCAGCCATATGTGCCAATGCTGCGCGGTAGCGGTTTACGCCACGTACACCATTCATGTCATCATAAACATCAGGTAAACGTATGCCTAAGTCGTCATAATAGGGCATGGGTTTACGCAACTCATCAAATGCCAATGAATAAGGCACGAGATAATCAGCATCATCCCACATGCTACGCAGATACATGTCCATTTTACGCTCATTGTCGACCAAAAGTGTACCATGACGTTCGCGTTGTAATACTGCGACAGCATCGGGTGCTTGCAGACTAAAATAGTCCTTTTGACGCTCAGGGTGTTTGCTGTAATAGCGAACACCATAATTCACCCAGTTTTTGAAGCCTTCTAAGCTAATCTGAGACAATAAACGCGGCGCTTGATCCAATAAAAATGGCAGGCCAGGACTAGGATAAAGGGTGTGTTTACCCAGCACCGACACAGTCGTGTCATGCAACAGTTTTTTAAGAATATCAAAGTAGTGATGCAGTTGCTCATAGCTGTGTAAGCGACGTGCAACAGCAGGCAGCGATTGCAAAAAAGGAACAATGGTTTTGTAGTTGGTATTGGTGGATAGGAAATAAGAAAAACCTTTCATATCTTCCAATATTTTTTCACCAACAATGGAAGCAACCATAGGTGCCTCTTGCAGGTATACCAACAGTGGTTCAACGCCACGGCCCATTTTACCGATGAATTTGGCGCACTCAATATATTGCTGTACGCCTTCTTCGGATAGCAATGCTTTAGCTTCTTTGATGCACTCATCAAAGATTCTATCCGCAGCCTCAAACTTACAGTTTAGTTGTTCCCAATATGCCTGTATTTCAGGGGAACGTTGTTCAACTTCTAACTCTGTCATGGCTTAAGCGAAAATCGTATCAATCGCGTGATCCAATGTTTTACGAATATCCGCATCATCGGTAATTGGTCTAACCATCGCCATGCGGCATGCTGCTTTTTCGGAAATACCGCCTTTGATTAAGGTTGCAGCATAGGTTAATAGGCGTGTAGAAATACCTTCATCCAAACCGTGACCTTTCAAATTACGCGCAACACCACCAATTTGTACAAGTTTTCTTGCCAAATCAGCATCAATGCCCGTTTCTTTGGTCACAATGGATGTTTCGGTGTCTTCAGAAGGGTAGTCAAACTCAAAACCAGTAAAACGTTGTTTGGTCGATTGTTTCAAATCTTTCATCAAGGATTGATAACCCGGATTATACGAAATTACCAGTTGGAAATCTTCATGTGCATGAAGTAGCTCACCTTTTTTATCCAAAGGAAGTGTGCGGCGGTGATCGGTTAACGGGTGAATAACAACTGTAGTATCTTGACGTGCTTCTACGATTTCATCCAAATAACAAATCGCACCAATACGAGCGGCAACGGTAAGTGGACCATCCAACCAACGTGTACCATTGGCATCAAGTAAATAACGACCCACCAAATCGGATGCGGTCATATCTTCATTACAAGCTACAGTAATCAATGGTTTGCCAAGCTTCCATGCCATGTATTCAATAAAACGTGATTTACCACAACCCGTCGGACCTTTGACCATCACCGGAAGTCGCGCTGCATAAGCGGCTTCATAAAGCTCTACTTCATCGCTTTGCGCCTGATAAAAGGGTTTTTCTGTAATGTTGTATTGTGAATTGTCGCTCATGGCAAAAGTTCTCCTAAAATTGTTAATCCATCGTTGATAAGCGTAAGTATAGAGCAGATTCAAAAAAAAACATGCTTATAATTCTTATAAAACTTATCAGTTTTATTGATGCGTTCTTTGTGGAGTATAAAAAAAGGCACCCGCTTGCGTGGGTGCCTCTCAAAAGTTGACTTTAGAAGTCTGGGTTTACTTATGTACGCCCAATTTTTCACGCCAGTCAGCGCCATACACAGTATCAGCA
>DQSL01000096.1 GCA_015663235.1 Mariprofundaceae bacterium
GAATGATTATGATGTTTCAAATGCGTCAACTCATGAATCAATACATGCCGCACCAAGTAATCGGGCAAAAATAATAAAGCTGCATTTAAATTGATGTTGCCTTGGGTAGAGCAACTGCCCCATCGCTTTTTCTGCAAACGGATACTCACCTGTTTGTAAGATACGCCCATTTCCTGCGCCACATCCGCAAGCCATGGCGATAAATGGACTTTCCCTTGCTGTTTCACCCAAGCATTCAAAACATAACGCAAAGCTTCTTCATCTTCGATATTACCGACAACCGCAAGCTTATTATCACCAGTTTTGAAATGAATACGCCCATCTTGTTGCTGATATTCAACAGTATACTCTTGATGAATGGCGCTAAAGTGAATGGTTTGTGGTGGTGTATTGTTCATTTGTTGCACGTTTATACTTGCCAACTGCTTATGCACCCAAACACTATGTTCAAGTAACATCGTTTTGGTGTGCCGCTGCGACATACGATGCGGCCACACCAATTCGACTACACCATGTGTGCTAATCGTAATGCGTGGGCGTTTGGCGCGTTTGGACAAGCGCAATTGCCAATCAAATGTTATCTGCTGAGACAATACTGGATTGCTTATTATTTCTTGAGATAGTTTGCCATCAGAGACAAAGAGATAAATCGTGGTGTAAGTTTTTGAATCAACCACAACAGTTTATGCCGCCAACCTGGCACACAATAACCGCCACCTGCATCCAAGGTTTGCAAGCTAGACAACACAACCTGTTCCGCTGAGGTGCTAAACGCATTGCCCTTGCCTTTGGGCGCACCCGACACATCCCTAAAACCTGTAGGCGAAGGTCCTGGGGCAAGTGTGACCACCCTAACTTCACCTTGATGTTCTGCGCGAATCGCTTCACTCCAAAATGTCATGCCTGCTTTGACTGCGGCGTAGGTTGCCAAATAAGGCAGTGGTGTTTCGGCTGCAAGTGAAGACACATTAATCAGAAAACCTTTGTTGCGAATCAAACAGGGCAATACCGCATGAGAAAGCATCACAGGCGCTAACAAATCCACTCGAATCACATCCGCTTGCGCCACACTTTCTTTAGCAGCAAAACCGCCCCAAACACCAAAACCTGCATTGTTCACCAAACCATACAACTCAGAGCCAACGAGGCTATCAATCAAAACTTCTGTTTCTTTGCGCGATGATAAGTCGGCGAACACAAGTTTATGCCGTTCTGGATATTGCAGTGCATCTAACGTGAGCTGTAAACGCGCTTTATCGCGCCCATGCAACAGCAAAGCATAACCTGCTTGTTCAAGCTGAATGGCAAACTCACAACCAAAACCACCCGATGCGCCTGTAATTAAAACTGTTTTCATGATTTACGCTGTGAAATCCAACATCATGCGTTCTCGTTTGGTAAACTGTGACACTTGCGTTGCGCCAAAACCTTGCAACACCGTTAAACAATCATCCATCGCATGACCCACCTCAGCAGGGCTATGCGCATCAGAACCATAGGCAAATGGAATATTTAAGTTCACTGCACGTTTTACAATACTTGCGTGGGGATACATTTCTTTCACAGGTTTGCGCAAACCAGCCGAGCTAATTTCTAAAGCAATATCTGCCTCTTTTACCGCTTCAAGCATCTTGTTTTCAGCATCAAACACCAAACTTGAACCCGCAGGCGCACGATAACCAAACTTTTTAATCAAATCAGGGTGACCAATGACATCAAACAACCCACAGCTAGCCGATAACTCAACCAGTTTAAAATAATCGCAATAAGCTTGCTCAATATCACATGTTTCAAAACGAGCGACTTCATTGGGATTATCAAAACCCCAATCACCAATAAAATGCACCGAACCCATCAAGTAATCCCAATCATAATAATCAGCTAAAAATTGAATGTAATCCTCTGCACCGGGGTAATAATCAACTTCCAAAGCAGCCTTGATAACAAGCTGCCCTTTAAATTTCACCTGTGCCGCTTGAAGTTCTTCAAGAAAGGAATCAAGCTCCGATTCATCCATCCGCCATGCTGCATCAAATCCATTTGGCATCGGAGAATGGTCCGACATGCCTATTTCTTTCAAACCAGTATCCACTGCAGCTTGAGCATATTCAGCAATCGTACCCTTGGCATGATTACAGCGCGGGGTATGCATATGATAGTCGGGAACTTTAAGCAAAAGTACCCCTCACTTTGTTTGGTCTAGCTGTTGTTTGACCCCACGCTCTTTCACCATATCAGGACCAACCAATGCCTTCACTGTGGATATAATATTGCTCGCTTCAAGATGTTGTTTCACCATATATGAGTCAGCACCCACTTCTAAAGCGCGCATTCTATCTTCAGCACTTTCCCGCGTTGAAATCACGATAATAGGTAAATCTTCATACGCAACTTGATTTCGGATTTGACGCACCAAACCAAAGCCATCCAAGCGTGGCATTTCAAGGTCAGTTACCAACATATCATAATGACCCGTTTGCAGCTTCTCCAAACCATCCATACCGTCAATCGCAGTATCTACAACGAAACCAAGGTTTTCAAAAATGTTCTTTTCAACTTCACGGGCAATGAGTGAGTCATCGACCAGCAATACATTGAAATGTAATTTTTCTTCTTCGGAGAGGCTGACTTCAAGGTCTTGGTCTGGTGCTGTACGCCCCATTTCTTTGATGCCATAAGGCTCTAGCAACATCATCACGCTACCATCTTCAACAATGGTATTGCCCATCAAACCTTGGGGTAGATAACGTTTGATATAAGGGTCTAAATCACGAACCATGATTTCACCTTCACCAAGCATCTCATCCACCACAATGCCAACAAAGCCTTCAATATGCTCAGCGATAATGACAAATGGGTCATCTGAAAGCTGTTCGCCTTTGATTAACATCATACGCCGTAAGTCAACGAGTGGAACATGCTCTTTCCCATACTGAATAAACTGCTTTCCTGCTTGCCCTGATTGCATTTTGTGCGCACTTAGCGGCAATGCTTGGTCAATCATATGCGTTAACATACCGTACTTTTGCCCACCAATTTTAAACATCAGAGCATCTTGCACAGCAATACTAATCGGAACAGAAATCACAAACCGTGTTCCTTTGCCGACTTCAGTATACACCCGAATAGTTCCTGTTAAACGGCGCACAGCATCTTGCACCACATTCATGCCGATGCCGCGACCTGCAAGCGTATCCACTTCAGCAAGCGTTGAAAAACCAGGTCTAAAAATAAGCTCCATGACTTCACCCGCATTCATCAGGTTAATTTCATCTTGGGTGGTCACGCCGCGCTCAACTGCAACTTTTTTAATCACCTCAGCATCAATGCCTTGCCCATCATCCATCACTTCAATCACAACTTCACTACCACTTTGTTTGGCAATGATTGAAACTTGCCCCTGCGCGGGTTTACCAGCCGAAGCTCTAGTTTCAGGGCTTTCAATACCATGAGCGACCGCATTGTTAAGTAAATGAACCAAGGGTTCCACCAACGATTCGGTAACATTCTGATCCATTTCGACACTGCTACCGTCGACAACAAGGCGTACGTTTTTACCAGCTTTTGTGGCAACATCACGTACAGCGCGTGGGAAAGTTGAAAAAACACTGTCCAATGGGCGAACCATCAAACCAAGCACTTGATCACGAAGCTCTCTTAAAACAAAGCCATTACGCTCACCATGATAACGTGCTTCCTCAGTCATTCGGCGCAAGTGTCGCATTTGCACATCAATCATATAATCAATGGTAGACGCTTCTTTTCCATCGCCTTGCTCATCCAGAAGATAACGAATTTTCCGCCACTCTCGTCGCAATGTCCGCAAATCTACACGCGCAGATTGAAGGTCACTTTCAACCTTCTTGCTTCGGCTTTGTTCTGTGCTTATTTCAACCACCTGGTTGGATAGTGCCTGCATACGTTCTGCATCAACACGCAGAAAACGACCCGAACTTTTCCTTTGTCCTGAAGCTTTATTTTCAGACCGTTGGATAACAGGTCGATAGGTTGAACTTTCCAAATCATCATTGACTGGGGCTTCTGAGATTGTTGTGACGGCGGCTGCTGATACAGGGCTTGATAAAAGCTGATTCAGCTCTTCTTGGCTTAAGTGTTTTTCTGAAGACACCTCATTCTCTAATGCCTCTGCTTTTAATTTTTCTTTTCGCTCTTTAACTTCTTCAGCACCAATCATCACATGCATACTGTCAGATAATATTTCAGTTTCATCAGCCTCTGACTGAGCATCTTGAGGGTTCGAGGCATCACTTTCATTGGAAGATTTTAGAGAGATAAGAAGCGCATCAAACTTCGCCGTAATCTCTTTTTCATCAAGTAAATCTTGGCTATCAGGGTCTTCTAAGCGTTTATCCAGAGCATCATGCAAATCATACATAAACTGCGTTGCTTTATCCGTCCGAAGTTCGGGTGACTCAATCAACAACTCCACCAAATCTTCAAAAACATGGGCAACAGCACCCACATCATTCACCCCAAGCATCAATGCGGAGCCTTTAATCGTATGCGCATCTCTACGCAATGAGACCAAACCTTCATCATCAAGTGTTCCCGCTTCAAACGCAACCAATGCTTGATTGATTGAACTTAAACGCTCGCGTGCCTCATCAAAAAAAGAAGCAATAAAATTGGATAAATCAAATCCTGACATAAGTTAAGAGTAGGCTACTTAAACGAAGTTTCTTAGTTTAGCCGCAACATCATTCAGTTGCTCCGCTGCACCTTTAGAATCTTTCATTTGCTCAGCAGAATCCTGAATCAAACTGGCAATCGCCTGCATGGTCTCCACAAACTCTTCGGAACTATCACTTTGTCGCTGTGTTGCTATGGCAATCGTGCGTACCGCTTTACTCGTTTTATCCGACATAGCTTCCATTTTTGTCAGCGCAGCACCAGCTCGCTGCGCAATTTGCACACCTTTAGCCACACTCTCTAAACCTTGCTGCGTTACTTCAATAGATTCTTTCGTGGACATATGCACTTCATTCACCACCACTTGAATTTCTTCTGTAAATTCGCGCGCACGCTCAGAAAGCCTTCGCACCTCACTGGCAACCACTGCAAACCGCTTGCCAAATTCACCAGCAGCAGCCGACTCTATGGAAGCATTGAGTGCTAATAAATGCGTTTCTTCGGCAATTTCTTGAATCGAATCAACGGATTCCAGAATTTGCTCCGCCTTTCGCCCTGCATCGGAAACTTTTTCAGCAATCGCCATTACCTCAGCACGAATAATTTCCATATGTCCAATAGCTTCATTTACTGCCTCTCCACCTTGCACCGCAGCAACGGATGTTGCAGACGCAATTTTCTCAACACTGTTGGCTGTTGCTGCGATTTTGGCTGCCGACAGCGACATTGCTTCCAGTTCCTCAGTCACCCCAGTAACCGTTTTCGCTTGGGTAACTGAGGCAGTCGCTTGTCTATCTACGAATAATAAAATGTTTTCTGATGATGATGCCACATCTATTGACGCACCTGCCACACTGGTTGTCACATCACGCATAAATCGTTTATCAAACATGTAGACAAGAAAGAGTATGCTCATGGTAAACAAAATATTTATCACCGTTAGCAAAGTCAATTGCTCCGTTTTAGCTTGTACTTCTTGTTGAATATCTTCATTTAAGTGTGATGCGACTTTATTCACTTTATTTTGAGCCACAAGAACCAAGCTTTGGGCAACAATTGCTAAACTTCCCACTTGTTCAAACGGTAATTTTCCTCCTGTAATATCATCTGCTAAGACACCAACTTCAAACATCAATTCAGAAACACTTTTCAGTGCTTTTGCATCATCTTCAGTTAAAAGTGCAAACGATGAGACTTCACTATAGAGGCTGTTAAAGTCTTTTCCCGCTTGTTTTATCTTTCGGATGTCAGCATCATTCTTAGCTATAACATAATCATTCAATGGTAAAGTAAGGTCAGTTAACGCTGCCCTAAAACGTTCCAACTTTGTTTGTTGTTCGTAAAGAAAAGTCAAATCATCTATGTTTTTTATTGATTGATAAGATGTGTAACCTACAAGCAGCAACAAAATAGAAAAAAGAAGAATCATCAGACCTTTCTTTTTATTTGCAAAATCTTGCAAATTACTGGTTTTATTTTCCACAGTTGGCTTATTTGTTTCTGCTTCTTCTACAATGACATCATCAACCATATCTTTTTCCCCATTCTTATATAAAACATTCAATCAAACAATGCACTAACGCGCATAATTGGGAGCAGTTCTTGTTTAACCTGAATGCTTCCCTCTATAAATTTATCGCCAGAATCTGAGGGTACAGCTGCCAAAGGAACACTATACAACTCAGCAATAGACTCTACCCACAATCCCAAATGCACCCTATCATGGCGTAACAATAAAAACCGTGTTTGTGGCGTTTTTTCTTGCACAGCTTCAGGCAGCTTCAATATTTTTCCTGCATCAATAATACAAAACACCTGCCCTCTAATGTTTGCAACACCAATCAAGTGGTCAGGAGCCATCGGCACAGGCGTAATAATGGTAGGGCGAACAACATTAGACACCGCCTCAACAGCCACCAAAAAAACTGCACCATTCATTGCCACACGCATATACTCAGCATGAGGTGCTTTATCCTCATTGATTGCATCTTTTGCATCTTGAATTGCTTGAATATCTAAGCCTGCCACATGCCCCCCTTATTGACCTGCTGCCATTCGAATACGATTATACATACTCAATATCTTTCGTACCCTAGCTTGTAATTTCATTGGCTCAACAGGCTTTACAATATAATCATCGGCACCAGAGTCTAATCCCAGCACTTCATCTTCTTCATCTTTTCGCGAGGTTAACATAATAATTGGAATATCATCATACTTGCTTTGCCTGCGAACCTCTTTGATAAATGTTGGGCCATCTACATTCGGCATCTCATAATCAACAATGATAAGGTTAAGCTTATCTTTGGCTTGTTGCAAAAGGCTTAACCCCTTACGTCCATCATCTGCCTCAACCACATCATGACCTTCAGCTTGCAGAATAAACCGAACCAAGCTTCGAATACTTTTTGAATCGTCAATCATCAAAATTGTGTTAATATCATCATCTTTTGTAGCTTTAACTTGGGCACTATCGCGCACAGCCGCAGCCTGCCCTATTGACATCAACAAGCCTTCACCATCAATCCTGTCACGAAATGAAAAATCTTCAGGCGGCGTCGCCAAACGTAACACTTCCTTTACACTGGTGATGCCTGCAAGCACTTTATTCATCCCGTCTTCAAATAAGGCGTACATACCTTCTTCCCTACAAACCTGCATCAACTCTTGATCTGAGACCTCGCTAGCAATAGCCTCTCTTACCCTATCATTAACATATAAAACTTCATGCACACCACAGCGCCCTTTATAACCTATTTTCAAACAGGCATCACAGCCCACTGGTTCATAAAGCACCATATCTTCTGGCATTTCATATTGTTGAATCATCTCAAGTGTAGGCTTTACTTTTTTCTTACATTTAGGGCACAATCTGCGCGCCAACCTTTGCGCCACAATCATATTGAGGCAAGATGACAAAGCGACAGCATCTGTACCCATCTCTACCAACCGACTTACCGTAGAAGGTGCATCATTGGTGTGTAGGGTCGACATCACCAAATGCCCTGTTTGTGCTGCATGAAGAGCAATATGTGCCGTTTCTTCATCGCGGATCTCACCCACCATCACCACATCAGGATCTTGACGCAAAATAGAGCGCAATGCTGCCGAAAATGTCATACCTGCTCTAGCATTCACTTGAACTTGGTTCAAACCTTTAATTTGAAACTCTACGGGATCTTCAACAGTAACAATATTGGTTTCTTCATCGTTAATATGATGTAAAAAGGAATATAATGTTGTTGTTTTACCAGATCCTGTAGGTCCTGTCACCAGCACAGCACCTGTTGGGCGTCCAATACACTCACGAATACGCTCATCTGCTTTTTTCTCAAATGCCAACACATCAAGAGAAAGAGATAACCCTGATTTATCCAAGATGCGCATCACTACCTTTTCACCATACATCGCAGGCAAGGTTGACACACGCATATCAAAACCTTTACCGCCAAATTTTACCTTGGTTCGTCCATCTTGTGGTGTGCGGGTGTTCGAAATATCTAGCTTAGACATAATTTTAATACGTGAAACAAGCATGGGATGCGCTTTTGTCGGGAATTTCATCACCGCTCTTAATCGCCCATCAATTCGCAACCGAACCACACTGGACTTATCGCCCGCTTCAATATGAATATCAGAACTTCCCAACTGCATGGCTTTGATAATAATGCCATTCACCAACTTGATGATGGGCGAGCCTTCCGCACCTTTTTTTAGGGAGTCAATGTCCGCAGGTTCATTTTCATTCTCGTCTTCAACGCCTGACTCAAAGTCTCCTGAGTCATCAAGGCTAGACATCGCATCATCAAATGCTGCATCGCCATCACTAAATAGCTCTCTGATTTTTGATTGTATCAATTCAGGGTTGGTAAACACCGAACGAACGCGCTGACCCAGCTTAAATTGCAAGGTGTCCATAGCTGCATAATCCATAGGGTCTGCCGTGGCAATGACCAATTCGCCACCACTCATGGCAACAGGCACGAAGCTAAACTCTCTACAAAGTTCTTCAGGACACTTTTCAATCAATCTATCATCAATTTCAACATGATTTAAATCAAGGAAAGGGACTTTATAAATTTTGGCTAAGGCTTGCAGAATTGCAGAGCTATCAAGTCCGTCCAAAGCCATTAAACCAAGAAGAACATCCCCCTGCTTCGCCTCATTGCTTCGCATGGCTTCTGATAATTGCTCTTGTGTAACAAGCCCTGTGTCAATCAATTGCCGTTGCTGCTTTAAAAGCATCCGCCCCCCATGTAAAGCTAAGGGTGGAGATATTAATTGTCATACAAACAATATCAAGCAGTTTCTAAGCTTCTTTCACTTCCAAATTATCAAGGTAGTCTTCGCTGCATGAGCATTGTACGGAAAAAAGCACCCTCGATTGCGCTATCTATTCTTTTCTTCGGGTTGTCTATACTGCTGTCAGGGTGCGTTCAAAATAAACCATTCAATACAACACACTCCCCAACACCTGCGGTGCAAAAATCTACCAGCTCCCTGCAAGAGGCATCCTCCCTCAGTCTTAATCTAACCAAATCGCTGCCATCTGTATTTTTGGCAGACTTAACAACTGACGACCTAAGCCTTGTCGCCACCGAAGCAAGACGTGTTGCACTGCCCAACTGGGAACACATTGATAAACGTGCGCAAGTGGTACATCAACGGGTGACACAAACACTTATACATAGCGGCGCACCCAAAGAACTTGCCTTTGTACCTGTCGCAGAATCAGGCTACAACCCTTATGCTTTATCTCCCGTCGGCGCATTGGGTTTATGGCAACTCATGCCACTCACTGCCATTGAGCTTGGCGCCCTGCACCGCCACGGGTTAGATGGAAGGCGTCATATTGAACAAAGCACCCAAGCAGCAGCTAAATATATGTTAAAACTACACAAGCGTTTCGATAGCTGGCCGCTAGCACTTGCGGCATACAACCTAGGGCCTTGGGGCGTGCAACGAAGATTAAACAAATCACCTTGGCAGCCTAGCATGGGGCTTAATACCATGCCTTTCCCTAGCGAAACAATACATTATGTAAAGCAAATTCTCGGCATGATTCTTTTACATCAACAAGGTGAAATCACATTCTCAGACCCTATTGAAACTGTGAGCTTTAAAGCTGAGCCACCCATTGACCTTATGCAACTGGAATCTGTGGCTAAATTAGAGAAGCATCAACTCTTCGGCTTAAACCCTGAATTGGACTACCAGCACTACCTCAAGCAACCTATCACCTTACACTTGCCCCAAAAAGCTGTTGATAATATTTCCTTAGCACTCGCCAGTGATGCTGACATCTTTAAACCCAAGTTCATCACGGTCAAAATCAAGAGTGGCGATTCTTTGTGGAAAATCGCCAAAAAACATCACACCAGTATTGCCTACTTGCGCAAGTTAAATCCGAAATTAAAGCGTACTTTATCTATTGGTAAACGTATCACTGTGCCAGCTTCACACACCTTTGCCACAGCTTCCACGCCCAAAGCAAATCCACTGCTCGCCAACGGTCGCCGCATTCGTTACAAAGTAAGAAGTGGTGATTCACTTTGGAAAATCGCCAAAAAATTTGGCACGTCAACCCGCGCTATTGCTCGCACCAATCAAATTTCAATCAATAAATTAATTCGCCCTGGAGACAGATTATGGATTGTCGCTCGCTTTCGACCCAGTTAGTAGCCGCCTTTTTACTGCTTAGTTTAACCGCTTGTAGCAGCGAAGAAACAAACATACCTGACACCAGCTTAGCCAAAGCACAAATCTCTTATACCCCTGCCCACGGCGGTCGATTAATCAATGCCAGCATTGGTGATGCCACCAATCTTATCCCCATGATTGCAGGTGATGCCACCAGCCATGAAGTCGCAGGCCAGCTTTATTTATCATTGCTCAAGTATGACAAAAGCCTAAACCTCGTTGGTGAGCTTGCTGAATCTTGGGTGGTCTCAGAAGATAAACTAAGCATCATTTTTACGCTTAAACCCAACCTCACTTGGAGCGATGGCAAAACATTTACGGCGAATGATTGCTTATTTACGCTTCATCTTATCCAAGATGAAGATACACAAAGCGCATACAAATCGGATTATATGAAGATTAAACATGCGCAAGTCATCAATGACCGGACCTTCAAGGTGAACTACTCTGAAATTTTCTCACCAGCACTTGCCACTTGGGCATCGCTTGCCATTTTACCCAAACATGTATTTGAAGGCGTGAACATCATGGACACGGACTTATCTCGCCACCCCAAAGCCAGTATTGGCCCTTATTTTCTCAAAGATTGGCAAACCCAACAAAACATTACCATGGTAGCCAATCCCAACTATTTTGATGGTGATGTTTGGATTGATCAACGCATCACCCGCATTATCCCCGATCCTGCCACCCAATTCTTGGAATTAAGCGCAGGCAAGATTGATATGGCAAATTTAACACCCACCCAATACACGCGACTATTCGATAACAACCAACGCTTAAAAAACGAGTACCAGCGTTATCAGTATTTGGGCTCTGGTTATACTTACCTTGGTTTTAACCTTAAACGCGCACCGTTTGATGACATTCATGTGCGCCAAGCCTTGGCTTATGCCATTGACCGCCAAGAGTTGGTAGAAGGCGTATTGCTTGGGCTTGGTGAAATCATTGCGAGCCCCTACAAACCGGGTACACGTTGGGTCAATAAAACACTCTCTCCACGCGACTTTAATATCCAAAAAGCACAGCAACTTTTGGCGCAGGCAGGTTGGAAAAAAGAAGCAGGGCAAGCTTTTATCAGCAAGAGCGGAAAAAACTTATCTTTCACCATCTTAACCAACAACGGTAACAAAAAACGCTCAGACACCGCCACCATTATCCAGCAACGCCTCAAAAGCATAGGCATTCAAGTCAATATCCGCCTTGTGGAGTGGTCTGCATTCATTGAAAGCTTCATCAACAAACGTGATTTTGATGCCGTGATTCTTGGCTGGTCGCTTTCGCCCGACCCCGATCAATATAGCATTTGGCATTCATCACAAATGGGCGAGCGTCAGTTTAACTTCTTGAGCTACAACAATGCCAAAGTGGATGAAGCTTTGGAGCAAGCAAGGCTTACCTTTGATTTGAACCAACAAAAGCAATGGTATGACATCATGCAACAAGAGATTTACAATGATGTGCCGCTCGTTTTCCTTTATGCTGGTTATGCCCTTCCCGCCATCCATAAGCGCATTCAAGGCATTGAAGTTGCCCCTGCTGGCATTGGTTACAACAGTGAGGAATGGTTTGTTCCCAAAGCTTTGCAACTCAGGTCTATGCGACCCTAATGGCAAATACACCATTAACGATTACCGAACTCACTGCTCGCATCAAGCAAGTGTTGGAGCAAGGGTTTGCCCGCGTTGAAGTGACGGGTGAAATATCACGGCTGACTTCCCCATCCTCAGGGCATTTGTATTTCACCATCAAAGATAGTCACGCTGCGATTTCCGCAGTGGTTTGGCGCAGTGCTGCCACCCGCTTGAAAACTCGACCCAAAGAAGGGCAAGCCTATGTATTTACAGGACATGTAAGCTTATATGAACCCAGAGGAAGCTACCAACTTGTGGTCACAGGCATCGCATCTGCGGGCGCGGGTCGTTTGGCTGAAGCGTTTGAACGTCGCAAAGTTTTGTTCGCCGAGCGCGGTTGGTTTGATGCCGACACGAAAAAAGATATTCCAACATATCCCAAACATGTGGGCATTGTCACTTCGCAAACAGCCGCCGCATTTGAAGATGTAAAAAAAATATTAAGTACCCGTCCTGCTTGGTTAAACATCGCATTATCTCCTGCCGTGGTGCAAGGAGAAAGCGCGCCGAAAAGCATAGCCTGCGCTATCCAAAGGTTGCATGATTTAGCTGACAAACCTGATGTGATTTTATTGGTTCGCGGTGGCGGCAGCATGGAAGATTTGTGGTGTTTTAACGATGAACAAGTGGTGCAAGCCATTGTTGATGCAGACATACCCATCATTTCAGGTGTTGGGCATGAAATTGACACCACACTTGCTGACTTGGCAGCCGATGTTCGTGCCGCAACACCATCCAATGCAGCAGAGCTGGTTTGCCCTGCACGCGACACCCTCCGCCCACAAATTCATCGCGCACAACAACGCGCACAACAAGCATTCAATAGTTATAAAGATGGAAAACACTGGTCTTTGGAGCGTTCCAACAATCGTCTGCAAAACTTATATCGCCAGAACTTACAACAAAAACGCAGCATGATTCGCCAGCTTACATCCAAGCTTCATCAATATGAGCCTAATCAAAGCTTACGCAATCAAAGCCAACAGTTTTACAACATAAAACAACGTTTGCTTGCCGCAGCACAAAACATGATGCCGCGACACCAACAACACCTTGCAGAACAACAGCATTTACTGCGTCTTACTTATCAAAACATTGAACAATCACATAAACAACGTTGGCAAAAAAAGCATGAACAATTGCTTGCCATGAACCCCAAACATGTGCTTGAACGCGGTTATGTTATCACCACAGATAATAACGGCGAGATCATCACCTCTGCAAATAAACTTAAAGCGGGTGACAAGATATCTCTGCATTATCATGATAACACTGTGCAAAGCGAAGTTTCATCAACAGCGAGGAAACCATGAAAACATTCTTTTTAACCTTTTTACTGCTGATAACAAGCCCATCATGGGCAACAACTTACCAAGCCAAACAAGGCGATGTATTGCGCATTCCTGCACCCATTCCAGGTGAAAACCTCAATGTACAAGCCTTTGGCAAATCTTGGCCAATTTATGAAAAAGATGGCAAACATATCGCTTGGATTGGCATTCATTTAAGTAACAAACCCGCGAGTTATAATATTCAATGGACATCAGGAGGTGCGGCTTCTGTAAACCAAGCTTTGGATAAAGTGGAAGTACAAAAGGGTGCGTTTAGAATTTCACACATCACAGTTGAGAAAAAAATGTCTTCTTTTGATGAAGCAGCGCTCAAACGCATTCGTGCAGATAGTGCTGCCCTGAAAAAAGCATACAAATCATCCGTTAGTATAAACAATAGTTGGCCCGCGATGATACTACCCGTTGAAGGTGTTGTTTCCACGCCTTTCGCAGCGCAACGCTATGTCAATGGTAATGCTCGCTCACCCCATTCTGGTTTGGATATTGCTGCACCCACTGGGACACGAGTCAAAGCCCCGCTTGCAGGCAAAGTATTACTGGTTTCTGATATGTTTCTTAATGGCATTTTGGTTGCCATCGGACATGGTGATGGGCTGACCACTGTTTATGCTCATCTCAACAAAGCATTGGTCAAAGAAGGCGCTATACTCAAACAAGGCGATATTTTTGCTGAAGTCGGTAACACTGGTCGTTCCACAGGCCCGCATTTGCATTGGGGCGTGCAGTTTAATGGTAACAAAGTTAGCCCAAAGACCATGCTCCAGTAAAATATTTAAGAAACAACTGTTTACCTCTATTTTCGTGACATCCCTTACGTCATACGTTAAAGTTTCTCCTTCTATATGGGGATGTTATGCCAAATACGATTAAAATATTAACCATTGATGATGAAGATGCTGTTCAAAGTATTATTATTGCTTTTCTCAATCGTTTTTTGAGTGAGTTTAACTTTTCTTGTGAAATAAAAGCATTTAGTGACCCTATCCAAGGGGTGTTTGAGTTAAGTAGTCATGGTGAACAATACAAAGTGATACTGCTTGATGTTCGCCTACCCAAATTAACGGGAGATGAAATATTCAACAGCCTACTTCATACGAATCCAGAACTTGTCAATCGCGTTATTTTCATTACAGGTTATCCCAACGATTTAATCAATCGTTTTCCTGACATGAAATTAAATATTTTAAACAAACCCTTTCGCTATAAAAACTTTTGCGAAAAAATAGCTGATGTTCTTAGGCAAAAATAAATGCTCCTCAAATCGTGGTCACATACTTTTCATGCGCAAAGAATTGAACTAAAAATTGCAAGCATACTTGCTTTGGTCACAGCATGTTTGGTGATGTTCATTGTTCTTTGGTCATTTTTCACAAGTGAAACGCCAGTAAATAATCACATTTCATCACCAAATGCTACGGTACAAACCATTGAAACTCCTGCCCAACTTCGTGAACCACAACATACTCCTTTACACGAGAAACAAGTAAATTCTCCAGCAAAACAGCAAAGTGAAAAAATACCCCCTTCTGCCAAAGTTTATAAAACACAACCACAACAAAAAATCGTAAAACTGGTGCTTGGAAAAGGAAACTATTACGTGCAAGTTGGTGCGTTTAGCCAAGCGAAGTTGGCTAGGTTAATGTTAGAGAAAATGAAACAAAAGTATAAGTACGCAAAAATAAAACCCAAAAGCAATAGTCATGCTGTTTGGGTTGGTCCTGTCATGCGTAAACAAGATGCACAAACACTGAAAAAACATCTGTTACGGAAAAGTAATATTCAAGGGTTTATCACAATAGAAAAATAAGATGCCACTTGAGCCGGACTGATTCGCAACGCAAAAGTACTCTGCTGCCGCTGCTTCCTTCCAGACCTGACGGGGTTCACAAAGACTTTCCGTGCAAGGCCCGACCCAAGTGACAATCGGTATTGTATACACATGCATACAAAAACTGAACAAACTAAATGTTAGATGGCGGAGAGAGAGGGATTCGAACCCTCGGTACATTGCTGTACACACGCTTTCCAAGCGTGCTCATTCGGCCACTCTGACATCTCTCCAAACTCTAAATATCAAAACTGGCGGCACTTTAACGTTTCGTCTTAGAGTATCAAGCATTCACATCAACACCAATATCCAGCCCACAACTTTGGCTTCATAATTGCTTATCATCCTGTAACCATGAAGAATAAAGCAAATAACCTGAAATCCACCGTTATATCCCCACATGCTTTCAATAGCTTTCTACCCAAAGAAACTATGGAAATGGTAAATAATCATGTCGGAGATTTGCCACAAGACCTTGCTTTTGAACAGCAAATGACCATCGTATTTAGTGATATGCGTGGCTTTACTGCTTTGAGTGAACAATACAATCCGCATAAAGTTTACGAAACCATCAATGCAAGTTTAGCCTTGCAAAGCAAACGTATTGCAGAATACGGCGGAAGTGTGAATAAGTTTTTAGGCGATGGTTTGCTCGCTTGTTTTTCTGGTGAAGATAGAAGCAGGCGCGCTTTTCATTGTGTACAACAACTGCTCCTTGACCTTAAAAAACTTGATGATGACAAGGCATATCTTCCTTGTCATGTAGGTTTTGGTTTAAACGATGGTAACGTTTTGTTTGGTCTGCTCGGTGACAATACTCGGCGTGAATTCACCGTGATTGGTGATACAGTCAACACTGCAGCAAGATTATGTGGTATTGCCGAGCCTTTTAAAGCATTGATGACGCAAAACTTTGTTGATACGCTGCATGACCATGAAATTGAAGATAATTATGCATTTGTTGATCGCGCCCTATTCAAAGGCAAGCGCGAAGCCATTCGGATTTACGCTATTTGCTCATAATTTAAAACAAACACTTAGGCTTACCAATGTTTGATGTTTTCAAAAGAAGCAATCAACACTTCATCCAATCACAAGGTATGCAATTTGCTTCAGCACTCAGTTACAGCACCCTTTTGTCCGTTGTACCCGTCACCATGTTGCTTTTCTTTCTCTCCCTGCAAACCGACTTCTTTGCCAGCATGTTTTTAGATGTTCGTGAACAATTGCTCACCCAGCTATTACCCACCAGCCGTCAACAAGTAGAGTCCTACTTGTTACAAACCACACAAAATATTCAATCATTTTCGTATTTAAGTGTTGCCATTATCTTTCTTTCCGCCATTTGGTTGTCTCTTGGTGTCGAAAAAGCTTTAAATCATATTTGGCATGTCAAAAAACCACGAACCATTCTATTACGCATTCCTGCGCATCTTATATTATGGCTTCTCACACCTGTCCTTATCATGACATCTATTGCCTTAAGCTCTTGGTTTTTCTCATTGCCCTACTTACCTGATGTAACCCATCAAATACCTTTAACTTCCAAACTGATTCCCTTTATTGTTTCAGCCATGGCATTGTTTTTATTGTATCGTTTTGTCCCCAATACCCATGTAAACATCAGTAATGCCATCAAAGCTGCCTTGGTCGCTGGCGCATTGTTTGAAATTAGCAAATGGTTATTCACTATTTATATCACCCAGTTTGCGATGTATGAAAAGCTTTATGGTGCGCTGGCAACCCTTCCCATATTCATGCTTTGGATATTTATTTCATGGGCTATTGTACTTTGGGGTGCTTCTTTTTCCGTAGTGTTGCAAAAACAAGGACATCAAGCCTAGCTTCAACTAGACTTCGCAACTATGGCAAAACAACATAAATTTTTCGCAGTCGTTATTCCAGGTTTGGAGCGTATTGCAGCACGAGAACTTGAAAGTTTGGCTGCCCACGATATTGAAATCGAATATGGTGGGGTAAACTTTACAGGTACATTACCTCTACTTTATCGCGTCAATCTACGCGCCCGAACCATTACACGTGTTTTAATGCGCTTGCGCACTTTCCGTAGCATGACCTTAGAAGGTTTGCGTTATGATTTAGAAAAAGTGGCATGGCATTTGTTTTTTGATGCCAACACCAACCTAGAAGTTGAGGTGAGTAGCCACCGTTCACGCCTTAATCATTCCGATGAAATCGCGGCATTCAGCAAAGACACAATTCAAAAGCTGATACCAAAAATAAATACACCCAGTGATGCGCCACACCTTCAAACCTTGCATATCCGCATTGACAACAACCGTGGTGTATTAAGCTTGGACACATCAGGGGAACGCTTGGACAGGCGCGGCTACCGCTTGCTTTCAGGCAAAGCACCACTTCGTGAAACCATTGCAGCATCCATGTTAGCCTGGTCGGCATGGAAACCTGAACAATGTTTGCTCGTGCCTATGTGTGGCTCAGGCACTATTGCCATTGAGGGCGCGTTGATGGGTTCACAAATTGCACCGAATCTAACCCATGACTTTGCATTTTTGTATTTCCCTTCATTCAAGGATAAAGAATACCAAAAGGTATTGGATAAATGCCGTGATATGAAAAAGGAAACCTCGCTGCATATTCTCGCATCCGACAGCAATACATCTGCAACAGGCTTTTGCCAAGAAAATGCGCGTAAAGCTGGCGTAGAGGCAAACATAGAAATACAACAACTCGACATACATGATTTAAAAAAACCCGAAAGTAATCATGGCGGTGTATTGGTGCTCAACCCGCCTTATGGCAAACGCATTGGCGAAGGTAAAGCCAATATGTCACTTTGGGCTGATACAGGCAATATGCTAAAGCAGTATTTCATTGATGATGATGCATGGAAAACCATCATCATTTGCCCCGATGCTGAACATGAAAAGGCACTCAAACTCAAAGTGAAAAAACGACTCAAGTTCAAACATGGTGGCTTGGACGTGATGTTTTTAGAAGTATAACAATACCGTGGCTACAAAAAAAACGTCCTTCTTACAATCTCCTTGGCTCATTCTGATTGCGCCACTGTTGGCGTTTCCCTTCATGGTCAACCTACGTATTTTTCCGTTTATTGCGCCCAATGAAGAGCCCAAATGGGCAGTGCTTACTGTTTGCGTTTTATGGATGGGGCTTGCTGCTGCTTGGCTTTGGTTTAAGCAGAAAAAGCCATTAAACGTCAGCAAACCAACACTTCCAGCACTACTGCTAATCACCTATCTCACCATTTTAGCTATTGGTATCTTTATCGGTCCCAATAAAACAGAGGGAATGCTTCGTTTTTCATTTTGGTTTTTTTGCATCACTATTTTTGTTGTTGCAGCTTGGGCAATAAGACATGAACCCACGTGGAAAAACATGCTTATTTGGAGCTTGTCCATTGGTTCATTTGTTTTCTCATTGGGTTATTGGGAAAGTTATTTTCTTGATTATGGTAAGCCCAACTACAATATCCATGTCTTATTCTCACCCATTGGTCATGTAAATTTCACAGGTGATGTGCTCATCATATTGCTGCCTATACTCATGTGGATACTTGGCACAAAAACCAACCCTACATTGCGTATTTTAAGTTGGTTTTCAGTGACCACCCTTGCCACCGTTCTGTTGGTTGCAAGCTCTCGTGGTGCGCTTGGTGGCGTAGTTATTGCTGCTATCGTTAGCCTTATTATTTTTAGCAAACATTATCAATCTTGGGCAATGTTTTCTGGTAAACATATCACCAGCATCTTGATAGGTAGCGCACTTTTAGCATCCGTCATTATCTACAGTACATTGCCCTATCACTACCGTGATTTAGCACGTATTTCTGCAACGGCTGGGCAAGCCACAACGGATATTGGAAAGGTTGAGCTTTCAGCCAATGTTTTGCAACCACCACTTGTTGATATGTGGGTCGCTTTATCACCCTTCCTTGGCGCACGCACACCTATTTTTGCTTCTACAACTGCCATGACGTTGAACGCACCTTGGCTGGGGCAAGGCACGGGCAATTATGCGTGGGTATACCCCAATTTTAGCAACCGTTACCCCGACTTTCGCGACCCTTTGAGTAGCACTCGCACGTTCACCACCAACCCTCACAATGTTGTACTGCAAATCGCGTCACAAAATGGTATTCCAGCCATGTTTATTTTCATGGGTCTTTTGCTACTTTTTTGGTGGAAAATGTTTCATAGCCTTTGGCAAAAATGGGATGGTTATCTTCTCTCAGGTTTAGCAGCGTTGAGTGCTGCTATTTTTGATGCCATGTTTAATCATGTCTTTTTTAATCCTGCCAGCATGTTTGTCTTTGCCCTACTCGGCGGAAGCTGGTGGGGATATATGTCGCATGTGAAAGATAGCAAACACAAGCAGATTCAGCCCAAAGTCGCTGCTACACTTGCGGTTGCTTTCGTGCTTACACTAAGCTTTTGGCCTATTCGTTGGACTGTTTCCGAGTGGTATGCAGGGCAAGCCATGGCACATGCAAAAAAACCAGCTTTTGAAGCCAAGTTTTACCAAAAAGCATACAACTGGAATCCTGAAAACTTTCGGGCTGTCTTTGGCATGGGACAAGTAGCGTACAAACAAAAGAAATATGCGGAAAGTGTTCGTTATTTCCAAGAGTTTGAGCAGTTTTACCCCTACAACCCACCTGCGCTGAACATGTTAGGGGCGGCGTATATGATGATGGGTGATTACGCCAATGCCGAAAAAACATTCAGGAATGCTTTAATTGTTTTCCCTGGCTTTGAAATGGCTGAGCAAAACATGTTACGTGCCAGAGTATTTAATCAGCAGCAACAGCAGCAATACCAAACACCAACAAAATAACAGGTGTATATAGACAAACATCAACTATAGACTAAACTTAAAACTTGGATCACTAGGCTTTCACAGGGGGAACGTATGATACAACGTATTGGATATGTGGTTTTAGCTACTTTATTATTAACTGGCTGCCAAAATATTAGCAAAGAAGACCTACAAGTTTTACAAACACGCGCTGACAAAGTCGACCAGCTTGAGCAAGAAAACAGCTTGCTCAAACAAGAGCGTGAATCCTTGGCGCAATCCATCAACCAATTAAACACGCAACTTGAACAAGAAATCACCGAAAAACAGGTGCTTATTGAACAAAATGCGCAAACAGGAACCATTAAAATCACCATGCAACAAAACATCCTTTTTCCTAGTGGTTCATTTGAAATCGACCAAGAAGGTGCAGCAGAGATGTTGCGCAAAGTTATCTCCAGTCTAGATGGTGAAAACAAGCTGCGCATTGTTGGGCATACCGATAGTTTACCCGTTGCCAAAAAGTGGCGTAGTAAGTTTTCAGACAATTGGGACTTATCAGCAAGACGCGCTGGTGAAGTGGCAAGGTTCCTTATTTGGGGCGCTGGTTTTTCACCTGAAAACATTGAGGTTGTAGGTCGCGCACATATGGAGCCTATAGCAAACAATGCAACTGAAGAAGGCAGATCTTTGAACCGTCGCATTGATCTATTCATCAAAAAATAAGTGCTCTTCTCATCCGACCAAGGCAAGATTTTACCCTTAAGTCTTAAAGCCGCCTGCTTCTTTTTATTGGCAGGTTTACTGATCTACCCCTTCACCATCGCAGGTAGCAACTTCTTTTTTGCGCTACTTTTGCTCACAGTCTTGTTGTTTCAGCGCGATATTCTTGCGCAAGGTTGGCGTGTTTGCTGGCATGAATATCGACATATTACACTTGGTATTTTATTGCTCATTGGGTTTAATATTGTTGGTTCGCTTTGGAGCGGAGGATTTTTCGACACTGATTTAGCTTTGCACAAAATAAGTAAACAAATCAACTGGATATTTGTTCCCATTATTATTGGCTTGGTGTTCATCAACCCAAAGCTGCGCCTCCAAGCTTTTATTTTTCTTTCCATTGGTATGTTTCTTCATCTTATTGCTTGTACATTACAAGACTTGGGTGTTCTCAACATAGTCAGGCAAGGTAGTAATATATATGATGCAACTGGCTTTGTAGGACACCTTGGCTTTGGATTTATCTATGGCATTTGGGCAGGTGTATTACTTGTTGTTGCCCAACATCTGCCCGCAAAATGGAAGTATGTTTGTTATGCACTGAGTCTTTATGCAGTGATTACAGTATTCCTAGCCCAAGGGCGCAGTGGTTATATCACCACACTTGCTTGCCTTTCAATTGTTTTCTTAAAAATATGGTTTCCTCATCGCTGGAAACTCAAACTTTTGGTGTTTACAACACTCATTATAAGCATCTCAATGTTTATTTACACCAACGAACCTACCAAAAAAAAACTGGAACATACCATTTCAGGTGTTGCTTCATTTTTGCAGGGCGATTGGCATCAAGCTGAAATTCGCATCAAAATATGGGCAGTAAGCTTAGAAATATGGAAAGAAAAACCGTTCTTTGGTGTTGGCACATCAGGCTACCCTTCTGCTGCGATGGATATGCTGCAAAAGCCCCAAATTGATTATTTAGAAATCAACCCAGCGATTGCGTCGGTTTTTTACGGGCATCCTCACCAAGAGTTTCTCTTTGCACTTGCGCGTTGGGGACCTTTAGGTTTACTCGCTCTTGTGTACTTGTGTTGGAGCTGGCTACGCGCAGGTTGGAAAAAAAACTGGCAGTCAGACAATATCAATGCTTATTTAATCACAGCCAGTGCGTTAAGTGTTATCCTGCATGGCATGACTGAACCCAGCCTTAATGTTCGCATTGAAACGGTCTTTGCTATTATCGCTTTGGGTTTTGGCTTAAGCCCCAGCCAACCCAAGTCTAAAACGTGAATATACTCATTGTGCGCAATGATAAAATTGGCGATTTTATCACAGCTCTACCAGCTTGTTATATTCTGAAAAAAGACATGCCTGATTGCCATATCACGGTATTAATTTCGCCTATCAATCAAAGTATCGCTGAGGCCTGCAACTTTATTGATGATGTGATTGTGGATGATAAACAACAAAGTGCATTCCAACTTGCGAAGTTGCTTAAAACGTACAACTTTGATTTATCTTTTACTTTATTTTCCAATACTCGTGTTGCAATTGCCCAGTGGTTAGCCCGCATTCCAACCCGTTACGCGCCAGCCACCAAAATCGCCCAAATATTCTTCAATAAACGCATCAAACAACGCCGTTCTCAGGTTAAAATGCCTGAATTTTCCTACAATGTGCAACTCATTCAAGCAGCATTCCCCAATATAGATACACATTACCCGAAACCACTACTGAAGTTTGCTGAACATGAAACACAGCAGGTTTATCACAACTTTTGTACTGCGTTAAACATAAACAAACCCGTGGTTGCCTTTCATCCAGGTTTTGGTGGTTCATCCGATGCCAACTGGAACATAAATGAATACATCATACTGGCTATGAGCATTCAGCATCTTGATGTAAACATTGTCTTTACCTTTGGTGCGGGTGATGAATATTTTTATGAAACATTCATGGCAAACAAGGGCGATTTAAATGCCCAAGCCTATTTTTCTAAAGGAAGCGTGCTTGATTTTGCCAAATTACAAGCCTCATTTCGACTGTTTGTCAGCACATCCACTGGCACATTTCATTTGGCATCTGCCGTGGGTACAGCAACCATGACCTTCTTTGCTGATAGTTTATTCGCCTCAGATAAACGCTGGCAAGGTATTGGTGATAAAACCTTGCAACACAATTATATGATTCCACAAGACATTCAAACCCGCCAAGCTCTCTTTGAAACTATCCAAAAGGACTTGCAGCAGTTTATTTGTTAGAATTATTCTTCTCATAAAGTTTGAGGTATTTTACTGTTGTGCCCAAGCCGTGAAAGAAAGCAATAGTAAAGCCTTCAAAGCCATAAAATATGCCTTTGCGAAAGAAGTAGCTCTTCATAAAAGCAAAGATACCACGCCCTAAGCCTGCAAAAATGGAAACATCTTTTTTACCCTGCATATCCTTGGCATAAATCTCGGAATAACTTTGAATCTTCACCAAAAAGTCAGCCACACTATCAAAGGAATAATGTGCGATAGGAGCCTGTAACTTTTCTACTTTCAAACCTTTAGTTTGCACAGTTTCATGCACGGGTGCATCGGAAAAGTTGGTTTGACCACGATGATATAAACGTACAATATATTCAGGATACCAACCGCAACATTTGATATGTTTACCCCGATAAAAATTATCTCGCTGTACTTGATAACATGCCGCAACATCCAATGTCTTATTGCTCAATTCTTCTATCAATTCAGGACTAACCACTTCATCAGCATCCAACGAAAATACCCAATCATGTGTGGCTAACGTTGCAACATGTGCTTTGGTTTTGCCAAAGCCAAAAAACTCGCCCTCAAACACTTTCACATTTTCAAAACCTTTGGCAATTTCCAGCGTGTTGTCCGTTGAACCATTATCGTAAATCACCACTTCATCAAAGGCGCTTAAAGAGGCAAGGCATTGTGCAAGTTTACGCTCTGCATTTTTGGTAATCATCACCACTGAAATATCAACCATTTGCGACCTCCTTAAGCGTGTTTAGCAACGTTTGAATATGTGTATTCGCATCAAACTTTTCCTGCACCTTGATGCAAGCCTGACTTGCATACGCCTTGGCTTGTTCAGGGTTCAAGTAAAGTGTTTCTATGGCTTCAAACAGGCTTTGGCTATCACATGATTCAAACAGCAGTCCTGTGTATTTATCTTCAATAATTTCAGGTACACCACCTCGATTGCTGCCAATCACAGGCGTACCCACGCTCATGGCTTCAATCAATACCAAACCAAACGTCTCTTCAATGGTCGCCAAAACCAACACATCACATGCCTGCATCAAACACCTTGGCTCATCCACAAAACCAAGAAACAGCATTTTATCTTGCAAACCTTGTGTTTTAACCCGCTCTTTCAAGCTCTGCAAATAACTTTCCTGCATGGGATGCCCCACCACCAACACTTTAAAGGGTAAGCCTCTGGCTTTTGCTATGGCTAATGCTTCCAGCAGTAAATCATGCCCTTTATCCGCATCAATGCGCCCTACCAAGGCAATCAAAAAATGTTTGTTTTCAGCATCATACAAAGTTCTTGTTTTAGATACTTCTTCATCGGTAAATGGTGAAACACTATCAATTCCCAAATAATTCACTGAAATATCAGGGCGCACATCATCAGGAATAAAACGTTTTAAATCAAACGCCATCGTTTTCGTAATCGCCATGATGTGGTTTATGTGTTTATATAAAAATCGGTGCAATAGACCATCTTTCATGACAGGGAACTTCATGTGGCGCGTAATCACCAGCTTCGGTTTTCGTTTTGAACAAAGCTTTGCCAACACAGCCAAGGTTAAATCTTTATTCCAGTGCAAGTGAATCACATCAATGTCTCGCTTATCAATGATAGATGCAAGCTTCTTGGCGGCAAACAAAGGTAAATAATGTACTTTCTTTGGTAGTGTGGTGATTTCAGTGTGGATTAACGGCTGCAATTTGGAGTCAGGCGCAATCACTGCCAAAACCTGCACTTCGTCTTTTAATGCATTACAAATATTGGCAAAATATAGCTCAAGCCCTCCCTTATTAGGGGAGCAACACAACTGCAACACCTTAAGTGTCATTATTTTTCTACTTTCATCAGCGTATTGTGCTGCCATGCATCCAACAACACCTGCACCTGAGCTTTCAACCTGTGTTCAGCTTCAGCAACCTGCTCAGGCTCACCTTCGCTATGCACCACGCGCTCAAGGCTGCGCACAACCAGCGAGCCATTATCTTCAATGCGCCCTGTCATAGCATCTCGCCCAAAAATAACGCTACGATTCGCACGCTGTTCAACGATGGAGCTGCCAAGACTGGCATATTTTGCCTTTTCCCAACCTGCGAGGTCAATGATTGTCGGGATTAAATCAATTTGGCTGCTTAACGTATCATCAATACTTGGCTCAATATGAGGGCCAACCATCAACAATGGTACACGGTATTGTTCGCGCATATTAGGGTGTGGCATATTCCCACTGGCATGGTCAGCGAAGAGAAGGAAAATCGTATTATCGGCATACGTTGAGCCTTCAACAGCCTTGAAAAACTCCCCCAATGCCCAATCCGTGTAATACATGGTGTTTAAAAACCGTTCTTCATCACTATCACCCTTAAATTTTTGAAAACGTGGCTCAGGCAATGCCCAAGGCGTATGTGTGCTGACTGAAAACATCACACTCAAAAATGGCTGCTCAGATTGAGCAAACAACGCGTGTCCCGCCATAAATAAATCATAATCCCAACCACCCCAATGCGATTTAGGCGGGTTTGAATGCAGTGACTTTAAATCTTCTGAACCATAATAAGTATCAAAGCCTGCAAGCGGTGCAATTTTATCCATATAAAAGGAATGACGGTAAGAGCCACTCAAAAATGAAGTTTGATAGCCTTGAGATTTGGCAACATTACCCATCCAGCCTATGCCATTTACCTCAATGCCTTCACCAATACCACCTGCTCCTGGTACACGCGGAATGCCCGCAATCACAGCCGCAATGCCATCAATCGAACGCTGTCCATTGGCATAAAAATTGGTGTAAAGCCGCCCTTTTTTGGCTAAAGCATTATAGTTGGGTGTTACACCATAAGGCTTTTTACCTGCTAGCTGCCTCGTGATGTCAATAAAATCAGGATCCCAACTTTCGAGCAACAGAATCACAACATTAAGCTTTTCCTGCCCCACATTTGGACTGGTGCGCTCACGCATAAGCGGGTAACGGGCATCAGGTATACTTTCATAAGGCGAAGTATAAATAGCCTGTACCACATCAACCGCTTCTTCTTGAGGCATGAAATCAGGCATACGCATTTTGGACTTACTTAGACTGTGAAATGTTGCAAACACGCCATTGAGCGTCAAGTGACCTTGCGCCATACTTCCTTCATTATAGGCAAATACAGATTGAATAGGTTTACTTTCAATACCCCCGCGCATGGTTAGCAAAACAATGACAAACATCACCACAAAAAAAGGAATACGTTTCCAACCCAGTTTGAGGTGTGATATTGCAGGGTGTGGCATCATATATCGCTGCCAAACGAAGGCAGAAGCCACCATCACCATAACCAAAGCCAGCATTTGCCAGCCATAAGCAGATACCAACATATCAATCATCGCTTGCGTTGATGTTTGCATGGCTGCCGCCAACTCATGGCCTGTGTGCCTGTGTACTAGCCCAAAATACTGCAAATCACCAATCGCAATCAAGGCAAAAACAAACAACAGAATGAATGCGTACCAACTCACCAGCGTTAAATACCACTGCCGCCGTCTAAACCAAGGTATGGGCAAGTAGGTTAATAAAAATGGAATACCTAAAAATACCATGATGATGGAGCTATCCATAAACCATGCGCCTTTGAGCATGGCATAAACAGTATCACCAACCGTTAACTCGGCAAATGTTTCAGGATATACCCATAAAAAAGCCAAGCGCAATAAAAAGAACAAGATAAAAAACACGCTCATCAAACGAATAAAATACAGTGTCGGTCGTGTTTTCCAATCTAGCATGTTCTTCTCACCACCTTAGCCAAAGCATAAAAGAAAATAAACGGGTCAAGCAAGTAGTCCCAAAGGTTCACCGATTGCAAAACCCCAACATTCCAAGCCAAAACAACAACTAATAAAATCATCGCCATGGTATAAAACTGACGTGAAAATAGCAGCAAACTCATACCCAGCAACGTGCCAAGCATATAGGGATTGGCATATCCCCAAACATAAGGGTCAAGCTGCCCAACACCCA
>DQSL01000069.1 GCA_015663235.1 Mariprofundaceae bacterium
AACCATCATGTGACATTCATCAAACTCCGCTTACACTCACGCTATGTGGACATACCAACATCAGCATTTTTTAGTACACCAACTACCTGTACTGAATGACAACTATATTTATATTATTCAAGACCGCCACAGTCCCGTGGTTTGCGTGGTTGACCCAGCCTTGGCTTCACCCGTGATTGAGGTTTGCGCTCAACTCAATATTAAACCCACCCATATCCTCAACACCCACCATCATTGGGACCATACCGATGGCAATAAAGAGCTTGTGCAAACATACCAAAGCAAGGTTGTTGCCAACCTAGCCGATGCTTCGCGTATTCCACATATCAGCCAAGCTATTGCTGCTGATAGTCAGTTCCAAATTGGTTCGCTAAATATCCGAAGTATGGATGTACCAGGGCACACTTTAGGACATATTGCGTTTGTGATTGATGATGCACTGTTTTGTGGTGACACCTTATTTGGTGGCGGTTGCGGGCGATTGTTTGAAGGAAGCTTTGCACAAATGTGGCAAAGTTTACAAAAACTTGCCCTGCTGGATGATAATACCAAAGTCTATTGTGCGCATGAATACACGCTTCCCAACTTGCGCTTCGCACGTGATGTTGATGCAGGCAATAAAAAGCTCAAACAGCGTATTAAAGATGACACCCAAACCCGCATGAAACAACAGCCGACTATTCCATCAAGTATTGGGCTGGAAAAAGCAACCAACCCTTTTCTTCGTCCTTTGAACGCTGCGTTTATTCAAGCTTATAATCTGGAAAATAAAATAAACTTGAATGCGCCTGAAGTATTTACCCACTTGCGTGAGCGTAAAAATACTTGGTAGTTGCTTCGTTTTAAAGACCAATAAAACCTTTTAACCTATTTTGAAGGTCTGGCGCTATGCGACGTGTAAAGGCATCATACTTGGCTTTAATTTTCTCACCCGTTGCATTTTTTGAGCCTTTGATGCCGTAATTGATTTGCATATTGACCATCAGTGTTCGTTTGCTATTTTTATATCCGCCAATGCCATACTTATCTGCAAATGTGGCATATTTAGCCTCAATCTCATCTTCCAAAAAGTCGCTAGGCTTATCAAGCTTCATACCTCGCGGCAATGTATAAATAAATGCCAACGACATATGTGATTTATAGTTGGTAATAATATAAGCCACACCTTTAAACTTAAACTTCCACTGCCCATTGGCAAGCGGAACGTCATGGGTAGGCAAGCTTTCCAAACCATCATCAACCACTGCCATAAAATCATCTACATCCAGTGAATAGACCTTTTTCTTACTCGGTGCTTGCACAAATGGTGCAACAATATTGTGCAAATCGCTCGAAACTGACGTTACATACCGCGTGAATTTTTCATGATAACCTTGAATATCTTCACCATCAATACGCTTGCTGTATGGATAAATAAAAGACAACGTTGTGATGCCATTTTTACGGTAATGTGGCTCGATTTTCACATCTTTCGCACCTTTAGGCAGCCTAGATTTTACCCGTTTTGCCAATTCATCATACATTTTTTCCGTTTTATATTCAGAAATACCCATGCCTGTTTTCAGCAATAATACTTCTTGCATATGGTCGCCAAAGTTAATGGTTTCCACATCATCGCCTTCAACCTTCCAAGCCCAATGCCCTTGTTGCGATGCGCGCTGTTTCACTTGGTTTTTGAGGGTAAAATTATTGCCCATGATTTCTAAAAATGTTTGTGCTTCATTAATGCTGGGATATTTCTCATCCAACACATCTTCAAAATAATCTTCTTTTGCATCAACATTAGCTTCATACAATTCCTCATAAAAATCAGCCATTTCTTCTCTAAGCTCAACAATCAACTCACGCAATTCTTCTAGTGTTTTCCCGCCTACATTCACACTACCTTCAAGCAACACCGCCTTGGTATTATGCCCAATATTGGAGCGAAACCCCTTTAAGTCACCACTGTCATAATCTTTTAAGTCATTGATTTCGCTTTTCAATTCTTTAAATACAGCATCAACCACGCGTCTATCCACATCCGCCAATTTAATCTTAATATACAACGCATTACCCTTGTATTTTAAGGTTACAGGCATGGCAATCACTTTCTTATCACCTGTTTCTGCATCTTTAATTTGCGCGCGAAATTTCATCGTCCACGCATTATAAGTTCCTGGCACTTGCTCAACTTCATCAATATAAGGCATACCTTTCGGGCGAGACTCATCTTGATGCGCTGATAATATCGAGTCAAAAACATCAGCGTTGGCAAATGCCAATGCTGAACTACTCCAGCCCAATGTGAGTACAGTTGCCAAAATCCAAGAAAAAATACGTTTATTCATCACACCTTAACCTCATTCTACAATTTCAATGCCAAACATAGCAGAATATATCCCAGTTCTAAACCCAAACGACGTTAAACGGAGATTATTTTTTCAACTTTCCCATGACCCAGCTTCGCCAAGGTCAAAGCACCGCCCCACACGCAACCTGTGTCCAGGCCTAAAACATCAGGGTGATTCGCCACCAAACCTTTGGCTGCCCAATGCCCGAAAACAATGCATGTTTTCTTTTTTCCAGCTTTTTTTCCTGCCTGCTTCCATTTGGCATCTTCATGTTCAAACCAAGCTTGGACATGTTCATCTTTGGCATCCTCTGTTTTTTGTTGCCAGTCAAACACACCTTCATCGCTACAAAAACGCGTGCGGGTCAACACCGCCGTGTTAAATAACAATCGTTTTGTTTTATCTTGCGGGTCTTGTGTTGGAAAATCCTTATTTTGCAAAGACTTACAAAATTCACCCCAACCATTTGATTGCAATACTTTCTCTACTTTACGTGCTTGCTTCTTGGCTTTTTTCAAGCTCCATAGTGGGCTAAGCCCTGCATGAACCATAGCCCAATCCAAATCTTTATCATGATGTAACAAGGGCTGGTGACGAAGCCACGCAATCAACTCGTCCGCATCTTTGGCTTTCACCACTTCATCCAATGTGTCACCTGAAAATGATTTGCCGCCTGCATAATATGCCAAAAGTTGAATATCATGGTTACCCAATACACATACACACGCATCACCCAAGCTTTTTAAATAACGTAAAACTTTTAGCGAATCAGGACCGCGATTGACCATATCACCAGCGCACCACAGCACGTCTTTATTTGGATCGAAAGACACTTGTTTAAGCAATGTTTTCAAAGGTTTGTAACACCCTTGAATATCACCCACAGCATATATTGCCATTTATTTCACCATCTCAGCCCAGCAAAGGACTGCTAACTTTTTTGCGGGGTTTTCAGTGCCTAATAATTCACGCAATTTGCTAAAAGCTTGAAGCTGTTGTTTTGTTTCACCATGTAATAAAGCTAAGACTTCATTTTCAATATTTTCAATCGTGGCATCGTGCTGCAACAATTCAGGCACAATACCTTCTGAACTTGGTGCATCACCCAAGAGCAGAATATTAGCAAGCCCAACACATCTTCCCTTAATCAAGCGTTGCCCAATAAACCAAGAAAAAGCCGATGTTTTATACACCAATACCGTAGGCGTATCCCACAATGCCAATTCCAAAGTCGCCGTGCCCGACACAGCAATCGCAGCATCTGCTCTTAGCGCATAGTTATCTTCGGTGCGTTCCAACAACAGAACCCCTGCATCCGTCAGTGGTTTTAAGGCTTCAGCTTTCACACTTGGCGCAAGTGTGGCGACAGCTCTTAATTTGGGTTGTTTGTCTTTCAGTCGAACATAAGCATCTGCCAAAAGTTGTACATGTTGTTTGATTTCAGATGGGCGAGAGCCGGGCAAAAGTGCCAACAACGGTTCATCTTCACTTAATCCCAACCGTGCTTTCAGTTCTTGTTTACTCCAGCCGCCTTGGCATGCATAAGCACTGGGATTACCCACATATTGTGCATCTTGGATGCCGCGCTCCGTGAACCATTGTTGTTCAAAGGGAAATATACACGCCAATCTATCTTGCGACTTTTGAAGTTTGCTGATGCGTTTTGCACCCCATGCCCAAAGCTTAGGGGCGATATAATGGGTCACAAACAAACCTTTAGACCGAAGTTTACGCCCCAAACCCAAATGAAAGCTGGTGAAATCCGTAAGAATCACCATATCTGGCTTAAATTCAGCCGCAAACGCTACAATTTCCCGCTCCACAGCTTTGATACGCGGCAATGCTTTAATCACATCACCAAAACCCATCACATTCAGCTCAGACATATCCCGCACAGCCTTGCAACCTGCTTCCTGCATCAATGGCCCTGCAATACCTGAAATTTCAAGCTTTACACCATCAGGTGTTTGCGCTTTGAGCTGTTTAATAAGCGCAGACGCATGTAAATCCCCAGAGGTTTCCCCTGCGGATATAAGAACACGATATGTTTTTGGATGGTTCACCATACTTGCAAGTCTATACAGCTTTTAAATTTTCACCAATATTGAACCACAAGGAACGCAGGTTTCCCTTTGTTAAGCTGCGCCGAAGTCTTGTTATTGAAGAAGGGATAAGCGAAAAAACTTTTCGCCCCGCTTCAATAACATAGCGAAGGATACGAGCAGCTTATAAAGGTCAGCTTATGGGTTCGTTTTTGGCTGCCCAAAAATGAACAGAAAAACTAAACGCCGACAACAGAAACACCTAAGCGGTTAGCCAATTCGCTAAGCTTATCCTTCTCAATCAACAGCGTTTGTCCTGTTTCAATACCGATTGCCGTGCAACCTGCCGCAGCCATCGTCTCTAATGTACCGACACCCATGGCTGGTACATCAAAGCGAGGGTCTTGATTGGGTTTGGCGACTTTAACAACTGTGACATCCGATTTACCCAACGCACCGCCGCGTTTGATGGCTTCATCCGTGCCTTCAATGGCCTCAACCGCTAAAACCGCTTCATATTTGACCACAATGGTCTGCCCAATATCCATACCCGCGATATGTTTGGCTTGCGGAAAGCCAAACTTTATATCTTTAAGCATTTGCTCTGTGGGCTTTGGACCAAACAAATGCCCTTCACCTGCCAACAAATCACCTGCAAACTCCACTTGGGAGCGCACCGTTATCCCCTTGTCTTCCAAGGCTTTGACGATACCCAACATCAAGGAGTCATCTTTTTTATCTTTGGCTTGGAAAAGAATTTTAGCCGCCAATAAATCAGGCTTAAAATTCCTAAACAAATGAATCTTTTGCACTTTTCCTGCAAAAATAAGGTCGGTAACTTTATGGTTTTGCATGGTTTTAATCAGCTTTTTGATTTGCCCCACCGATACCCAAGTCACGCTATCGGCAATACTTTCTATGTCTTTGGATGCTTCTTCTTGAATGGCTGCAACATGCACCATATAACCATTTTCTTTAAGGGTTTGGCAAAGTTCTAGGGGAAACGCACCATAACCTGCTACTAAACCGATGCGTTTGAGGGAGGTCATACGAAAATTACGCGCCTTTCTCTTTTTTAGAGTGCATCATCACGCCGCGCTCACTATCTTGGACAAATGTCAGTAATTCATCTGCATGAGCATTGTTTAAATTTAATTTCTCAGCCTCAATTAACCTGTCACTCAGCTTACCTGAACCCATAAATACAATTTTATACACCTGTTTTAACGCACGAATATCATCATTAGTGAAACCTTTTCGTTTTAAACCTACGGTGTTCAAACCCGATAAACTCATACTGTAACCACCACCAGCAATGGTAAACGGCGGCATATCTTTAAGCACGGTACACGTGGCTCCCAGCATAACATTTTTGCCAATACGACAAAACTGATGAACCGCAGACATCGCACCCACAATCGCACCATCATGAACTTCCACATGCCCTGCCAAAATCGCACTACATGCCAGCACAATACCATTGCCAATCTGGCAATCGTGCGCCACATGAGTATAGGTTTGGAAAAGATTATTATTACCAATTTTGGTGAGCATTCCACCACCTTCCGTGCCTCTATGCACGGTCACATACTCACGAAAAGTATTGTTATCACCAATATTTACTTCGGAAGGTTCATCATGAAATTTTAAGTCTTGTGGCTCTGCACCAATGCTACAAAAAGGAAAAAAACGATTGTTTTTACCGACCCTAGTTCGCCCCGTGATGGAAACATGCGATAACAACTCACAGCCATCACCCAATGTAACATGCTCATCAACCGTGCAAAACGCACCAATGACAACCCCTTCACCAATACTCGCCTTGTCCGAGACAACGGCGGACGGGTGGATAGATGTTTGCAGACTGTTGGTCACGCTTCATCCTTAGGGAACACAGATGCCATCAAGGTTGCCGAGCAAACAAGCTTACCATCAACAAACGCTTCGCCTTTAAATTTATACATCGCTCCCCGTTTGCGCAGAATGGTAATATCAAAGATAATCTGGTCACCTGGTCGCACAGGTTTACGAAACTTAGCGCCATCAATGCCTGTAAAATACATCAAATGCTCTTGTTCACCACCATTCTCAGACAATGCCAAAAGACCACCCACTTGCGCCATGGCTTCCACGATTAACACACCTGGCATAATCGGATGGCCAGGAAAGTGACCATTAAAATGCGGCTCATTAATTGTGACGTTTTTTAAAGCTTTGATGGACTCACCTTCCACGATTTCAAGCACCCTATCCACCAATAAAAACGGATAACGATGGGGTAATCTGTCCATAATTTCATCAATATTAAATGCAGCCATCATTTTTCTCCATCACTTAACTTTCTCATTTTTTTCCAAATTTCAGGTAGACGGTCAAACATACCTGATGCACGCAACCACTGGCGATGCGGTACTGCAGGAAAACCTGAAATCATACCTGGTTCTTTCGTATTACCAATCACACCTGCTTTTGCACCAACAATCGTGCCATCTGCAAGCTTCAAATGCCCAGCAACGCCTGATTGCGCACCCATTTGGCAACCATTGCCAATCACCGTTGAACCTGCAATGCCTGCTTGCCCTGCAATCACAGTTTTATAACCGATCTCAACGCCATGTGCGACTTGAATCAGGTTATCCAATTTCGCACCTGCTTTAATCACAGTGTCCTCTATCGCACCACGGTCGATGCAAGTATTCGCACCAATTTCCACATCATCTTCAAGTGCAACACGACCGACTTGCGGGATTTTTAAAAATTCGTCGCCTGTCCACGCAAAACCAAAACCATCCGAGCCAATCACCGCACCCGATTGAATAATCACCCTATCGCCCAGCTGCGTATCTCTCGCCAAAGTCACACGCGGATGAATCAAACAATGATTGCCAATACGCACGCCTTCTTCAAGCACACAACCCGCACCAATCATAGAACCTGAGCCGATAGACACACCTTTGGCAATGCTAACATTGGCATCAATTTGCACATGGCTGGCGACCGTTGCCGTTTCATCAATCACTGCGGAAGCATGAATGATACCTGAAGATCTGGGTAGTGGATGAAAGTAGCGTTGCAATAGCGTAAACGCCACATAAGGATCTGCAACTTGCATGGCTGCAAAGCTTGTATCTTTGGGTACTTCAATCTTCGCAGATAAAAAAACCAAACCTGCCTGCGTTGTCAGCAGGTCAGACTTATATTTCATGTTGGCTAAAAATGTAGCGTGCTGTTGTTGTGCATGTGCCAGCGTGTGTACACCAACAATAGAAGCATCAGCTTCACCACGAACAAGCTTGCCAGAAACAAGCTTTGCAACTTCAGAGAAGGTTATCGATTCTTCCATATTGAAAGAAGGACGTTGTTACTTTGTGTCCAAAATATTGGTAATATCAGCAGTGATGTCCAAACCTTCGCCAACATATATAGTGGTTGATTTTGGAAGAATAAGATCAAAACCTTTTTCTTTACCATAATCACGAACCACATCATAAAACTTACCAATCATACGCGAATCAAGTTTACGTTTTTCAGCCTTAAGGTCATCCGATGCATCTTGAAGCTTTCTATCAAATGTTTTCTTTAATTGTGCAAGTTCTTGTTGTTTAGCATTTTGCCTATCATTGGATAAAGCCATCGATTGCAGTTGCAATTCTTTGTCCAAATCAGTCAAGCGCTTGCGCATTGCTTCAAGTTCTTTTTTCTTTTTATTTTGCAAGGCTTCCAAGCGTTTAATGCCTGCGGCATAAGCTTTGGTGTTTTCCATTGCAGTTTTAATATCTACAACAGCAACATTGTTTTCAGATGCAACTGCCTGCGCTGACCATATCAGTGAAACTGCAAACACCATCAATACTAATTTTTTCATCATTTCAAACCCTCAATACTCAAACATAAGTATACTTTCTATTATTTTAGAAACCTTGACCCAACCTGAACTCGAATTTTCTCACTTTATCATTGATTTGTCTATTGATTGGAAAACCCCACACCATTGTCAGTGGCCCAACGGGTGATGCCCATTCAATGCCAAGCCCATAAGATGCGCGAACCTTCGCCAAATCAAACACTTCTGAAACAGTACCTGTGGTTCCCCAAACAGTGCCTGCATCGACAAAAATTGAGCCTCTAAACCCAGCTTTTGCCATGTAAGGAAGGGGGAAAATCAAATCAAGCGAGGTGTTTGTCTTAAATTCGCCACCCAAAATATCCAAGGTTGCAGGGTCAACCAATGAGATACCAAAACTGTCATAACCACGAACGGAACCAACACCACCCATTGAATATCGGCGGTAAATGGGAGACTCTACACCACCATAACCTTGGATTGATGCACCACCAATCACTGCACGTAATGTCCAATAATCGGATAGTTTAAAGTAGTTTCTGGAGCCCAATGTGATTTCAGTGAACTGTCTTTCTCCCGTTAACCCTGCGTAACCCAATGTGATAGATTGAATACCACCTTCGGATGCATACACGGTTCTATTTCGCGTATCATAAGATAAACCTTGGGTCAGCTCACCCGTCGTAAATGTCCCAACTTGGGAAAGCAATGCTATGGACGAGGTTAAAGGGTCTACGCCCGATAATTCAGTCGTTGTTATCTTATATCCCAACGAATATCGCGCATATTCATTCAAGGCAAAACCCAAACCCACAGAACCACCCTGGCTTTTATAGGTATATGCTACAAATGATTGCAAATCCGTTTGATTTTGGAGTAGCCGAACCGAAGCACTAACCCCATCCCGAAAGAAATAGGGGTCAACCAAATCAATCGAATAGTTATTAGATGCGCCACCAACATCAGCGCTCACATTGGCTTGATAGCCCTCACCAAAAAGATTTTGTTCTGAAACTGAGCCTGTAAACCCTGTGCCATAGATTTGGGAGTAAGTAACCCCAGCAGAAAACCGACCACTTTTTCCTTCTGTCACATTCACATCCAAATTCACTTGGTCTGACTTTGAACCTTGCGCTTTAGAAACCGTGACACCTTCCATAAAACTCAAGCGTTGAATACGCTCTTGGCTTCGACGCACAAAGCTGGATTTATAACGCTCTCCTTCATGTTGGCGCATTTCTCTACGTACAACAAAATCCTTGGTTTTATCATTGCCAGAAATTTGAACGCGTTCAACATAAACCTCTCGACCCTTCTCAATATCAAAAACAATCACAACAGTTTTATCATCAATATTTCTGTGAAATGAAGGCGTAACATTGGCAAAAGCAAAACCTTCATCGCCTACAACTTCAGTCATGGCGCTTAAAGTTCTTTGTAGCTTGGATAACGCATACAATTCGCCAACTTCAAGCTCAACAACTTCCATTAACTTCTCTAACGAAGGAACCAAATCACCCTGCAACTCTATACCACTCACCGTGAACGCATCACCTTCGTGAATACTCATGCTCAGATAAAAATCATCCATATTTGGTGTAAGCATGAGTCGCGTTGATTCAATGCGTACATCCAAGTAGCCATGTTCCAAATAATGCTGTTGAATAAGTTGTGCATCAGCCTCAAAACGCTTGCGCTCAAACACATCTCTATCACTAAACCAGCTACCAAAACTTGACGGACTTGTGGCTAAACTCTCCACCAACTCTTCATGTGTATAATGCGCATTACCAATAAACTGTATTTCTTTAACCCGCGTGATTTCACCTTCGTCAATCACAAACACAACTTCAACACGTCCATCTTCCAAGGCTTTGGTTTGCACATCAACCTTGGCTTGATAAAAACCTTTTTTCAAATACAAACCCATGATGCTGTTCACATCTAGGCGTTCAGCTTTGGGGCTAATCACGCGCCCTGCTTTTATTTTGAGTACAGGAAGAATCTTCTTCCTGGTCACTTCATCATTACCTTCAACTTCCACCGATGCGACGACAGGATTTTCAACCACAACATAAACGAGCTTAAGCCCACCTTCATGCGCTTCGCCTTCCACAAACACATCGGCAAATAAACCTGTGGCAAAAAGCTTGCGCACATCTCGGCTAATTTGGCGGCGACTCATCACATCGCCTACTTTTGATTTCAATTTGTTAAGAATTGCCGCAGATTCAACATAACGATTCCCTTCAATCGCAATGGAGGTAATACGTTCACCTGCAAACGCTGAAGAAAGAAACCCAAAAAATAAAATGCCTAAAAAGGCAGACTTAAGACAAAAACGAAACATATATTTCCTTAAAATAAGCGCATGATGTCATTATAAAAAGCGAACACCATCAGAGCCATAATCAACAACATACCCACAGCTTGAAAGCGTACTTGCATATCCACAGAAAGTGGCTTGCCGCGCACTTGCTCCAAAGCTAAAAACATCAACATACCACCATCCAACACGGGGATGGGTAGCAAGTTCAAAATAGCCAAGTTCACCGAAAAAAACGCTAAAAACATGACAAAATACACAAGCCCACTACTGGCGGTGCTGCCTGCCATTTGGGCAATGGCAATCGGCCCACCAATATTGTCGGCTGAAATAGATGCGGTTATCATGCGTTTAATCATTTCACCTGTCATCACAGTCACTTCCCAAGTTCGGGTAAAGCCATATCCTATGCTTTCAAACAAACCTTTATGCTGCCAAACATGCTCATCCCATGGCTTGGCTTGAAGGCGAACACCAATCAAGCCTCTCCCTGAGTTGTTTGCTTTGGGTGTAACGCGCAGTTGCAGTTGTGAGCCATCACGTATCACTTGCAGATTCACACGCTTGTCTGGGCTATCACCAACAATGCCTATCAACGTTGAAATATTATACACTGGTTTACCGTTGACTGCGATGATTTTGTCACCAGCTTTAAGCAATGCTTGTTCAGCAGGCGAATCAGGCATCACACTTTCAATTAAAATATCCATACCCAAAGCAACGCCCAGCAATGTGCTTGCTACATCAATTAAAAACACATCTTTTTCAGGTATGGGCAATGTAAATGTGACATGTTTAACATGCTGGTCTCGTGCCACATCCAGCACAACTTCTTCACCCACGCTAAACTTTAAATACTCTTCAAAAGCCTGCCAAGAACCAACTTCTTGTCCATTTAACGCAACGATTTCATCACCAAACTGCAAGCCTTTTTGTTCAGCAACTGAGTTGGGGACAACTGTGCCAATGTTTGCAGGCAACACTTCACGCCCCAACAAACCCGCAATCGCAAATGCCACAATCGCAAAAATAAAGTTAAATGCAGGGCCTGCAAAAGCCACCAAAGCGCGTTTCCAAACAGCCTGCCGATTAAAGGCGCGTTTTAAATCTTTTTCAGGAATGACAACTTTTTCTTCGCTATCCACTTGGTCATAGGGGTTTTCACCAAACATTTTGACATAACCACCCAAAGGAATAGCAGCAATCACATATTCAACTTCACCATCTTTGCCACGCCACGAAAAAAGAGAAGGGCCAAAACCAATCGAGAACTTTTCGACTTTAAAGCCAAGCTTTCGTGCCACAATAAAATGTCCATATTCATGGAAACCAATCAGGATGACAATGGCAGCAATGAAATACAATATGGTTTGCACAGTTTCTATCATAATACCATGTTTTCCTCTGTAATACGGCGTGTGTCTGCATCCAAATTCCAAACTTCTTCCAATGTTTCCACATGTTGATTGTCAGTTTGTGCAAGCACTTTAGCAACCGTGCTCACAATATCCATAAAACCAATTTTTCCGTCTTGAAATGCTTGATTGGCAACTTCATTGGCGGCATTCAAAGCAATCGCCAAACTATCTTCACCTGCCAGCACTTCTTTCACCAAAGCCATCGCTGGAAAGCGGGCTTCATCAATCGCTTGAAATTCCAAAGGATGGGTTCCCGCCAGCTCCAACCACGGAATACCACTTTCCAAGCGTGGCTCGGCTTGCATGGCATAGACAATGGGCGAACGCATATCTGGCATAGCAAGTTGTGCCAAAACAGAGCCGTCACGGTATTCAACCATGGCATGTATAATACTTTGCGGGTGGATAATCGCCGATAGCTCTTCTGGTTTGGCATCAAACAACCATTTGGCTTCAATCAATTCCAAGGCTTTGTTCATCATGGTTGCAGAATCAATGCTAATTTTAGCACCCATACTCCAGTTTGGATGTGCCACCGCTTCTTGCACAGTCACACTTTTTAATGATTCAGGGTCTCGATTGCGAAAAGGACCACCCGATGCGGTGAGGATAATGCGTGTCACCGAATCCCTGTCATGCCCCGCTAAGGCTTGGTGTACGGCGGCATGTTCTGAGTCTACAGGCACAACCTGAGCACCACTTGTCTTAGCAGCTTGCATAAAAATACGCCCTGCCGTGACCAAACATTCTTTATTTGCCAGCCCAACACGTTTTCCAGCACGAACAGCCGCTAAAGTTGCAGGCAATCCTGCTGAACCCACCATGGCAGCCATCACCATATCCACATCTTCATGTGCCGCAGCAGCTTCCGCAGCATCCATGCCAAATTCCAAGCGAACATGTTGTGGCAACGTGCCTTTTAAACTGTGATATGCCGTTTCATCTGTCATCACCACAAGTTCTGGGTGAACTTTTCCCACCAATTCGCGCATCAAATCCACATTGCGGTGAGCTACCAAAGCATAGGCTTGAAACTGATCAGGGTGACGCAACATCACATCAATGGTACTTGTACCAATTGAACCCGTTGCGCCTAAAATCGTTATCTTCATCGGGCTACTCATGCGATGATTAACCAAAGCATAGCAACCACGGGAATAGAAGGCAGCAGTGCATCAATACGGTCTAAAATGCCACCGTGTCCTGGCAATATTTTGCCACTGTCTTTAACACCAACTGCGCGTTTCAATGCCGACTCTCCCAAATCACCTGCCACAGAAACCATCACCAAAGCAACTGCTAAAACAACTGCTGTTCCAACCCCCATGCCCAGCACCATCACCCAAAAAGTGGCTGCCGCCAAAGTGCCAAACACTACTCCACCGAGAAAACCTTCCACACTTTTACCAGGGCTAATCGAAGGGCAAAGCTTGGTTCTGCCCAAAGCTTTACCAATAAAATAAGCGCCTATATCCGCAGCCCACACACCCAAAATTGCACCTGATAAAAACAAGACACCATGTTGCATGGGGTGAACCGTAATGAGCGTGTAGCAAAACAACATCACCAGCAGCGTCATCCACTGCGCATAAGCAAAACGCGCAAAGGTTTCAGCGCTACTATTATGGCGCATGATGACCACATAAATAACCATCCAAAACACGGTTGGAACAAGCAACGGGAAAAGTACAGGTATCGTTTCAGGACTCCACAACCAAAACAGGCTGGGAATAGCCAATGTCACGACATACAACACGCCAGATGGCAGTTTAACCATGGCAAGCAACTCAATGATAGCGAGCAAACCAATCACAATCGTAATCAGTGCAAATAACGTATCATCAGTATAAAACATCCAAAACACTGCACCGATAGCCAGCACAATGGCAGTGAGTACACGTTGGCTCAACTCATTCATCAGCAATACCTTGCACTTGTTCGCTGGTTTTACCAAATCGTCTTTCACGGCTTGCATAGTCGGCAATCGCCTCTTTTAAATCGTTTTCACTGTATGCTGGCCAGTTGGTATCTGTGAAATACAATTCTGCATATGCCGCATCCCAAAGATGAAAATTAGAAATACGCTTTTCACCACCTGTACGAATCAATAAGTCCACTGGCAAAATATCATCCCTACCCATATGTGCGTACAATGTTTCAGGGGTAAGGTTGGCAAAAGCTTCAGCTCTTTCTTTTTCATCATCAAAAGATGCAAACAAATGTTTTACAGCTTCAACAATTTCTTGCTGTCCGCCATAATTAAGACATAGAATTACATCGACTGATGTGTTGTTTTTAGTGGATTCAACGGCTCGATTTAAAGCCTTACGCGCCAGCCATGGCAGCTTGGAAATATCGCCCAACACCAACATTCTTGCATTTTCTTCAATCATTTTAGGTATTTCAAGGGGCAACATGGTTGCCATCAAGGTCATCAAACCAGCAATTTCAAGCTTGGGCCGTTTCCAGTTTTCGGTTGAAAAAGCATAAAGTGACACTTGCTTCACCTCAGCATCTCTTGCCCAGCGAATCACATCTCTGAGACGTTTTGCGCCTTGCCTATGACCTTCAAGCCGCGACAAGCCCTGAGCCTTAGCCCACCGCCCATTTCCATCCATGATAATGGCAACATGTTGCGGTACACGTTGGTTGGTCTGGTCTTCAGAGGAAGACATTAAACAGTTAAAATATCCTGTTCTTTTTTCTCAATGACTGTATCAACTTCAGCAATAAATTTATCTGTTATTTTTTGAATTTCATCTTGCAAGCGTTTGGCTTCATCTTCAGGCAAACCATCGTCTTTCATTTCTTTTTTAATTTCATCATTGGCATCGCGGCGAAGATTACGAATAGACACCTTAGATTTTTCACTCATACCTTTGGCTTGTTTCACAAACTCTTTGCGGCGGTCTTCAGTAAGCTCTGGAAGGATAATACGAATCACTTCACCATCGCTGGAAGGTGTAACCCCAATGTCTGAAGACATGATTGCTTTTTCCAAGTCTTCTAAGACTGACTTTTCCCATGGTGCAATCATCAGCATCCGTGGCTCAGGCACAGAAATACTACCTACTTGGCTCACAGGCACATCCGAACCATAATATGGCACACGCACTTGATCGAGAAGGGCTGCATTAGCCCGACCTGTACGAATCGTTGCCAGCTCGTGGCGAAGCGCCTCAATCGTTTTATTCATTTTCACTTCAAGGTCTTCAAACATATCAATTCTCCTGAACGACTGTACCGACTGGTTCACCTTTCACAGCACGCAACATCTGACCTGATGAGGTCACGTCAAACACGACAATCGGCATTTGGTTGTCACGGCACAAAGACATTGCCGTTGCATCCATCACACCCAATTGTTTGGTTAAAGCTTCGGTAAAGGTAAGTGTATCATAACGTGTTGCAGTTGGGTCTTTGACTGGGTCAGCAGTGTAAACACCATCAACCTTCGTGCCTTTAAGCACAACATCTGCGCCAATTTCCATAGCGCGAAGGCTTGCTGCTGTATCTGTTGTAAAATAAGGATTACCCGTGCCTGCGGCAAACACGAGGATGCGACCTTTTTCAAGGTGACGCACTGCGCGGCGGCGAATATAAGGCTCAGCAACTTCTTTAATATGCAAGGCGGAAATCATGCGCACAGACCCGCCTTGACGTTCCAAAGCATCCTGCAAGGCAATGGCATTCATCACAGTTGCCATCATGCCCATGTAATCTGCGCTAGCTCTGTCCATACCTGAAGCTGTGCCCATATTGCCACGGAAGATATTACCGCCACCAATAACAATCGCTAAATCAACACCACTTTGTTTGACTTCAAGCAATTCAGTCGCCAAGTGATTGATGGTATCAGGGTCGATACCATAACCACTATCCCCCATCAACACCTCACCAGATAACTTGAGCAATACGCGCTTATATTTGGTGTTTGATGTCATGGATTACCTCGCAATCATACTTATAAAGATGTTAATGAAAAAAGTTGGGTTAACCTGCGATTTGCGCGGCCACTTCTGCTGCAAAATCTTCTTCTTTTTTCTCAATGCCTTCGCCCAATGCAAAACGAGCAACTGCCACAATTTTTGCGTTAGCTTGAACATCTGCAACAGCTTTAGCAACTGTCTTGTCTGAGTCCATCACAAACTCTTGATCCAACAAGCAGTTCTCAGAGAAAAACTTGTTCATTTGACCTGTCACAATCTTCTCAACAATCGCTTCTGGTTTACCACTGGCAAGTGCGCGTTCAGTTAATACTTTACGCTCACGTTCTGCAATATCAGCCGTCACTTCATCACGCGATACAAACTGAGGATTCACCGCAGCCACATGCATAGCTACATTACGCGCAATCGTTGCCAACGAATCATCAGCACTACCTTCAACTGCAACCAACACACCAATTTTACCCGCACCATGAACATATCCAGCAACCGTGCCGCTAGCCTCCAACACTTGGAAACGACGCACACTCATGTTCTCACCAATGGTTGAAATCAATTGTGACAATGTTTGTCCAACTGTTAAATCACCTTCAAAAGACATTGCCAAAAGTGTCGTCACATCAGCAGGGCGTTTATCTAGGATAAATGCTGCAAGCTGATCAACAAAAGCAACAAACTGGTCATTTTTGCTTACAAAATCAGTCTCTGCATTCACTTCTAAAACAACAGCTTCTTTGCCATTGGTTTTGGTTACAACAACACCTTCAGCAGCGATACGCCCTGCTTTTTTCTCAGCAGCACCAAGCCCTTTCTTGCGCAAGTAATCAACGCCTGCATCAAAATCACCATCAACTTCCATCAATGCTTTTTTGCAGTCCATCATGCCAGCGCCAGTTGCTTCGCGTAGTTTTTTTACATCAGCAGCAGTAATTGCCATTTTTTTTCTCCGTCATTGTGAGTGCGTTTAAACCCACGTGCTACATATTATATATTAAAGGTAAATTAAGCTTTAGCTTCTTCTGCTTTAGCTTCTTCTGCTTTAGCTTCTTCTGCTTTAGCTTCTTCTGCTTTAGCTTCTGCAACTTCTGCAACTTCTTC